>JANMSH010000369.1:0-4956 GCA_031389105.1 Hyphomicrobiales bacterium
GACTTCGCCGAACGGCTGACGTGGCGGGCCTGCGCGCAGACCTTCCTCGATCACGTGACCGAAGGCGCGCGGGCCTGGCGCGAAAAACGAACCCGTAAAGAGCGGCTCAAGACGCTGTTTAACAACGCTCGCCAACGCCGGCAATCCGCGGCGCGATAGCAATAAGAACTCGCGGCTTGTTGATTCCGTCATCCTGAGGTGCTCGGCCGAAGGCCGAGCCTCGAAGGATAGACGGCCGTCGCCCTTCGAGGCTCGCCGCTTTGCGGCTCGCACCTCAGGGTGACGGATCAAGACTGCCATCGCGGATGATGACAGCCGGTGGTGGCGGCGCTAGCTTGCCGCCATGACCATCCACGACACCATTCTCCCCACCGCTGCCGATGTCGACGCCGCTGTGAAGCGCATCGCCGGCATTGCGGTGCGCACGCCGCTGATCAACGCCGCGGTGCTGGACGAACTGCTCGGCGCGCGTGTGTTTCTCAAGGCCGAGACGCTGCAACGCACCGGCTCGTTCAAATTCCGCGGCGCTTACAACAAGATTTCCTCGATCGTGCCGGAGCGCCGCGCCGCCGGCGTGGTGGCCTATTCGTCGGGCAATCACGCGCAAGGCGTCGCGGCGGCGGCGAAGCTCCTGGGTATGCGCGCCACCATCGTGATGCCGGCCGATGCGCCGCGCGCCAAGCGCGAGCGCACGATGGCGCTCGGCGCCGAAATCGTGGCCTACGACCGCAACACGCAAGACCGCGCCGCGATTGCGATGAAGCTCGTCAATGAGCGCGGCGCCACGCTGGTGCCGCCTTACGACGATCCGCTGATCATCGCCGGGCAGGGCACTATCGGCGCAGAGATCGCCGAGCAATTGGCGGAGCGTGGCCTCAAGCCCGACATCCTGGTGATCGGCTGCTCGGGCGGCGGGCTTGCGGCGGGGACTTCGCTCGGGCTCAAGGCGCGCGTGCCGGAGGTGGCGATCTACACCGCCGAGCCGGACGGGTTCGACGACACCTTGCGCTCGTTTGTCAGTGGCAAGCGCGAGAGCAATGCGCGTATGAGCGGCTCGATTTGCGACGCACTATTGACCGCGACTCCGGGCGAACTGACTTTTCCGATCACGCAAAGACTGATCGGGCAGGGCGTCACCGCCACCGACGCCGAAGTCGGCCGCGCGGTGCGCTATGCCTTCGAGGAGTTGAAGCTGGTGGTGGAGCCGGGCGGCGCCATCGGGCTGGCGGCGTTGCTGGCGGGCAAGGTCGACGTCAAAGGCAAGGTCGTGGTCGGCGTTTTGTCCGGCGGCAATGTCGATACGGAGTTGTTTGCGAAGTTGATTGCGCAATAGTCCGCTCATGCCCGCGCAGGCGGGCATCCAATACTTATTTCTTCAGCCCTGGATCCCCGCTTTCGCGGGGATGAGCGGTGAATTTACGTAAACAGCGCGATGCGTTCTTCTTCGCTCAGCGCCATGATCGCGGCGAGGGGATTGTCGCGCAGCCGGGCGAGTTCGGGTTTTGGCGCTGGTGTGGCTACGGCCGGTGCTTCGATCTCAGCGGGCTTGTGTATCTCGATGCGCGCCTGCTCGGGCTCTGCGACGATAGGCTGCGCAATGGCTGGTGCCGCGACAGTGTTCTCGACTGCCGCACCGTCAAACATCACCTCGGGCATGAAGGCCATCGACCGCACCGGCTTGGTGTGAATGATCTGAGCTTCGTCGCCCCCGAAATCGGGCAGCCATTTTTCTTCAGGTGCTTTCGAAATCACGGCGGCTTCATCGGTGAACGGCGGAGAGGGCGCGGATGGAATCGCAGACGGCAAATTGTTTGCGAGCGCCTGGATGGCGGTGTCTTGCTTCGGAGTGTGTTGTTTCGGCGGCGGTTGCTTCACCGGCTCCAGTTTTACTTCCTGCACCAGTACGATGGCCGGCGGCTGCACCGGCGATGGGATCGGCAATTCCGGCTCGTCGGGACGCGGCACCACGGCGAGCATCAACGGGATTAGCTCCGGCGCTTGGGGCTCCGGCAAGATTTCATTGTTCTCGACCATGGCGTCGATGCGCCGTTCCATCAGGTCGAGTAGATTGACGAGCTTGGCGGCTTTGCTCAGCGCGCTGGCGGAATCGATGTCGGGCCGGGCGAGGCGGATCGCAATCAGCAGCACGCGCAACTCGTCGCGCAGCCGGTCGCGCGACTTGCCGTCGGCGCGCATCAACGTTTCCATGCGGTCGAGCGCGGCCAGCAGCATCTCGGTGTCGGCGTGGCGGTTGCGCCGGGCATATTCGGCGAGGAAGTCGCGGCCGCGCGCGCTCGCCTCGATCGCCGCGCAGAATGAGCGGTAATCCTCCTCGCGCAATGCGGTCGGGGCGCTGGTGAGCGCGTTTGCTTCGTTCGCCATGTACAATCCTTGAGGCCCCAGTTTATCAATCAGCGGGCTTGATTCGGCTAGCGCGGTGGGTCCGCAACCCCCCGGCGCCTGCACTTGGGGGTAGGCGCCTGGATGCTGCTTTTTCCGATCCAAATCGGCTTTACGGCGCGGCTTTCAGCGCTTTATGCGGCTTTTTTCATTGTCGCCGGCATTACCCAGCCGTTTTTGCCGGTCTGGCTGGAAGCCAAGGGCCTGGACCCGGCCGCCATCGGCGTGGTGCTGGCGGCGCCGATGCTGCTGCGGGTTTTCTCGATCCCGCTGGCCACCCGCGCCGCCGACCGGCGCGATGCGTTGCGCGCCGGCATCATCGTTGCAGCCTGCTTTGCGGTGGCGGGCTACGGAATGATGGGCCTGGCCGAAGGCGCCACGGCGATCCTGTTGGCTTATGCGTTTGCCTCGCTGGGTTTTACGCCGCTGATGCCGCTGACCGAGACTTATGCGTTCAAGGGACTGGCGGCGCGGGGCAAGGCCTATGGCCCAGTGCGGCTGTGGGGTTCGGCGACCTTCATCCTCGGTAATCTTGCCGCCGGCGTCGCCGCCGATCTGATTTCGGCGCGCCATATCATCTGGATGATCGTGATCGCGAGTCTGGGCACCGCGCTGGCGTCATTCTCGTTGCAGCCGGTGTCGGTGGCGGCACCCGTCACCACCGAACCGCAACCGGTGCGACGCCTGTTGCGCGATCCGATCTTCATCGCGGTGCTGGCGGCGGCGAGCCTGATACAGGGCAGCCACGCGATGTTCTACGGTTTCACCGCGGTGCAGTGGCGCAGCGCCGGTCTCGACGGCACCGTGATCGCGGCGCTGTGGGGGCTAGGGGTCGCAGCCGAGATCGTGCTGTTCGCTCTTGCTGCAAGATTGCCGCCGCTCTTACAGGTGCCGACGGTGCTGATGATGGTCGGCGCGTTTGGCGCCGCGTTGCGCTGGGGCGGCATGGCGCTCGACCCGCCGTTCTGGGCGTTGCCTTGGCTGCAAACGCTGCACGCGCTGTCGTTCGGCGCCACGCATCTCGGGACGTTCGGCTTTGTCGCGTACTATGCGCCGCCGGGACACAGTGCGCGCGCCCAAGGCTATCTCGCGATCGCGATGGGCCTCGCCATGGCCGGAGCGATGGCGATGTCCGGTGTGCTGTTCGAAATGTTCGGCAGCTTCGCCTTTATGGCGATGGCGCTAGCGGCGGTCGCCGGCGGCGTTTGCGCGCTCGTAACGTATCGAGCCCGTGGTGTAGCGGCGCTCTGAGCGGTTGTTGGCGCGTCACGTCGGCTGCTCGCAGCTAGCGACGATGTTGCCGAGTTCGCGGCCTTGCAGGAAAATCATTTTGCGCGACAGGCCGCCGTTGCGGCTGATCCAGCGCCGTACCGAACTCGGATAGATATTCCACAAAGCCTGCGTACCCATTGGGCTGGTGATCGGACGTCCGTCGACGTCCGGCATCCAGGCGGCGTGGAAGCCCAAGCGCGCGCGCGGTGTCGCGCAAACCTTGGCCGGCGAAACGATGCCGAGCACGAGCGTGCAGGCGGAGAGGCAATTGCCGTCGATCACGACGCGTTCGCCGCTGGCACGCAACATGGAATAGGCCTGGAGGTAGTGGCCGATCTGGCCGCCGCGGTCTTCGGCGATGCGCATGGCGGCCGACGCCGACGTAACGCCGGACGCCAGAATAGTGCCTAAGAGCAGCAGCCCCCGAAAACGCATCTCCCCAATCCCCGTCAACACCCCATTACCCGTAGGGCGACATTAACCTTCCGTTAACCAATTGTAAGCCGATCCGAGAGCTGGCGGGAAGGTATGGTTAACGGAACTGGGGAGCACATTTGGGGAACGAATTCAGGTATTTGCCAACTGTTGCCGCGCTGCATCGGTGGAAAAGTCAGCCCCACAGCGCCGGCGTGGGAGGGTGTATCAGGCTGTCCTGGTAACGGAGGCCCTCGGGGCGGTCCCTGGCGAGCAGCAGCGGGCCGTCGAGGTCGACAAAGCGCGCGGCTTGGGCCAGCAGCACTGCCGGGGCCATCGCCAGCGAGGTCGCGACCATGCAGCCGGCCATGATGGCGAAGTTGGCGCGCTCCGCGTCGGCCGCCATCGCCAGCGCTTCGGACAGGCCGCCTGCTTTATCGAGCTTGATATTGACCGCGTCGTATTTGCCTTTCAGCGCTGCGAGCGATTGACGGTCATGAACGCTCTCGTCGGCGCAAACGGGAATCAGACGGGCAATTCGTCCGAGCGCATCGTCTTTGCCTTCCGGCAGCGGTTGCTCGACAAGCACAACGCCGGCTGCGGCACAGGCGGCCAAATGGCCGGCCAGATTGGCGTCCGTCCAGCCCTCGTTGGCGTCGACGATCAAAGTGGCCTTGGGCGCGGCGGCGCGCACGGCGGCGATTCGGGCAGGGTCGCCGCCATCCTCTTCATTGCCGCCAAGCTTGATCTTGAGCAGCGCGCGGCCGGCCGCGGCCGCCGCGGCCTTAGCCATGGCGGCCGGCGTTCCAAGCGAGATCGTGAAGGCGGTGGTGAGCGGGTGCGGCGCGGGGAGCCCGGCCAGTTCATGGA
>JANMSH010000377.1:0-7346 GCA_031389105.1 Hyphomicrobiales bacterium
TTCCGCGAAGACCTTTATTTCCGGCTCAACGTGTTTCCGGTCGAATTGGTGCCGCTGCGGGAGCGCGCCGACGACATCCCCCTGCTCGCGGTGCATCTGCTGCGCGAGGCAAGGCGCAAATTGAAGACCGGCGAGCTTCGGCTGACCGAAGGCGATGCGCGGCGGCTGTCGCAATATCCATGGCCAGGCAACGTGCGTGAATTACAAAACGTCATCGAGCGCGCCGCCATTCTCGCGCGCAACGGACGTGTCCGCATCGACCTGCCGGAGAATTCAACACTCCAAACAGGGCGGCGCGTGACGGCAGACGGCAAAGCGTCGGTGCTGACCGACGACGACCGCCGCGAACGCGACCGCAACAACATCATGGCCGCACTGCAAGCCAGCGGCGGCAAGGTGTTCGGGCGCGGTGGCGCTGCTGAGATGCTCGACGTCAAGCCAACGACGCTGGCGTCGCGCATCAAGACTTTGGGAATCAGGTTCGAGCGAGGGACGCAGGCAGCCGAACAGCGGGTTTAGACGGCTTGTGCTCGCCCGCATCCTGAGCGAGCATGGCGGACAATTGCTGGAAATCTCGTCCTGAAGCGAGGTGACGCGATGAGTTTATATCACGACGGCAACCGCCAACTGCAAGACCGCTTCGACAGCCGTCGCATTTCCGACCGGCTGGAAAATCTCGCCCGTACGGCCTTCACGGACGACGACAAAACCTTCATCGAAAGCGCGGCCTACTTCTTTATCGCGACGGCGGACGCCGAAGGCCGTCCGGACTGCTCTTTTAAAGGCGGCATGCCGGGCTTCGTGCGCGTCACCGGCCCGTCCGAACTGGCTTTCCCCGACTATGACGGCAACGGCATGTTCAAGAGTCTCGGCAACGTGGTAGTCAACCCGAACGTCGGACTACTGTTCATTGCGATGCACGGCACACCGCGGCGGCTGCGCGTCAATGGCAGCGCGCGCATTCGCGACGACGATCCGCTGCTCAAGGAAACCGTCGGCGCGCAGCTCATCGTTCGGCTGGAAGCGCGCGCTATTTTTCCCAATTGCCCGCGCTACATCCCGGAAATGCAGATGACCGGGCCGTCGATCTATACGCCGCAGCCGAACGTCGACCCGCCAGAGCCGGCCTGGAAAGGCTTCGATATTTTCAAAGACGCAGTACCCGCTCGCCAGCCGACGTGGAAAGGCTAGCGAAGGTTACGCCGACACGACGAATAACGAGATTTACTGCGGCACCACCCCGCCGCGCCCGACATTGACGCGATTGGTTTCCAGCGTGCCGTCCGGCTTCTTCACCGCACGCACGATCCCGATCGCGGCACCCGGCTTGAGTTCGGCTTTGTCGCCGACCGTATAAGCCAGAATGACGGCGTCGGGCGGGATGACGATTTTCTTTTCGCCGTCTTTGTATTTGACCGTCACCATCTGGCCGTCGACGCCGGCCACCGTCTGATCGACGGTCGCATTGGTCATGGTGCTGTTGGGCTGCCGGTCCCAAGGACGATGGCCCTCACCCAGGCCGCGCTGCACGTCGGCGAACACCGTCACCTGGATGGCACGCTGGCTGCCGTCGGCCTGCGGCAAAGCACCGACGCCGATGAAGGCGCCGGTCTTGACGTCCGCCAGCGTCGCTTTGCTGACGCCGAACACCATGACGTCGGCGGTGAGATTGACCTTCACCTCGCCGGCCGCGGCCGATTTGACCGTCAGTACCTGGCCGTCGAAACTTTCGACCGCGCCGTTGACGCGCATGCCTTGCGGCTGCTGCGCATGGACTCCGCCGATACACGCGCCGCCAACCGCAAGCGCGACAATCAGTGAAAGCCGGGGTGCGTGCGTGAATCGGTTTCCCATCACATCCCAGGCGCGGCGCCGCGTCCGACATAGACGTTCTTGGCCACCACCGTGTCGCCCTGCTTTTCAGACTGCATGATGATGATCGATGTACCGGCCTTGAGCTCGTCTTTGTTGCCGGGCGCCACCGCGGCGATGACGGTATCCTTGGTGACAATTACTTTCTTTTCACCTTCCTTGTATTTCACCATCAAGGCTTCGCCTTCTTTGGCGGTCACCGTATTGGCGACATAGCCGTTAGTCATGCTGCTGTTCGGCCGGCCGTCCCATGGCCCGTGGCGGTCGGCCACCACGCCGCGCTGCGCCGGCAGGAAGATGTGAATCGAATAAGCCTTGATGCTGCCGTCGGCTTCCGGAACGCCAGCGACGCCAATGAAACTGTCGGGCTTGATGTCGGCAAGCGTGGCCTTGACCAACGCGGCGACGCGCACGTCGTCGGCGAGCTTCACGTCCAGCATGGCGCCGTCGCGGGTCTTGAGCGCCAGCATCGCGCCGTCGGCCTTTTCGATCTGGCCGCGGATGCGGGCCGGCTGCTGCGCGCTGGCTGTATTGGCGGTGAAAACAATCGCGGCAAGCGTAATGGCGCAGGCAATACGCCGCGTCATATTCGTTTTATACATTGTATCCTCCCTGACATGCTGCCGGCCTTTTGGCCCAGTCCCGTCAGCCAGGAAAACCCCTAAACGGGCTTCTTATTCCGCCGCGGCGGCTTGGGTTTTGCCGCCGGCCTCGCCTTTTCCGGCGCGGCCGGCGGTTTCGACGGCGCGCTTTTGTTGAGGTCTTCCTCGACCAAAGCCCGCAATTCCGCAGTCACTTCCGGCGTCACACCGAACCAGCGCTTAAAGCCGCGCACCGCCTGGTGCAGCAGCATGCCGAGCCCATCGGCGGTGCGCAGGCCCTTTATCTTCGCCATCGCAAGCAGCGGCGTGACCAGCGGCGCGTAGACGAGATCCGCTACCACCATCGAAGCCTGGCAGCGCAAATTGATCTCCAGCGGCGGCTGGCCGACCATGCCGAGCGTGGTGGTGTTGACCAGCAATCCGCAGCCGCCGAGCAGGCCAGTGATTTCGTTCCAGGCGGCGGCATGGACGCGGGAACCGAATTGCTTTTCCAGCGCCTGCGCGCGTTCCAGCGTGCGGTTGATCACATAGACGCGCTTGACGTCACGAGTGAGAAGCGCAAACACCACGGCGCGTGCGCCGCCGCCGGCGCCCAGTACCATCGCGCTTTGAAGCCCGCGGTCCCAGCCCGGCGTCACCGCATCGAGATTGGACAGGAAGCCTTCGACGTCGGTGTTGGTAGACCGCAGCGTGTCTCCCTCATACCAAAGGCAGTTGGCGGCCCCGACCGCGCGGGCGCGGTCGTCAGGCTCCGACAAAGCCATCACCTTTTCCTTGTGCGGCACGGTAACGTTGCCGCCGACATAGCCGCGCTCGCGAAAATGCGAAATGAAATCGGTGAGCTGTTCCGGCGGCACCGGCTCGCGGCGGTATTCGGCGTTGAGATTATATTTCTGCGCCCAATAATTGTGGATCAGCGGCGATCGGGAATGGCTGGCCGGCCAGGCGATGATACAGGCCGCTTTCTTTGCCGTTGTAGTGCCGTCACTCATGATCTGTCACCCAATACGCTCCGTTTGCGCCCGCAGCGTCTATTCCGCGTCCGCGGCGGCGTCAACGCGGGGATTGCAAAGCGCAACACGGTGGACTTGACATCCCGGCCCGGATTACCCGACTTGCTCGGGAAGGACGTAAATAGGCGGGCGGGCACTCCATGAAAGCCATCTTTTTCGACTGCAACGATCAAATGGCCCCGGTGTGGGCGCGCGTCGTCCGCCCAGACGACCCGCCGATCGACGTCAACCTCAAGCCCTTCGGGCGGGACGACCTGCCGCGCGTGATCGCCGGCTACGACATCGCGATCGACGATCACTCCTACATGCCGACCGAATTGGTGGCGCAGTGCCCACAGCTCAAGCACATCGTGTTCCTCGGCACCGGCCCTGCGAGCTACATGAATGTCGGCGAGATCAACGCCCGCGGCATCAAGGTGCACATCATCAAGGGCTATGGCGACACCGCGGTGGCTGAACATTCCATCGCGCTGATGGTGTCGGCGGCGCGCGACGTGGCGCGGATGGACCGCGAAGTGCGCAGCGGCGTATGGACGCCGTACGAGGGCGTGCAGCTTCTCGGCAAGACGCTGGGCGTGATCGGGCTCGGCGGCATCGGCCGCGAGGTCGCCCGCATCGGCGCCGGCATGGGCATGACCGTGATCGGCTGGAACCGCACGGCCCACGCCGATATTAAAGTGCCATTGGTCGATATCGACACGCTGCTGGCGAAGGCCGATGTGGTGTCGATGAACTTGACGCTGGGCGACGAGACCCGCGGCTTCCTCAACGCCGAACGCGTCGCGCGCATGAAGAAGGGCGTGATCTTCGTCAATACCGCGCGCGGTGCGCTGGTCGACGAAGAAGCTTTGCTCGCGGCGCTGTCGAGCGGCCACATCCGCCACGCCGGGCTCGATGTGTTTCACGCCGAGCCATTGAAGGCCGATCATCCCCTGACGAAAATGCAGAACGTCACGCTGACCGCGCACGCCGCCTTCCGCACGCTGGAAGCATCGATGACGCTGCTGCGCCGCGCCATCGATATCGTGAAGACGATTTCGTAGCGCGCACCGCGCACTCCGCTCATTCCTGCGCAAGCGGGAATGCAGGGCAACAAGCACGGTCGTTGTGGCTCTAGGGTCACGACCCATAAACTGAACGAAAAACTCGGATGACGACTTCGAGCCGGACCTCAATCAGCCGGCCGGTGGCTTGTTCACCGCCAATTGCGCCTCGAAGGCACGCTTGTAGGCGGGCCGCGATTCGCCGCGGGCCACATAGGAGGAGAGGTTCGGATATTCGTCCAGCATACCCGACGCTTTCAACCTGAGCAGCACCGACACCATCATCAGGTCGCCCGCGCTGAACGCACCATCGAGCCAGTCGGCATCGCCCAGGCGACGGGAAAGTTGGCCCAGCCGGTTACGGACGCGATCCTCGACGAGAGGCATGCGTTGCGCGGACCACGACTTGTCGCCCTCAAGGAGCCTAGCGGTTCCGAGTTCAAGGATCGGCGGCTCCATCGTGTTGAGCGCGGCAAACATCCATGTGATCGCGCGCGCCCGGGCATCCGCATCGTCTGGCAACAGGCCCGCATGGCGCTCCGCGATACGGAAAACGATCGCCCCCGTCTCGAACAAGCCGAGATCTCCTTCTTCGTAGGTCGGAATCTGCCCGAAAGGATGAAGCGTCAGATGTGCGGGTTCCTTCATCGCCCTGAACGAAACAAGACGAACCTCGTAAGGTTGGCCCACTTCTTCCAGCGCCCAGCGAACGCGCGTATCACGCGCCAGTCCCTTGCCGCCATCGGGCGACCGTTCAAAGGCGGTAATCGTGATGGTCATCGTGAGACTCCTCCTTGGAGAAATCATCGGCTCTCGGAATCTGTCAAGGCAAACTCACCAAGATTGAAGACGACCCCGTTCCATGTCCGGTTTGTCCTGCCGGCTCAATCGGTCGATGCAACACAGGCGTTAAATCTCTCTGCTGGGGTTTCGAATAGCAAAGTCTATCGTGACCGTTCGTTTAGCTGACGCGCCACGACCGGCAATTTCAGTAATATCCCGGCGTGCCGCCGCCATCGACCGTGATCGAGGTGCCCTGGATGTGGCGCGCCTTGGCGCTGGCGAGGAACACCGCAATCTCGGCAACGTCCTCCGGCTGGCCGATGCGGCGTAGCCCGCTCTTGCTGAGTTGCTCGGCACGCACTTGATCTTCCGATTTGTTCTGCGCCTTGGCAAAACTCGCAACCAGTTGCACATAGCGGTCGGTTTGCACTGTGCCGGGATGAATGACGTTGATGTTGATGTCGTCGCGGTTGGCCAGCGCGGTGAGACCCTTGGTGAAATTCGCCACGGCAGCGTTGACCGAACCGCCAACGAGAAATTCCGGCCCCGGCGTGCGCGCGGCGGCGCCGACGATGGTGATGATGTTGCCGTTCGTTTGCTTGAGCAGCGGCCAGAACAGCCGCGTCAGCCGCACCGCGGCGTGAAACTTCAATGCGAAGCCATCGGCCCAGGCATCGTCCGGCAGATCGAGAAAACTGCCGCCGCGCGTGGCGCCGGCATTGTTCACCAGCACGTCGCAACGCTTGAAGCGCTCGTTGACCTTGGCGAACACCTGCTCACAGCCGGCGAGCGTGCGCAGATCGCCGGCAATCGTCATCGGCTCCGGGCCGCCAGCAGCTGCGACCGCCTTGGCGCCCTCGGCGAGCGTCGCCGCATTGGCGGCCGCCAGCACGGTCTGCGCGCCGTCGCGCGCAAAGGCAGCGGCAATCGCCCGGCCGATGCCTCGGCTACCGCCGCTGACGACCACGACTTTTTCTTCGAATTCCTTCGGCATTCGGCCCCCCTTGTTTAAAATTTGACGGCTTTATACGCGGCTCGTCCCCGGACGGCGAGGTGGTCCGCCGATGAAACTTTCCGGCCCCGTTGCCGTTGTAATCGGCCCGGGGGAGATTTTCATGTCCGACACATCCACGCTGCCGATGATTGCTGCCCACGGGTCGGCCCGCCTGCCCTCGGTCGAACTCGACAGCTATAATGTCGAGCTCAAGGACGACGAAGGCTTCCTCGGCGACCGCGCCAGTAAGGGCGCATTCCGCGACATCTTGGAAAATTGGCGCAAGCTGTATCGTAAGGCCGGCAACGACCCGTTCGGCGACGAGCCGAGCGAGAAGCTGTCAAAAAAGACCCTTGATGACGCCTTGTCCAAGGGCTCTCTCAAAGCCACGGCCGTCATCCACAGTGCGGTGGAGGAATTCGCGCAGGAGTTGGCCTTGGTCATCCGCCGCTTCCTCAAACTCAAGGCCTGGAAAGACACCGAGCGTTTTGTCATCGGAGGCGGCTTTCGCGGCAGCCGGGTCGGCGAACTGAGCATCGCCCGCACCGGAATCATTCTGAAAGCCGATGGCACCGATGTCGATCTGGTGCCGATCCGCAACGAGCCCGACGAGGCCGGCCTGATCGGCGCCGCGCATCTGGCGCCGAAATGGCTATTCAAGGGCTACAACGCCATCCTGGCGGTCGATATCGGCGGCACCAATATGCGGGCCGGCGTCATCGACCTCAATCTGAAGAAGGCGCCCGACCTGTCGAAAGCCTCGGTCTGGAAGTTCGAGCTGTGGCGGCATGCCGACGAGAAGAAAGTCGATCGCGAAGGCGCGGTGGACAGCCTAGTCAGGATGCTGAAAGAACTGATCGAGCTCGCGGAGAAAGAGAAGTTCAAGCTGGCGCCGTTTATCGGCATCGGCTGCCCCGGTATCATCGAGAACGACGGCACCATCGACCGCGGCGCGCAGAATCTGCCGGGCAACTGGGAAAGCAGCAAATTCAATCTGCCGCTGCTGCTGCACACCGCCATCCCCAAGATCGGCGGCGAG
>JANMSH010000394.1:0-10810 GCA_031389105.1 Hyphomicrobiales bacterium
CGGCGAAGTGAAGCTGTGGCCGTTCACGCAGGACCCGATGGCGGTCGCGGATTACGGCCCGCTCGAAACGGAAGACGGCGCGCGGCGTTTCGAAATCGAGACGCTGCGCGCGGCCAAGGATCATCTGGTCGCGCGGCTCAAGGGCATCGCCGACCGCGACGCGGCGGAGACGTTGCGCAACACCGATCTGTTCGTGTCGCGCGGTAAACTTCCGCCAATCGATGAAGAAGACACCTACTATCACGCCGACCTCGTCGGCATGATGGCGGTGACGCCGGAAGGCGCGCCGCTCGGCAACGTCACGGCGATCCACAATTTCGGCGCCGGCGACCTGATCGAAATCGCGACCACCGCCGGCGGCGAACCGCTGCTGCTGCCGTTCACAGAGACCGTGGTGCCAAACATCGACACCGCGTTGCATCAGATCACCATCGTGCTGCCCAACGTAGTCGAGTAGCCGTCATGTGGCGCGCCAGCATCCTCACGCTGTTTCCGGAGATGTTTCCCGGCCCCCTCGGCATCAGCTTGGCCGGCAAGGCGCTGGCGTCCGGCATCTGGTCGCTCGACGCCATCGACATCCGCGGCCACACCAACGACCGGCACCGTACCGTCGACGACACGCCGGCCGGCGGCGGCCCCGGCATGGTGATGAAGGCCGACGTGCTGGCAAGAGCTTTGGATAGTCTTGCGCTTGACGCCATACCGCCCGACCCGCGCCCGCGCCTGCTGATGTCGCCGCGCGGCACGCCGCTTACCCAAGCCCGCGCCGCGACGCTGGCGACGGGTCCGGGCGTCGTCGTACTCTGCGCGCGCTTCGAGGGCGTCGACGAGCGGCTGATCGAGGCGCGCGGCCTGGAGGAAGTCTCGCTCGGCGACTTCGTGCTGTCCGGCGGCGAGATCGCGGCGCTCGGCCTGCTGGATGCCTGCGTCCGGCTGCTGCCGGGCGTCATGGGCAAGGAAGCCTCCGGCATCGAGGAAAGCTTCGCCGACGGGCTGCTGGAATACCCGCAATACACGAGGCCAGCCGCCTTCGAGGGCGAACCGATCCCGGAAGTGCTGACGTCGGGCGATCACGCCAAGGTCGCCCAATGGCGGCGGGCGGAAGCCGAGCGGATCACCAAGGAGCGCCGGCCGGACCTCTGGGCGGCTTATCTGGCCCGAAAAGGTCTCCAAAACGGGTCAAAAACCTGAGGGTGACAAGCCTTTCTGTATGGTCTAGAAGCTCGCCAACCCATTCAGACCAGACAGCCACCGCGCGCCGGATGCTGGCGCTGCCGACGGAGAATTCGCCATGAACCTGATCCAGACGCTCGAAAAAGAGCAGATGCAAAAATTGTCGGCTGGCCGGGAAATCCCGGACTTCGGTCCCGGCGATACGTTGCTGGTCAACGTGAAAGTCGTCGAAGGCGAGAAAAGCCGCGTCCAGGCCTATGAAGGCGTGTGCATCGGCCGCTCGGGCGCTGGCCTGAACGAGAGCTTCACCGTGCGCAAAATCTCATACGGCGAAGGTGTCGAGCGTGTGTTCCCGCTCTACGCGCCGATGATCGACTCCATCAAGGTCGTGCGCCGCGGCAAGGTGCGCCGCGCCAAGCTGTATTACCTGCGTGGTCTGCGCGGCAAGAAGGCTCGTATTTCCGAAGCAACGAGCACCAGCGGGTCGGACGCGGGCGAAGCCGTCGCCAAGAACAAGAAATAGACGTCCACGCCATTCAGGAATAGCTAAAGGGGCCGCCGTTCGGCCCCTTTTTCGCGTTCATTGTCCAAACCTTCGCTAGTGGCTATATAGCTTAGATGGTTTCCAAAGCTCACCGGATCATCCTTTGCGATCACGCGCGGCTGCCGTGGCGGTTCTTCGGCCGGCTGACGGCGGTGCAGGCGGGACTTTGATCGGCGCCGCCGCACGGCGGCTGACGCGTCCGCTTTGAACCAAGCAATATCAATCCGAAGGTCACCGAGTCATGAAACCGCGCACCCTCTACGACAAGATCTGGGACGACCATCTGGTCGACGAGCAGCCGGACGGCACCAGCCTGATCTATATCGACCGGCACCTGGTCCACGAAGTCACCTCGCCGCAAGCCTTCGAGGGCCTGCGCACCGCAGGGCGCAAAGTGCACGCGCCGGAGAAGACGCTCGCCGTCGTCGATCACAACGTGCCGACCTCCGACCGTAACAAACCGAATCCCGATCCGGAATCGACCGAGCAGATCGCAGCGCTGGCGATGAACGCCAAGGAATTCGGCATCGAGTATTTCCACGAGTTCGACAAGCGTCAGGGCATCGTCCACATCATCGGGCCTGAGCAGGGATTCACGCTGCCCGGCACCACCATCGTGTGCGGCGACAGCCACACCGCGACGCACGGCGCTTTCGGCGCGCTTGCCTATGGCATCGGCACCTCGGAAGTCGAGCATGTGCTGGCGACGCAGACGCTGATCCAGAAAAAGTCGCTGAACATGCGCGCCGTGGTCGACGGCATCTTGCCGCCCGGCGTGACGGCGAAGGACATCATCCTTGCCCTCATCGGCGAAATCGGCACCGCTGGCGGCACCGGCTATGCACTGGAATATGCCGGCGAAGCGATCCGCGCGGTCTCGATCGAAGGCCGCATGACGATCTGCAACATGTCGGTTGAAGGCGGCGCCAAGGCCGGCTTCATCGCGCCCGACGAGAAGGCCTACGAGTATCTCAAGGATAAGCCGAAGGCGCCCAAGGGCCAGACGTGGGACGACGCCATGCGTTATTGGGAAACGCTGCGCTCCGACGATGGCGCGCATTTCGACCGCGAAGTGCGGCTCGATGCCAGCAAGCTGCCGCCGATCGTGACCTGGGGCACCAGCCCGGAACAGGTGGTGTCGATCACCGGCCGCGTGCCGGTGCCGGCCGAGATCGCCGATGAAAAGAAGCGCGCGGCGGCCGAGCGTTCGCTCGCGTACATGGGACTGATCGGCGGCGAGAGGATGAGCGACATCAAGCTCGACCGCGTCTTCATCGGCTCCTGCACCAACGGCCGCATCGAGGATTTGCGCGCGGCGGCCAAGATCGCCGAAGGCCACACGGTCAACGCCAATGTCTCCGCGATGATCGTGCCGGGCTCCGGTCTGGTGAAGGAACAGGCGGAAGCCGAAGGCCTCGACAAGATATTCAAGGCCGCCGGTTTCGATTGGCGCGAGCCGGGCTGCTCGATGTGTCTGGCGATGAACCCGGACAAGCTGGCGCCGGGCGAGCGATGTGCGTCCACGTCAAACAGAAACTTCGAAGGCCGCCAGGGCTACAAGGGCCGCACGCACTTGGTGTCGCCCGCGATGGCAGCAGCGGCCGCGATCGCCGGTCACTTCGTCGACGTCAGAGAGTGGAAATAGCGCGCGCTGCATATTCAAAATAAAAAAGGCCCGCCACAAAGCGGGCCTTTCGGTTTTTACGCCGCTCAGAAGAAGAACGGAAAGAATGGGGCCGGCGCCGGACGGTAGTAGCGCGGGCCGTAGTAATATGGGCTGGGGCCATAAGCGTAGTACGGACGATAATACGGGCCGCGGTGATAGCGGCCGTACCGATAGTGCCGGTGACGCCGTTGAGCGCTCAGCTCAACCGAACCGATCTGACCCTCGCCGATACCGGCATCGGGCTTTTGAGCTTTTTGTCCCGCAGCGGCGGCGGGCAAAGCACTCGTGGCAAGCAAGCCTGCGGCAACGATTGCGAGAAAGTACTTGGACATCGCGCACCTCCAGTGGTCGGCCCCTGGAGATAACGCGCAAAGTGCCGGGTTAGTTGCGTCCCCGATGGCGCGGGCGGCAAACCGAAAAAGGCTGCTATTCCCACCAGCAATGCATGCGGGGCACGATCACGGTCCCGCTGACGCGGTATTCCTTCACCAGGGAAGCGCGGCATTGCCGGACCGAGTTGCGGCTGAGCTGGGTCTTGCGCGGGTAGATGGTGACGCGCGGCCGGGACGACTGGGCGGCGAATTCACGGGTGTTACCGGCGCTAGCCAGATGGCTCCCGACGCCGCGCAGGTTGCGGACACTGTTTTTGTCATTACAGCCGAAGAATTCAGCCGCCGCGGGCGTCGCAAAAACGACGCCCAACAGCGCCATCACAGCAAAGCCGCTAGCAATGCTCCGCATTCCAGTCCCCATTCGCCGCCTTAATGGTTAACGCTCGCCCATTTCGACAGTTCGGTCAACCGCTTGGTTGGCAGGCTGGCATCCCTTAAAAGAACCGCATGACCACTCAATTCGACGGCCCACAGGCTTGGCGGGGGGTATCGGCCCCCTCCTTGTCCGATTTCGACGCGATGGCGGCCGAGGCCTATTCCCGGCTGCCCGAGCGATTCCAGGGACTTTGCGAGGGCCTCATCATCCGGGTCGAGGATTTCCCCACCGAAGAGGTGGTGAAGGCCATGAATCTGGAAAGCGAATTCGACTTGCTCGGCCTGTTTCAGGGGGTCGGCCTGCCGTTCCGCTCGGAATCCGCGCCAGAGCAGATGCCCAACATGGTCTGGCTCTATCGCCGGCCGATCCTGGACTACTGGGCCGAGCACGAAGAGGCCCTCGACTACATCATTACACATGTGCTCATCCACGAGATCGGCCACCATTTCGGGCTGTCGGACGAAGACATCGACGCCATCGAAGCCAGTGTGGACTAAGGAGAAACAACGGATGCGAATTGACGGCAGTTGCCATTGTGGCGCCATCGCCTTTGAAGCCGAGGCCGATCCGGAGACCACCTCGATCTGCCATTGCGGCGATTGCCAGGCCATCACCGGCACGGCGTTCCGGGTCAACATCAGCGTGCTGGCAGCGAACTTCAAACTTCTGCGCGGCACACCGGCGCGATACCTCAAGACCACGGCCAACAGCGGCAATAAGCGGATTCAAGGCTTCTGCGCGAATTGCGGAACGCAGCTTTATGCCAGCGCGGCGGTCGACAATCCGCCGGCCTATACGCTGCGCATCGGCACGTTGCGCCAGCGCGACCAGCTCACGCCCAAGGTACAGAACTGGTTCTCCTCGGCGCGGCCCTGGGTCACCGAACTGGCCTCCGTGCCGAAGAACGAAAAGGGCGCCTGAGATCGGCGAAATACGCATGTCTGGGCCCCGCCCGCCGCCCGCTATTGACCAGAATACGGGACGTTCTAGAACCAAAGCCTGTTGGAAAGCGCCGGAGCAAAGACCATGGATAAGTTCACCGTCTTGGAAGGCGTCGCGGCGCCGATGAAGATGATCAACGTCGACACCGACATGATCATTCCCAAGCAGTACCTCAAGACGATCAAGCGCACCGGATTGGGTAAGGGCCTGTTCTCCGAGCAGCGCTTCAAGGACGACGGCACCGAAAATCCGGACTTCGTGCTCAACAAGCCGGCCTATCGCAAATCCAAGATTCTGGTGGCCGGCGACAATTTCGGCTGCGGCTCGAGCCGCGAGCACGCGCCGTGGGCGCTGCTCGACTTCGGCATCCGCTGCGTGATCTCGACCGCGTTCGGCGACATTTTCTACAACAACTGTTTCAAGAACGGCGTGCTGCCGATCCGCGTTTCGCCGGAAGATCTTGAGAAGCTGTTCGACGATGCCGACCGCGGCGCCAATGCCACGCTCACCATCGACCTCGAGAAGCAGGAAATCCGCGGCCCGGACGGCGGCACGGTCAAGTTCGAGATCGACGCTCACCGCAAGCACTGCTTGCTCAACGGCCTCGACGATATCGGGCTGACGCATCAGAAGAAGAGCAAGATTGTCAGCTACGAGGAAAAGGCCAAGACCGAACGCGCCTGGGTGTGACGTCCGGCGAACGATTGGCGCATGCCATGAACGTTGAACCGCTGCGTGTTGAAACCGATGTCCTCGTCATCGGTTCCGGCGCGGCGGGCATGTTTGCGGCAATCGAGGCGGCGCGAAGCGGATGCAAAGTGCTGCTCGCCGACCGCAGTCTGATCGGCCGCGGCGGCGCCACCGTGATGGCGCAGATGACCGTCGCCGTCGCGCTCGGTTCTGAAACCCCGGACGACTGGCAGCATCACTACAAAGACACCCTCGCCGCCGGGCGCGGCCTTTGCAACGAACCGCTCGCGCGTCTGCTGTGCGAGGAAGGCCCCGACTGCATTCGCGCCATGGACGAATGGGGGGTGGGGTGGGCGCGCAAGGATGGCCACATCACCGCAACCATGGCCCCCGGTCATGACCGGCCGCGTTGCGTCTATGTCGACTTCCTCAACACCGGCCCCGCGGTCTCAAAAACGCTGCGCACCGTGGTCAACAAGACAGACGGCATCGCTAAGGCCGGCGACCTCTGCATCGTCGATCTGCTGCGTCGTGACGGCAGGATCGTCGGCGCCGGAGCCCTTCATCTCGGCAGCGGCGCGCCGGTGATGATTTCGGCCAAGGCGACCATCATCGCGACTGGCGGGCTGACGCGGCTTTACCGGCGCAACAGCGCCTCGTCGAACATGGGCGGCGACGGCTATGCGCTGGCGTTGCGGGCCGGTGCGTCACTGGTCGACATGGAATTCGTGCAGTTTTTTCCCATTGGGCACCTTGCTCCCCGTCTAATCGGTATGGACCCGATCATGTGGGACCCGTTCCGCTACAAGCTCGGCGGCAAGCTGCTCAACAATCGCATGGAAGAATTCACACAAAACTACGGCGTCGCCGAGGACGGCAAATATGTCATCACGCGCGACGCCGGCAGCTACGCCATTCTAAAAGAGGTCGAGGCCGGGAGAGGCTCGCCGCATGGCGGCGTCTATCTGAGCTTCCAGCATGTGCCGGAGACGAAGCTGCGCGAAGCGTTCGGACCGGTCATCGACAAGCTCGCCGAGAACGGCATCGATCTGACCAAGATGCCGGTCGAGGTGGCGCCGATCGCGCACTATCATATGGCGGCATCGCGGTCGACACGCAAATGCGGACCGGCTTGCCGGGACTGTTCGCCGCCGGCGAAGCGGTTGGCGGCGCCAATGGCGCCAACCGGCTGTCAGGCAACGCCATCACCGAGGCGTTCGTCTTCGGCCGCCGCGCCGGCAAATGCGCGGCCAAGTTCGCTCGCGGCAAGCCCTCCAATACCGAAGCGGCCGCGAACGAAGCCGCGATTATCGATCTAATCACGGCGGAGCCGCCGGAACGCGAGATCAACACCGCCGAGATGGTGGAGACTTTGCAGGCCATCATGCAGGACGACGTCGGCGCCTTGCGCACCGAAGCCAAACTCAGGCGCGCCATCGAGAAGATCAACCGCATGACGGCTGACATCGGCGACCGGCCGCAAGGCAACGGCCAAAGCTTCGACATGCGCCGCCTCGACTGGCTGGACCTGCGCAACATGCTGATGGTGGCGAGATCGGTCGCCGAAGCAGCGATCGCACGCACCGAAACGCGCGGCGCCCAGCACCGTGAGGATTATCCGGAGACGTCGCCGGATTGGGCCTTCAATCAATTCATCCGGTTGCGCGACGGCCATATCGTGCTGTCCAGGCAGCCCGCTGCGCTGCAAGGGGCGGCGGCGTCATGACGCAAAGCGCTACCCTCAAGATCTGGCGCGGCGACATCGCCGATGCCGGTCGCTGGGAAACGTACGAAGTGCCGTTCGAACACGGCCAATCCGTGCTCGACGGTTTGCGCTGGATCAGGATCCATCGCGATCCGAGCCTGGCGATCCGGTTCTCCTGCATCAACGCCAATGCTTGCAAGGAGTGCATGATCGAGCTCGACGGCAAGACCGTCTATGCCTGCACGGCGCGGCTGCAGCCGCAGCAGATGACGCTGGCGCCGCTCTCCAACAAGAAACTGGTGCGCGATCTGGTGACAGAGATCGCGCCGCCGGCCGAGCGCTTCAAATAGCTGCCGCGCCGGGACTATGGGCAGGCTGTCGTACGGTTATTGATGAAGCAGGATGCGCGCGCGACACCAAGGCGGTCGTAGTTCCTGATCCGCCAACCGTTGTTTTGTTTTTCAAACATCGAGAACCCGAAGCTGCCCGGCATGTGAAGGCCGCTCTTCACCGTCACGCCGTTGACCACCCAGCCCGCGGGATCGGTCGACGCACCGGGGTTGAGAGAGTCACCGCTATGGCCGGAAACGATCTGCACCGGCAGGTTCGCTTGATACTCCAGCATCTGAAACAGGTGATGATGGCCCGATAACATCAGCCCGACGTTGTCCGGGATCACCCCATCGGCTGCGGCCGCCAGTGTCTTGTTATCGCCGACAAGTCTGCCGCTGAACATTCCACCCGGGCTCCAGATCGGCCGGTGCTGCAAGACCCAGACCGGGCCGGTCACATCCGTCAACGAACGGTACTGCTCACGGAACGCCGGCACCTGTTGATCGTCGACTTTGTCCTCGCGCGCCGTCGCGACATCCATCACCGCGAGCGTCAAACCAGGCAGCCGGACGATCAGCGGCTTGCCGGGATCGTTGCAGCCCTTCGCCGCGTCGAAGGCATAAGGATCGAGGGTGCGGCTCCAGCCCTTGCCGCCGCGTTCGCAGTCTTCATGATTGCCGCGCACGAGGACCCACGGCGCCACGCGCAACAGTGTGTCGGCGGGCGCGAAAAAATCCGCCCGCCATACCGGCCAATTGTCGCCAAAAGGACTGCCGGCACAACCGGCGTTGCCTTCGGGACAGGGTGTTTCGCGATAATGGTAGTCACCGACATGGATGACGAGATCCGGCTTGAGTTGCGCGACGACTTCCGCGATCAGGCGGAACGGCCATTGCTGTGGATCGTTGCAAGCCTGAACCGCCATGCCCTTCAGCCGGCAACCGGTATCGCCGATAATGGCGATGCGCCTTGGCTCTTGAACCGGCATAGCAACCGGAACGCCGGCAATCGCTGCGGACTTGGCCACGGCAGGTAACGGCAAGGCGCAGGCCGTCACTGGATAGTGCTCGCCCGGCGGCGCCCGCACCGTCATGGCTTGTGGCGCGCCATCGACCGACGCGGAGGGACAGACCGGCTGATCTGTCACCGCCCGCACTTCAAGCCCACCGGGCGCGTATTGCAGCCAACGGTAGGTTTCAGCTGCCACCGCGTATGGATAGAACGAGACGCAGACCAGAATCGCCGCAGATACTATCGTCATGAGACGAACCATCGTGACGCTCCTGCATTTCCAACGCCCGAAATGCGATCCTAGCGTGACATGATGATGACGCGAAGGGCTGCGATCAATCCGGCACCGACGGCGTCCACGAACCGGCCGGGGCGGCGGCGAGGCCGATGATGCCGCTCTTCTCGATCGCGCTCTGCAGAAAGCCGGACGCGCGCACGTCGTCGATAAAACGGTTCACCGTCGTCAGTGTCTCGGCCTTGTCCTTCGGCACAATGATGGTCTGCGTCACGCCAAACAGGCTGTCCGGCAGAATATGATAGCCCGGCATGTCCTTGAGCATGGCGGTGAGGCGCGGCCGGCTGGCGCCGAAGGCGTCGACCTCGCCGGCCTGAAGCCGGCGCTTGGCATCGGCCGGCGTGTTGTCGGTTTCGACCAGCGCCGCTTGTTTCAGTTTGCGTTTGAGATAGAGCGTGACCGAGTCGCCGGCGGCGCCGGAGATGCGCAAGCCCGCGACGTCGATGTCTTTGGCCGACTTGATGCGCGAATTATCCGGCACGATGAAGGACTGCAGCACCAGCATGTAGACTTGGCTGAACGCGACGGCGCCGGCGCGTTCGGGCGCGAAGGCGACAAAGCCGATGTCGGCTTCGCCTTTGGCGACGGCTGCGATCACCGCAGCGGGGTTGGCCAAGGGGATCAGCGCCACGCCGAGATTGCGCCGCTTCGCCAGCTCGCGGGCGAGATCGGCGGAGGCGCCGCGAATTTCGCCGGTCGCCGGGTCGCGCAGCGCCTGCGCCGGGTTGGTCGCCAGATAGGCGGCGCGCAACGTGCCGCCGGGCGCCAGATCGTCGGCTGTCGCAGGCGCGATGCCAATGGCCATCAAGATTGCGAAGATGGTCCGTGCTCTCATGGGCGCGCTCCCCGGTTACGGCTCATTTCAACTGACAGTATCACACCTGCCCCGATAGAACTCCCTCAGCGCGCCGCGTGGTCGACACGCTTCTTGTGGCCCGCCGGGAGTTTCCCCTCCAGCGCATCGCGCATCCAGTCGGCGACCTGCGGATAGAAGTCCGGCAGCCGGCTGCCGAATGTGTGGGTCTCGTCCTCATAGACCCACAATTCCTTAGGGCCGCCGAGCATGTCGAACATGCGTACGCCATCCTCCAGCGGACACAATTCGTCATACTCACCCATCGCCAGCAGCGTCGGGCATTTGACCTTGCCGGCGATCGGCTCGAGCGTCATCTGCTTGGCCATTTCGTCGAATTTATCCTCGTCGTGAATATTCGACATGTACATGTAGTTGGTACGGTAGGCCGGCTTGGAGTGCTTGAAGATTGTGTCCTTTTGCAAGAACACGCCCATGGCGCCGACCAGCGCCTTGACGCGTGGATCGAAGGCGGCGACGCGCGGGCCCCAATAGCTGCCCATGCTCCAGCCGTAGACGCCGACCTTGCTCGCATCGACCTCCGGAATTTTCTCGATGAAATCGATGGCAGCCTTGCCGGCGCGCTCGAAGTTGTCGAGCGTGACCCAGGTCTCGCGGGTGTTGCTTTCGCCTTGGCCGGGGCCGTCGATGGTGAGCGTCGCCATGCCGCGGCGGCGGAAATGATTGTGATACGGGCTCGGCATGTACTCTTTAATCGTGTCCATGCCAGGTATGACGAGCACGCATGGCGCCTTGGCAACGCCCGGCACCGTCTGCAGAATGCCGGGGATGGTCTTGCCGTTCTCGAACGGAATTTCGACGCGGCGCAC
>JANMSH010000006.1:0-16292 GCA_031389105.1 Hyphomicrobiales bacterium
TGGATGTAATCGCGGATCCCTGTGCCGTCCGGCGTCGGGAAATCGGTGCCGTAGATATCCATCTTCGGCCGCTTGCCGAGCGCCGCTTCGCAGGCAACCTTGATCAGATGCGTCGCGCCCGCGGTCGATTGGCCGGTGCGCAGCTTCGGGTCGGCGCCGGCGACGTTGAAATAGCGCAGGATGACGAAACGAAGGCCGTGCGCCTTGCCAGCGTCGTGCAGCATGATTTCCGACATCAGCTTCGAGGTGCCGTAAGGCGAGATCGGCGCGGTGGCGATATTCTCCGGCACTGGATTGGTTTCGGCGTTGCCGTAAACAGCGGCGGTCGACGAGAAGATGAACTGGCGTACGCCGGTCTCGATCGCGGCATCGAGCAGCGCGCAGGTGTTCATGGTGTTGTTGCGATAGTAGCCGAGCGGATTGGCGATGGAATCCGGCACCACGACCGACGCGGCGAAATGGATGATGGCGGTCACGCCGAAGCGTTCGATGGTCTTCTTCACCAGTTCGCCGTCGCCGGTGCTGCCGGCGATGAAAGGCACCGAGCCGGGGATCAGGAAACGGAAACCGGTCGACAGGTTGTCGAGCACGACCACCGGCTCGCCCGCGTCCACCAGTTCATGAACCATGTGGCTGCCGATATAGCCGGCGCCGCCCGTGACCAGGATTGTCATACCCAATGCCCTCAAATGCGCGAATAACTTAACGACCGACCGTGAATGACCTTTTAGGTCGCGCAAGAAGTAGTCAGGCTTATGGCGGGCATGCTTAATGGCCGGTATATGAGTCCCGAAAACCTAATATGGCCGATATCCTTTTCATCAAGACCTCTTCGCTCGGCGACGTGATCCATCACATGCCAGCGGTAACCGAGGCGCGCCGGCAGCGTCCCGGCGACCGGTTCGCCTGGCTGGTGGAGGAGCCTTTCGTCCCCTTGGTACAATTGCACCCGGCGGTCGATGCGGTGGTGCCGGTGGCCTGGCGGCGCTGGCGCAAGTCGCTGCTGTCGCGGGGCACGCTCGGCGAGATCGCCGCGAGCCGGCGCGTTATCGGCGCCTCGCTCTATGACGACATCGTCGACACCCAGGGTCTGCTGCGCACCGGGCTCATAACCCGCTTCGCGCGGGGTCGGCGTCACGGCTACGACAGCCGCAGCATCAAGGAGCCGTTCGCTTCGCTGTTCTACGACGTGCGCCACAGTGTCAGCCGCGAACTGCATGCCGTCGATCGCAATAGAATCTTGACGGGCCGGGCGCTCGGCTATGACCCGCAGGGCGCGCCGGATTTCGGATTGGATCGCGCAAAGCTCGCGACGCCCGGACCGCGCTACGCGATTTTTCTGCACGCCACCGCGCGAGTCGATAAACAATGGCCGGAAGCGAAATGGATCGCACTCGGAAATGCGTTGAGCCGCGATGGACTTGAACTGGTTCTGCCGTGGGGCACCGATGACGAGCGCGCGCGCAGCGTACGTCTTGCTTCAGCGCTGCCGCAGGCGCGGGTGCCCGACCGCCAGCCGCTCGATGCCGTGGCGCGGCTCATCGCCGGCGCTCAATTCGTCGTGGGGGTCGATACCGGACTTTTGCACTTGGCCGCGGCGCTCGGCGTGCCGCTGGCCGCGATTTTCACCGGCAGCGAGCCGAGTTTGACCAAGCCGGTCGGCAACGGACCGCTGGCCGTGCTCGGCGCCCACGGCATGCCGCCGTCGGTGGAAGAAGTAAAAATTGCGATAGAGTCGCTCGGTAAAAACTAGGCAGGCGAACGATGAACAAGACACGGCTCGAAGCATTCAGCGATGGCGTCATGGCTATCATCATCACCATCATGGTGCTGGAGCTGAAGGTGCCGCATGGCGCGGACTTCAACAACTTGAAGCCTCTGCTGCCGGTGTTTCTGAGCTACGTCCTGAGTTTCGTCTATGTCGGCATCTACTGGAACAACCATCACCACATGTTGCACACCGTGAAGCATGTCAGCGGCGGCGTGCTGTGGGCCAACCTGCATTTGCTGTTCTGGCTGTCGCTGTTTCCATTCGTCACCGGCTGGATGGGCGAGAACCATTTCGCTCCGCTGCCGTCCGCTCTGTACGGCGGCGTGCTGTTGATGGCGGCCATCGCCTACTCGATTCTGTCCGCCGCGATAATCCACGAGGATGGCGCGGGATCGCTTTTGGCGAGAGCGGTCGGCAAGGACGTTAAGGGAAAGCTGTCGGTCGTACTCTACGCCGTGGCGATCGTGCTTTCCTTTTTCAATCACTGGATTTCTCTGGCGATCTACGTTTTCGTTGCGCTGATGTGGCTGGTGCCTGACCGGCGTATCGAGCGGGTGTTGTCGCCGGCGAAATAGCGACTCAAGCCGCGCCGGCGCGCAGCAGGTCGTGCACGTGAATAACGCCGACCGGCTTGCCGCCTTCGACTGCGAACAAAGCGGTGACTTTCAGCGAGTTCAGGATATCCAGCGTTTCGCTGATCAGATGATCGGGCCGCACAGTCTTGGGCTCGCGCGTCATCACCTCATCGACGCGGGCGTCGAGCAGATTGTTACGCATGTGACGCCGCAAGTCTCCGTCGGTGATGATGCCGACCAGCCGCCCGTTGGCATCGGTGATGCCGATGCAGCCAAACCCTTTGGCCGACATTTCGAGAAGCGCCTCGGACATGAGGGTGCCGAGCGGCGCCAGCGGAACCGACGCCCCCGAATGCATGAGGTCGCGCACGGTCTTTAGCAACGCGCCGAGTTTTCCGCCGGGATGCAGCGCGCCGAAATCGATCGCCGTGAAGCCGCGGCTTTCCAAAAGGGCGATCGCCAGCGCATCGCCGAGCGCGAGCTGCATCAGCGCCGAGGTGGTCGGCGCGAGATTATGCGGGCAGGCTTCGCTGGCCTGCGGCAGTGCCAGCACGACATCGGCGGCTTTCGCCAGCGTCGACTCGGCGCTCGCGGTCATCGCGATCAGGCCGATGTTGTAGCGCTGCGAATAGTCGGTGAGGTTTTTCAACTCGGCGGTTTCGCCGGACCACGACAACGCCAGGATGACGTCGGCTTTGGTGATCATGCCCATGTCGCCGTGGCTGGCTTCGGCGGGGTGCACGAACAGCGCCGGTGTGCCGGTGGAGGCGAAGGTCGAGGCGATTTTGTGGCCGACATGGCCCGACTTGCCCATGCCGGTGATGATGACGCGGCCTTGCGCGGCGCGGATCAACTCGATGGCGGCGACGAACGAGCCGCCGAGGCCGTCGCGCAGCGCCGTGGCCAGCGCATCGATGCCGCTGCCTTCGGCGTCGAGCGTGCGCAACGCGGAAGCGACGGCGGCAAGCCCGCGATCTTGAGCGCGTTCGCTGGTCATGTCGGTGGGCTTACCGGCTTGTTTGGGCTTGGCCATGCGGCTGTCGAGTTCTTCATCGTTGCGATTTGATAGCACGGAATGCACGGCGCGTCAGGTTGGGGGGCGGCAAACGTTAACGGCCTAAGTGATGACGGTTACAGGGTTTTTGCCAGCGTATTACGTACGGCAGCGAGCACGGTCTCGACCGCGACATCGTCGGTGCGGTGGTGGGCGACGGCGTCGTTGCCCTCCGTGCGGGCGCGCAGGCGCGAGGCTTCGTCGCCCGGCGGTTCGAGAATGGCTGCGACCGGGTTCAGCGGCTTCCAGTGCCAGGGACTGGTCGGGCCGAAGACCGCGACCGTCGGCGTGCCGATCGCGGCGGAGATGTGCATCAGCCCGGAGTCGTTCGTCACCGAAACATCGGTGGCGGCGAGCGCGATGATGGCATTGCGCAGATCGTTGCTGGTGAGATCGCGCACGCGCGCGCCGCCGGCCTCTGCAATTTGTCCTGCAGTTGCCGTTTCGCTGGGACCGCCGAGCACCCAGACCGATGCGCCGTCTTTGGTGAGCGCGCGCGCCAGTTCGGCGTAATGCGCGACCGGCCAGGCTTTGCCGGCGCCGACTGCGCCGGGCGACAGCGTTACGACCGGTCTTGTTTCGGCGGCGAGGCCGCGCTGCGCACGCCACGCTGCGATTTCGGCTTCGGGCACGCGCAATTCCGGTAACGGCCATTTGTCCGGCAGTGCCGCGCCTGCCGGTAATGCCAATGCGCCCATCTGATCGATCATGCGGGGCAGCTTGCTTTCGCCCCAGCGCATGTCGTTGAGCAGGCCGAAGCGCGCTTCGCCGGCAAAGCCGGTGCGGACGGGAATGCCTGCGAGCCAAGGCGCCAGCGCCGCCTTCCACTTGCGCGACATCACCAGCGCCTGGCCGTAACCCCCGGCCTGCAGCTTGTCGGCGAGTTCGCGCTGCTGCGCGACGCCCAGCCGCCTTCGCGGCATGTCGACGACAAGGGCCTGCCGCAGGCCGGGCATGTAGTCGGCGAGCGGCGCGCACAGCGAACTGGAGATCATATCCACCGGCCGGTCCGGGGCCTGCTCGCGCAGCAGCTTCACCACCGAATGGACGCGGACGAAGTCCCCGATCCAGACGTAGGGAATGATGACGACAGGCGCGGAAGAGGCGAACTTTGGGGTCATACGTCCCGGTTTTCGGGGCCGTTAAGGCCCGTGTTCAGGCGTTACCCTGTGGGGGCTAAACCTGTCCAGCGGCCTTGTTTACCGTTTCCAGCGCCATTTGCGCGGGTTTGTGGCCTAATATTTGCGCCTTTCCCCCGTCTGGGGCAAAGGTTGCCCCCGCATGATCCCGAAAAATGGGTACCGGTTTTCGGACAAGATCATGCGCCAGGCAGAATTACTTAGGGTTCGGCATGTTTCTCGTGACCGGCGGCGCCGGATTCATCGGTTCCAACGTGGTAGCCAGTCTCAATGAGACGGGCGCGACCGACGTCGTGGTCAACGACCTCTTGGGCAAGGACGACGCCAAATGGCGCAATCTGGCCAAGCATCAGGTCGCCGACCTGGTGCCGCCGGCCGATCTGATGGCCTGGCTCGAGGGCCGCAAGCTCGACGCCGTTATCCACATGGGCGCCATTTCCGTCACCACCGCCACTGACGGCGACCTGGTGATGGAAAACAACTTCCGCCTGTCGCTCCGCCTCTTGGACTGGTGCACCGCCAACAACACGCCATTCATCTATGCTTCCTCGGCCGCGACCTACGGTGACGGCACGCAGGGCTTCACCGACGACTGGTCGCTGCCGGCGCTGCGCCAGCTCAAGCCGATGAACCTTTACGGTTGGAGCAAGCATCTGTTCGACCTCGCGCTGGTCGACCGCACCATCAAAAAGCAGAAGCTGCCGCCGCGCTGGGCCGGGCTGAAGTTTTTCAACGTCTATGGCCCAAACGAATATCACAAAGGCGCCATGGCGAGCGTCCTGGCCAAGGTGTTCGACAGTGCCAAAGCAGGGCAGCCGGTACGGCTGTTCAAATCGCACAAAGCCGGTATCGCCGACGGCGATCAGCGCCGCGACTTCATCTATGTCGATGACGCGGTCGCGGTGCTGCGTTGGGCGCTGGATACGACGTCGGCGAACGGCATTTTCAATGTCGGCACCGGCAAGGCCGAGAGCTTCCGCGACATGATAACCTCGATGTTCAAGGCCATGGGCCGCGCGCCGAACATCGAATACGTCGACATGCCGGAAAATATCCGCGGTCAATACCAGTATTTCACGCAGGGCAGCGTCGAGAATCTGCGCCGCGCGGGTTATAACGCGGGCTTCACGCCGCTCGAGACCGCCGTCGGCCAATACGTCACCGGCTATCTCGATCAAGCGGATCGGTACAAATAGCGCATGATCCCGAAAAGTGTGAAGCGGTTTTCGGATAAGGTCATGCGCAGGAAAAATCGATGTTCGACTTTGAAAAGCATCTGACCGATCTCTCCGACCAGACCGTGCTCTGCATCGGCGATCTGATGCTCGACGAATTCGTCTATGGCGATGTGTCGCGCATTTCACCGGAAGCGGCGACGCCGGTGATCGCGGTCAAGCGCAGCGAGCAGATGGTCGGCGGCGCCGGCAACGTCGCGCGCAACCTGGTGTCGCTCGGCACGCGCTGCATCTTTGTCGGCGTGGTAGGCGGCGACGAGGCCGGTCATGCACTGACCAAGGCGCTCGGCACGCATCCGCTGATCGAATTCCATTTGGTCGTCGATGCCGCGCGCCAGACCACGCGCAAGGTTCGCTTTGTCTCGGAACATCACTCGGCGCATTTGCTACGTGCCGACTGGGAGACGTCGGCGCCGATCGATGCCGGCAACGAAGACGCGCTGATCGGTCACGCCATCAAGGCAATGCCGCGCGTCGGTGCGGTGGTGTTATCCGATTATGCCAAGGGCGCGCTGACGCCGCGTGTGGTGCGCGCCGTGATCGAGGCCGCCAACAAACTCGGCAAGCCGGTGCTGGTCGATCCCAAGGGCCGCGACTACAGCATCTACAAAGGCGCGACGCTGATCACGCCGAACCGGCAGGAACTCGCCGAAGCCACCGGCAGCGCCGCGCGCACCGACACCGAAGTCGCCGAAGCGGCCTCAGGTCTCGGCCGTGCGCTGGGCGCCAAAGCGGTGCTGGTGACGCGCAGCGAAGACGGCATGACGCTGGTCGAGCAGGGCGCGGCCGTTCACGTGCCGGCCTATCCGGTGCGCGTGCGCGATGTGTCCGGCGCCGGTGACACCGTGGTCGCCGTGCTGTCGGCAATGCTGGCGATGAAAGCCGATTTCGAATCCGCCATGCGCGCGGCCAACGCCGCCGCGGCGGTGGTCGTCGGCAAGCGCGGTACCGCGACGCTGTCGGTCGCCGAATTGCGCTCGCGCATTCTTCCCGCGGCCACGCTCGCGGCGGAAGAGAAAATCGTGTTCGACTGGTCGGTGCTCGACGAGCACACGGCCGAATGGCGCAAGGCCGGCCTGCGCATCGGCTTTACCAATGGCTGCTTCGATCTCTTGCATCCCGGCCACGTCAAACTACTGGCTGGCGCGCGCGCCGCTTGCGATCGCCTCGTGCTCGGTCTCAATGGCGACGGTTCGGTGACGCGGCTTAAAGGTGCGGGGCGTCCGGTGCAGCCGGTACAGTCGCGTGCCGAAGTTCTCGCGGCACTGGAGGCGGTCGATCTCGTCGTCGTGTTCGACGAGGACACGCCGGAGAAATTGATCGCGCGCGTCAAGCCGACGGTGCTGGTCAAAGGCAGCGACTATACCCGCGACAAGGTCGTGGGACATGAAATCGTTGAAGCGCTCGGCGGTGAGGTGGTCCTGATCGATCTGGTGCCGGGCCAGTCGACCACCTCAATGGTCGAACGCTCGCGGGCTCTCAAAGATTAAATGAAAGACGCAACCGTGCCCGGCGTTCCGCTCGATCCCGAGATGCAAATGGTCGCTGCCTTCTTCAGAGAAACCAAAGGCTATTTCGTCGAGGTCGGCGCCAATGAGCCGCGTGTGCGTTCGCAGACTTGGCATCTCGAACAGGCCGGCTGGACTGGGCTGCTGATCGAGCCGCAGCCGGATCTGGCGCGCGAATTGCGCGCCATGCGCATGGCCAAGGTGTTCGCGGTCGCCTGTTCCGGCCCGGAGCGCGAAGGCGGCACGCTGCCGCTGCATGTCGACGGGCCCTTGTCGTCGCTCGATCGTTCCGGCATGGCGCCCGGCGCCAACCCGGAAGCCGTCATCCAAGTGCCGATCCGCACGCTCGACAGCGTGCTCACCGAGGCGAATGCGCCGGAGAAATTCGATTTCCTGTCGATCGACGTCGAGGGCCACGAGATCGAAGTGCTGCGCGGCTTCGATCTCGCCCGTTGGCGTCCGCGTCTGATCTTGCTGGAAGATCACGTCGGCGATTTGTCGAAGCATCGTTATCTAACCGATGCCGGCTATCGCATCGTGCGCCGTTACGAGAACAACGGCTGGTACGTGCCGAACGATTCCACTGTCCGTATGCAGAGCGGCGACAGGTGGGAAATCTTCCGCAAATATTATTTGGCGCTGCCGATCCGCTGGCTGCGCAATTTTTCGCGCCGCTTACGCGGCAAATAAAAATTAGTTCTTTGTCTCGCGCCGGACCGGCTTGCTCGGCGGCGGCTGCCAGCCTTGCTGTTCTTCGTAGCGCTTGGCGTAGCGGTAGAACGTACCCTCGAAATTGCCGAAGGCAATGACAAAGCCGGCCCAGCCATCAAGGAAGCCGCGCTTTAGGATGTAGTGCTTGATGAACGACCACAGGCCGTGCCCGACCGCGCCGGCCATCGACACGCGCTTGTGCGCGATCTTCGGGACGCCGAGCGAGGAGTAGCGGTTCATCTTCCTGATGACTTCCTCGAGATTGCGAAACGGAAACTGCCAGACTGCGTTCTTGAGGAAGCCGACCGGCTTGCCGTTCAAGACCTCATAACCTTCGTGCACCGGTTCGAGCGTGTAGCGCATGGCGTCTTTGCGAAAGAGCTGCGGCTGGCGGAAATTCGGATACCAGCCCGAGCCCTTGATCCAGCGCCCCATCATGTAGCTGCGGCGCGGCACCAGATAGACGTCGTGCTGCGGCGTGCCGGCCATCAGGCCGAGGATCTCGTCGCGCACTTCCTCGGTGCAGCGCTCGTCGGCATCTAGGCTGAACAGCCAATCGTATTTGCAAGCCTCGACCGCGCGGTTGCGCAATTCGCCGAAGCCGTTGAACGGCACCTCGACCACCCGCGCGCCCAGCGAGGTGGCAAGCTCGGCAGTGCGGTCGACGCTGAACGAATCGATCACCACCACTTCGTCGGCCCACAGCACGCTGGAAACGGCGGCCTCGATCTTCTCGGCTTCGTTATAGGTGAGTATATAGGCTGAAATCTTATGCATAGTCGAAAGGCTGCCGGTTGGCTTTTGGTGTGTTCCCGCAAGGTAACATTGCCGACCCGGCCGGCGGTAGAGATTTGTCGTAAACTGCGACTTCGGTTAAGCCTCAGTCGAAAACGATACCCAAAGGGCACCCGTGGCCGAGCTGATTTCCGTCATCGTAACGACTTATAACCGCGAAGACGCGCTCGAAGCCGTGCTGCGATCGCTGGCGCGGCAGACCGACGCGGATTTCGAGGTCGTCGTGGCCGACGACGGTTCGGGGCCGGCGACCGCCGATCTGGTGGAGGCCTGGAAGGCGAAGGTCGGCCATCGCGTCGAGCATGTCTGGCACCCGGACGCCGGATTTCGCGCGGCGGAAATCCGCAATCGCGCAGTGCTCGCCTCGCGCGGCGCCTACTGCATTTTCCTCGACGGCGATTGCATCGTGCGTCCGGACTTTGTCGCGGTCCACCGCCGGCTCGGGGAGCAGGGCGCCTTCGTCACGGGAAATCGCATCTTGTTGTCGCGCGATCTCACCGCCAAAGTGCTACGCGAAAAACTGTCGCCGGAAGCCTGGAGTTTTTCCACCTGGCTCGCCGAGCGCTGGCACGGCGGCGTCAACCGGCTGTTGGCGCTGCTGCATCTGCCGCTTGGCCCGCTGCGGCGGCTACGTCAGAACAAATGGCAGGGCGCGCGCTCGTGTAATCTCGCGATTTGGCGCAACGACCTCGACCGCGTCGACGGCTTCGACGCCGATTATAGCGGCTGGGGCAAGGAAGATTCGGATCTGATCCTGCGTTTGCTGCATGCTGGCGTGCGCCGCAAGGATGGCGTGTTTGCCACCGGCGTCATCCATCTCTGGCATGCCGAGGCCGACCGCTCGCAGTTGAACGACAATGAGCGCAAACTTGGTGTGGTCGTCGACAGCGACCGAATTCGGGCGCAACGCGGCCTGTCCGCGCTGGCGCCGGCAAGCGCTGCCAAAGACGCGGGTTGAACGATGCCGCTCGCAACCGGAAAACATTTCAATCGCCTGACGATCGCCGCCGACTGGCTGGCGGTCGCAGTGGCCGCGTCACTGCCGTTGTCGACGTCCGCGACCGGCATTCTTTTGGCAGCATGGCTGCTCACGCTGATCCCGACACTTGATTGGCTGAGCCTGCGCCGCGAACTCATGACGCCGGCTGGCTATCTACCGGTCGCGCTGTTCGCCTTCGGTGTGATCGGCATGCTGTGGGCCGATGTCAGCCTGTACGAGCGCTGGAAAGGTCTCGATTCATTTATTAAGCTGTTGATGATCCCGCTGCTGCTGACGCAGTTTCGCCGTTCGGATCGCGCGATGTGCGTGTTCATTGCCTATGGCGTGGGATGCCTGATCGTCTTGCTGGCGTCGTCGCTTTATTATTTCTCGCCGATGACCGCGTATTACTTTTCCGGCGATTCCACATTGACCGTGCCGTGGAAGAATGCGGCGACGCAAAGCGGCGAGTTCGTCACCTGCATTTTCGGTCTGCTGTATCTGGCGATCGACGCCTATGAACGCCGGCGCTGGCTGTGGCTGACCGGGTTGCTGGCGGCGGCGCTCGCGCTGGTGGCCAATATTTTGTACGTCGCGACCGGCCGCACAGCGTTGGTGATTATTCCCGTGCTTCTGATCTTGCTCGCCTTCAAGAAACTCAGCAGCAAAGGTATCGCCCTGTTGTTCGCGGGCGCGATTCTGGTCGGCACTGTCGGCTGGTTCTCGTCGCCGCAATTGCGCCTCCGCATCATGGAAGTCGGGACGGATTTGCGACATTACGTTCAGGTCGATGAAAGAAATTCCTCCGGGGAGCGTATCGAGTTCTACAAGAAGTCGCTGGGGTTCATTAGCGACGCACCGGTGATTGGCCACGGCACCGGCACTATCACTTCGCTGTTCGCCAAGGCGGTGGTCGGCGAGACGGGCTCGGCCGCCACGGCGACGACCAATCCGCACAACCAGACTTTCGCCGTCGGAATCCAGCTTGGACTCGCCGGCATGGTCTTGTTATGGGCGATGTGGATCGCACACCTGTTGCTGTTCTCTGGGCCGGGACTGCTGGCATGGATCGGGCTGCTCGTGGTCGTGCAGAATATCGTCGGCTCGCTGTTCAATTCGCATCTGTTCGATTTCGGGCAGGGCTGGGTTTACGTGGTGGGCGTCGGCGTCGCCGGCGGCGCCATGTTGAAAAATCGTGCAACGAGCAGCGCCTCGGCGCGGCCGCCATGACAAGAATCGAACTTCCCGCGCGTCCGCGCATTCTGGTGGTCGCCTTGCGGCGGCTCGGCGACGTGCTGCTGACGACGCCGCTGATCCGCAGCCTGCGGCGGGCGTGGCCCAATGCCGAAATCGACGCGCTGGTATTCGCCGACACCACCGGCATCCTCGCCGGTAACCCCGATCTCAACGGGGTCGTCGCCATGCCGGCGCGGCCAAACGCATTTCAGACGCTGGCGCTCGCGATGCGGCTGTGGCGCCAATACGATCTCGCGATTTCCAGCCAAAGCGGCGACCGGCCAACCGGTTTTGCCGTGATCGCCGGGCGCGTCCGCGTCGCGCCGGTCGAAGCAAGGTTCAACGGCCGCATCAAGCGCGCGCTGCTCCAGCGCAGCGTCGATGTCGTAAGCGGCGTGCATCGCGTCGAGCAGATCTTGCGGCTTGCCGACGTGCTGGGTATCGCGCGCGTGCCGGAGTTGGTCGCGCCGAAGCCGGATCCCGTGAGCGACATGCCGGCCGGGCCTTATGCGGTGATCCATGCCACGCCGTTTTTTCGCTACAAGCAATGGACCCCGCAAGGCTGGCGTGACCTGGCCGCCGCTCTGTCGGCGCGGGGGCTAGCCGTTGTTGCGGCCGGCGGCCCGGCGGCGGAGGAAAAACGCTACCTCGATGATGTCTGGCGCGGTGTGAACGTCACGCGCGTTGACGGCCGGCTCAATTGGCCGCAGCTCACCGGACTGTTGGCGAAGGCGCGCGTCTATGTCGGTCCCGATACGTCGGTGACGCATCTTGCGGCCGCTTCCGGCTGCGCAACCGTCGCGCTCTATGGACCGACAGATCCGCGACTGTGGGGCCCGTGGCCTTCGGGAGGGCTCGAACCGGCGTGGCCAGCCACAAGCGCGATCGAACGCCGCGGCAATGTCTGGCTGGTGCAGAATACGCTGCCGTGCACGCCGTGTCAGTTGGAAGGCTGCGAGCGCCGGCTCGGCAGCCACAGCCAATGTCTCGAGGAATTGCCGGCGGCGCAGGTGATCGCCGCGGTCGATCAGGCGCTGGCCTGAGCGGGCTTGCCGCTCGAAAAGCTCCACAGCAGCACGCCGACCATCGCGCAACCGGCGGCCAGGGCGCCGAGCTGTTCGAAGCGTGATGCCGCAGACAACGTCGCGATGGCGAGTCCCGCCAGCACGACATTGACCACGAACACGCGGCTGACGATCTGATAAACACTAAAGCCGTGGTCGGTGGCGCGCTGATAGAAGTGCGAGCGATGCGCCTGCATCACCGGTTCGCCGGCGATCAAACGGCGCAGCAGCGTGATCGTGGTGTCGGCGACGTAATAGAGCGGCAGTAGAGCGGCGGCGATGACGTGGCCGCCGCCGGCAAGCAGCACCAGCAGCCATGCGATCAGCAATCCGATCGGCAGGCTGCCGACGTCGCCGAGAAACAGCCGCGCCACCGGCTTGTTGAACGGCGCAAAGCCGATGATGGCGCCGAGCAGCGTCAGCGCGACGACCGTGCCGTCGCCGGGCAGCGCGCCCATCGCGCCGATCGCCACCAGTGCCGCCGAGACCGGCACGACTTCGGCGACCGTCATCCAGTCGATGCCATCCATGAAGTTGACGAGGTTCACAAACCAGAGAATGCCAATCAGCATCAGCGCGCGCTCGATCCACCAGGGCAGGGCGGAGAACACGCGTAGTTCGTTGGGCAGCGTTGCGATAACGACCAACACCGCGATGGCTTGCAGCACCAGACGCGGCACGGCTTCCAGCGGCCGGATGTCGTCGGTGGCGCCGACAACGGCGAGGCCGAGTACGGATGCGAAGACGATGGCAAGACGGAACGGGTCGCTCGTGAAGCCCGGCACGAACAAAGCCGCCGCTGCGAGCGTGAGCGTCATCGCGGCCATGACGGCGATGCCGCCGCCTTGCGGTATCGGCTCGCGATGCGAGGACCGCGCGTTCGGCCGTGCCAGCGCATAGCGTGCCAGCACCGGCCGCAACTTGACGATGAACACGGCGCAGAGGATCGCGGCTACGGCCACGATCAGCGCAAATTTTTCGAGGGCAGGCACGGCGGCGATCATGGCGTTATACTTGTCATATTCGGTAGAAATTACAAAGGCTTGATCGCGCTTTACGTGGGGCCGGTTCTTGACGTCCGCGAGAATGCGGTATCAAATACAACCCAAGAGCAGGAACCGAGTATGTCAGAAACTTCCGCTTTTACTTACCACCTGAACGTGCCGGTTGCCGAATGACAATCGACCGCGGTTCTCAGTGGTGCGTCAACTCGATATGGAATCCGTGGTCGCGGCCTAGAGGCCAGCGCCCCAGCGCTCGCGCCACGCTTCCAGCATCAAGACGTTCCAGAGCCGATGTTCGTGGCTGTGCGTGCCGCTGAGATGTTCCTGCCAGCACTGCCGCACGCGTTGCGCATCGAGTCCGGCTTCGCGCAAGCGCTGTTCGGACAGCAATGATTCCGCCCAGTCGCGCAACGGTCCGCGCAGCCATTCGCCGAGCGGAATGCTGAAGCCCATTTTCGGCCGCTCGATGAGCGATTGCGGTACGTGGCGATAGAGCACCTGTCGCAGCAGCCACTTGCTGACGCCGCCGCGGATTTTCGCGTCGCGTGGCAGACGCCAGGCGAATTCCACGACGCGATGATCGATCAGTGGCACCCGCGCTTCAAGTGCGAAGGCCATGCTGGCGCGATCGACTTTGGTGAGGATGTCGTCGGGCAGATAAGTGATGGTGTCGGTCAGTTGCATCCGCTCGACCAGACCGGACACCGAGGTGTCGAGACTGCCGACGGGCGGCTCGGCAACGCCTGGCAAAAGCTCGGCCGGATTCCAGTGGCTGACGAACTGCCGGTACAGGGCGCTCTCGTCCTCGGCCTTGAGCGCCGCCGCGAATTTGTGAATCTTGTCGCCGATCTGCGCCGGCGTATTGCGGCCCGGCAGAAACGCCAGAAACCGCGCCCATTGATCGCCCGACAGGCTTTGCAGTGCCGCCGCCAGAGCGTTTCGGGCCGCGCGCGGCATCGCCGAGATGGCCGGCCAATAGCGCGCGGCGAACTGATAGCGGTTATAGCCGCCGAACAATTCGTCGCCGCCGTAGCCCGTCAAAGCGACGGTGACGTGCTGCCGCGTCATCTGGGAGACGAGGAATGTCGGTATCTGCGACGAGTCGGCGAACGGCTCGTCGTAAAACTCGGGTAGCTTCGGAATGACGTCGAGTGCCTGCTGCGGCGTGACGATCATCTCGGTATGCTCGGTGCCGAGATGCCGGGCGACGGCGGCGGCGTGGCCGGCCTCGTTGTATCCCGGGATATCGAAACCGATCGTATAGGTCCGCACCGGTCCGGCATTGGCCGTCTGCATCAGCGCGGCGACGGTCGAGGAGTCAACGCCGCCCGACAGGAACGCGCCGACCGGCACGTCGGCGACCATGCGGCGGCGGACCGCGTCCTGCAGCAAGGCTTCCAGTTGATCGGTCATTTCCGCGTCGCTGCCGTGGATCGGATTGGCCAGCCCACTGCGGGCGACCTCGCGCGCATCCCAATACTTTTCGATCTTCGGCTCGCCGCCGAGCGTCAGCGTCATGATCGAACCCGGTTCGAGCTTGTGCACGCCCTCGTAGATCGTTTGCGGCGCGGGGACAAAATTGAAGCGCATGAACGCGGCGACAGCCGTGCGGTCGATGCGCGGCTGCCAGCCGGGATAGGCGCGCAACGCCTTGAGTTCTGAGCCGAACAGGAACAGCCCGCCGAACTTCGCCCAATAGAGCGGTTTGATGCCGAGACGGTCGCGCACCAGCATCAGCGAGCGTTCGCGGCGGTCCCAGATGCCGAGCGCGAACATGCCGATCAGCCGCTTCACCGTCGCGGCGACGCCGTAGACCGAGAATGCTTCCAGCATCACTTCGGTATCGGAGGTGCTGCGAAACGTGACGCCGCGCGCTTCGAGTTCGCGGCGCAGTTCCTGGAAATTGTAAATCTCGCCGTTGAAGGTGATGATGAAACGGCCGTCGGCCGAGGCCATCGGCTGGTGGCCGGCCGCCGACAGGTCGACGATGGACAGCCGCCGGTGCGTCAGCGCGATGCCGGCTTCCGGATCGCTCCAGACGCCGTGATCGTCGGGGCCGCGATAGGCGATGCAGTCGGCCATGGCGACGGCGGCGCGCTCGAATGTCTCGCGCGGCCCGGCCGATGAAGTCAAAACGCCTGCGATGCCGCACATAGTCCGAAAAGCCCGTCAAACCGCGTATGTCCCATACTGCTTAACGGTCGAAGGCGAATTCAACAACCGCGCCGTGATTGGGCATGCTAGAACTGCCCGATAAAGGAATAGCGAACCCAATCAATGGCTTCGAACGCAATGCCGCCGCGGGCCAAACCGGTGCTGGTCTATCTCGTGACCGAGGACTGGTATTTCATGTCGCACCGCCTGCCGATGGCGCAAGCGGCGCAGCGCGCTGGATTCGAGGTGCATGTCGCGACCAATGTGGTCGACGGCGGCGCGGTAATCGAATCCTACGGCTTCCATTTGCATCCGTTGAACTGGCGGCGCGGCAGCGCAAGGCCGCGCGATCTTTTCCGGATCATCGGCGAAATCCGCGCGCTTTATAGACGGCTCAAGCCTGACATCGTGCACCACGTCGGTGTGCAGCCCACGGTCATCGGCGCGCTGGCCAGCATCGGCCTGCCGGTGATGCGGCTGCATGCGCTGGCGGGTCTGGGCTTTGCCTTCACTTCGCGCACGACGCGGGCGCGTGTCACCGGTTTTGCCATGCGCTTCCTGATGCGCGCGCTGCTCAACCGCCCGCGCAACGCCGTGCTGGTGCAGAATCCCGACGACCGTGCCGCGGTGACGGCGCTCGGCATCGCCGCGGATCGTATTTTTCTCATTCCCGGCTCCGGCGTCGACACCGATCAACTCACGCCGATGCCCGAACCGGAAGGCGTCATCACCACCGGTTTTGTCGGCCGGTTTCTGGCCGACAAAGGCGTGCGCAGCCTGGTCGAAGCGCATGAGATTCTTGCCGCGCGCGGGCGGACCATTCGTTTGGTGATGGCCGGCGAGCCCGACCCCGCCAATCCGGCATCGATCCCGCCTTACGAAATCGAATCCTGGAACGCAATCGAAGGCCTCGACGTGCTCGGCCACATCGATGACATCCGCGAGGTCTGGCGCATCGCGCATATCGCGGTGTTGCCGTCGCGGCGCGAAGGCCTGCCGAAGAGTCTTTTGGAAGCAGCCGCCTGCGGACGGCCGATTGTCGCCACCGATGTGCCGGGCTGCCGCGA
>JANMSH010000012.1:0-6065 GCA_031389105.1 Hyphomicrobiales bacterium
CAACGAAACCGTTGCCGCCGGCACCATCGATTTTGCCTTGCGCCGCGCCACCAATATTCACCACCAGAGCCAGACGGTGAGCCCCGCCGCACGCTCGCGCCTGATGCAGCACAAGGCGGCGGTGTTGTGGTTTACCGGCCTGCCGGGCTCCGGCAAATCGACCATCGCCAATCTGGTGGAAGCGGGCCTGCACGCGCGCGGCGTTCACACCGTCATGCTCGACGGCGACAATGTCCGTCACGGCTTGAATCGCGACCTGGGTTTCACCGAATCCGATCGCGTCGAAAACATCCGCCGGGTCGGCGAGGTGGCCAAGCTGATGACCGAAGCGGGTCTTGTTGTGTTGTGCTCGTTCATTTCGCCATTCCGCGCCGAGCGGCGCATGGCGCGCGAACTGATCAGCACCGGCGATTTCATCGAAGTATTCGTCGACACGCCGATCGAGCAATGCATCGCGCGCGATCCCAAGGGGCTGTACCGGCGCGCACTGGCCGGCGAGATCAAGAATTTTACCGGCGTCGACCAGGCCTACGAAACGCCGGAGCATGCCGAGTTGCATCTCAAGGCCGGCACCACGGACGCGGATACGCTGGCGAATGAAGTGATCGACGAACTGGTGCGCCGCAGGATCGTGTAGCGCTACACTGATCCGAGGCGTGCGGTCCACCCCGCGCTGACCGGCCAGCGCCGGGCGAGGCGTATCAGTGCCACCGCGGCGAACACGATCATGAACGGCTCGAGCGGCAACCGGTAGCGCACCGAGCCGATCATGATCATGTGAATCGCGGTCAGATAGCCGCCCCATGCGACGATCGGCAGGATGCGGATACGTTCACGCCATCCCCAGCCGATGAGATACACGAGCGTGAGAATGAGGACGGGCACGTAGCTGATCACCGAGCCGATGACATAGATCGGGCTGGCGTATTCCTTGGCGAAGGGCCACAGACGCCAGAACCGCTGGAGTTTGAGCCAGGCGAGTTCGATAAATCGGCCTGGATTTTCCTTGATGAAGCCGATCGCTGCGTCCCGGAACGCGCGGTCCCGCGCGATCGGATCGGCGATGGTCTGGAACGGTGTCGGATCGAGGTCCGGGCCGACGACGCCGCCGCCAGTCACATTCAGCGGATTGTTGCCGGAATAGAGCACCAAGCCGAACGCCAGATCGAGCCGCACGAACGTGCCGTAGGCTTTATAATTGTGCACCCACCACGGCGTCATCAGCGCCACATAGATGAGCGCGAACACCACCAGATGCCGGAACGCCTGCCTGAGCGGCTGGCGATGAATTGCGAGGCTAAAATAGAGGATAAGCAGCGGCGCCAAAGGCTCGATGGCTGGCCGCGTCAGGATTGCCAGCACCGTCAGCACCGAAGCGAGCGGGAAGGCGCCGCGGTACCAGCACAGGAATGCGCCAAGCAAGAGCGTGATGAAAAGGCTCTCGGTCAATCCGACGACCGCGAAGAAAATGAAAAACGGATAGACCGCGGCCATCAAGGCGGCGAGCAAAGCGGCAGCGCGGTCGGAAAAAACCGTGAGCGTCAGTTGATGCACCAGCCACACCGTCATGACCGACAGCGCGACGTCCATCGCCATCTGTCCCCAGCCGATGCCGGTGAGGCCGACCAGCGCCGGGTAAAGCGGCATCCAATAGGGAGTTACGATATTGCCGGTGAGCCACAGCGCCTCACCGAATTTCTTGTAGCCGTAGGAATCGGGAAAATTCTGATCCGGCAACAGCAAGGCGGCAGTAACCCGCAACGCCAGCGCCAACAAAAGGATGACGGCCAGAATTTTGCGGTCGGAGGGGTGGGTCATCACTGTCACGGGGAGGTTCAGTCCGCCGCGATGATCGCGATATTCGAACTGAATGGACCGAGCTTCAGGCCGGTATAGACCAGCTTCGGCTTGGTCTTGCCGGGCCACTCGCGCTTCAACAATGACTTGCTGAGAAACTCCAGATTGAGCGGATCGGTCCAGTGACTGAGTTTAGTATTGCGTAGCGTCGAGCGAAACAGGGCTTTGTTGAAATGAATTCCCGGCAGGCCGGTGTGATGCTCCACCGGAAACCAGCGGTTCGGCACGGCGATGAACACCGCTTTGGCGATGCGCAGCGCTTCGAGAAGGAAACGGCGGCGCTCGTCGGGACCGCCAACGTGTTCGAGCACGGCATTGGAATGAACAATGTCGAATTGCTTGTCGGTGAACGGCAAAGGCTTGCCGGCAAAAATCTTGATGAATTGAATGCCGGGATAAGACGACAAAACTGTTTGCCCGTTGCCGAGGCCGGCGCAGGTCAGCCGATCCTGATAGGGGTAACGCTTTTCGAGAATGTTGGCTTCGTCGTTTTCCTCGTCCGACACGCCGAGATCGAGCACGGTGGTGGCGCGGGTCGGCTTTAGCTCCGACATGAACAGCGAAAACATTTCCTCGCGCGCCTTCGCCATCAGATAGCGCGACGCCGGCATCGACGCGCCGTCGCGATAGTAGATCGAGTCGATATTGGCGTTACGAAGGTCGGCCACAGCTTCCTCAATTCAAGCGACGCGATATCGACAGAGCCTTTAGGAAACCACAAATTCAAGAGGCAAGGCAAGAACTGACGGAAAAGCGTTCAACTACGCTTGTAAACGTCTTCGATGCGCTCGATGTCGTCTTCGCCGAGATAGCTGCCGGTCTGCACTTCGATTAGTTCGAGCGGGATTTTGCCGCGATTGGCCATGCGGTGGACGGTGCCGATCGGGATGTAGATCGACTCGTTCTCATGCACTGCGCGTACGGTGTCCCCGATGGTGACTTCGGCGGTGCCGCGCACCACGATCCAATGCTCGGAGCGGTGGCGGTGCTTCTGCAGCGACAGAATGCCGCCGGGGATGACGACGATGCGCTTGACTTGAAAGCGCTCACCGGCGTCGACGGACTCATAATAGCCCCACGGCCGGTGCACGCGTTTATGGTCGGTGGCTTCGGCGCGCTTGGCAACCTTGAGCTTGACGACCAGTTCGCGCACTTCTTGCGAACGTGAGCGGGGCACCACCATCACGGCGTCGGACGTGCTGACGATCACCATGTCGTTGACGCCGATCACGGCGGTGAGGCGGCCGTCGGAATGCACGACGCTGCCCGCGACATCCATGGTGACAACGGGGCCCTGCACGATATTGCCGTTGGCATCCGGTGGCGTGATGTCGAACAACGCGTCCCAACTGCCGATGTCCGACCAGCGGAACGAGCCTTCGACCACGGCGGCGCGGTCGGTCTTTTCCATCACCGCATAGTCGATCGATTTCTGCGGCGCGCGGCCGAAGGCTTCGGTCTGCAGGCGGAGAAAGCCGAGATCGTTGGTCGCATTCGCGACCGCTGCGACAATAGCCTCCGCCATCTCCGGCTCGAGCCGCGCGAGTTCGGCCAGCAGCACATCGGCGCGGAACAGGAAGTTGCCGGAGTTCCATAGGTAACCGTCATGCACGTAGCGCGCGGCGGTGGCGGCGTCCGGCTTCTCGACGAAGCTCTTGACCGCGTGCACGCCGTTGCTGCCGATGGCATCGCCGCGAAGGATATAGCCGAAGCTGGTTTTCGGCTCGGTCGGCTTGATGCCGAAGGTGACGATGCGGCCGGCGTCGGCGGCTTCGCGGCCGGCGAGACAGGTGGCGCGGAATTGCGGAACGTCCAGGATGATGTGGTCGGCGGCGAGCGCCAGTACCACGGCCTCAGGGTCGCGCTGACGGGCGATTTCGGTCGCCGCCGCGATGGCCGGGCCTGAGTCCCTCCGCATCGGCTCGATCACGACGGTGGCGTCGACGCCGATATCCTCGGCCTGGCGGCGGGCGAAGAAATGGAAGTTCGGTCCGGTAATGACGATAGGGGCTCCGAACATCGGATACTGCACCCGCAGTAAGGTTTCCTGATAGGTTGAGCGCTCTCCGACCAGAGGCAGGAACTGCTTGGGCAGCGCGTCGCGCGAAACCGGCCAGAGCCGCGTTCCGGCGCCACCGGCCAGCAGGATGGGAATGATCGGCGAGGGCTTAGGCATTGGCTTTTGGCATTCGCGCGTCGTGGCTCTAGGTTTGGGCCGGGAATCGTCTTAAGCCAGTTCCACTGGGCTGACTACCGGTAGCGTTGCGCAGGGTTTAAGTCCATTCATTGTCAGCATTTTCACCCCGGCTCGACGGCGGAAGATCGATGATCGAGCGCATCCTCACGGTCGGCGGATTCACGCTGCTGTCGCGGGTCACCGGCTTTGTTCGCGACATTATACTCGCGGCGGTGCTGGGCGCCGGGCCGGTGGCGGACGCCTTCTTCGTTGCCTTGCGGCTGCCAAACCACTTCCGCGCCATATTCGCCGAGGGGGCATTCAATGCCGCCTTCGTGCCGGCCTATGCCCGCATCCGCGAACAAAGTGGGGCGGAGCGTGCCGGACTGTTCGCCGACCGCATCTTCACGCTGCTGCTGGCGAGCCAGATCGTGCTGCTGGCGGTAGCTTTGATGTTTACCCCGGCGGTGATCGGCGTGTTGGCGCCGGGATTTGCCAACGATCCGGTGCGCTACACGCTGGCGGTCGATCTCACGCGCATCACGTTTCCTTATCTGCTGCTGATAACGCTGGTCACGCTGTACGGCGGTATTCTCAACGCGTTGCAGCGTTTTGCCGCCGCCGCCGCCGCGCCGATTCTGCTCAACATCGCGCTGGTGATGGCGCTGATGCTGGCGGCGTTCTTCCCGACCGCGGGACATGCCGCGGCCTGGGGCGTGCTGGTCGCCGGCGTGCTGGAATTTCTATTGGTTGCTGCCGCCGCCAAGCGCGCCGGTGCGCTGCCGCTGTTTCGCTGGCCCAAGCTCGATACCGATGTGCGGCAATTCTTCCGCGCGCTCGGACCGGCGACGGTCGGTTCGGCCGGCGTGCAACTCGCGCTGTTTGCCGACACCATCATCGCCAGTTTTCTGCCGGCAGGTGCGCTGTCGGCGCTGTACTACGCCGACCGGCTCAACCAGCTTCCCATCGGTGTCATCGGGATCGCGGCCGGCACCGTGATCCTGCCGGAAATGGCGCGCCGTCTTGCCGCCGGCGACACGGCCGGTGCATCGCATGCGCAAAACCGCGCCATCGAATTCACGCTGCTGCTGTCGATCCCTTGCGTCGCGGCGTTCTTCATTATCCCCGACTTGATCATGCGCGCACTGTTCATGCGCGGCGCGTTTACCGCGGCCGACGCCATCGCCGCCGGGCGCACGCTGTCGGCCTATGCGGTCGGGTTACTGCCTTTCGTTCTGATCCGCAGCGCGGTCGCGACCTTCTTTGCGCGCGGCGACACCGCGACACCGGTGAAGGCCGCGCTGATTGCCGCCGCCGTCAACATTGCCTTCAAGTTCTTGCTGATGGGTCCGCTGGCCCAAGTCGGCCTCGCGCTGGCGACCTCTATCGGCGCCTGGATCAATCTCGGTCTTGTGATCTGGTTCGGCGTGCGCGCAGGCCACATCCAGATCGACCAACGGCTGCGGCAATCGGCGGTAAAACTCGGCGGTGCCGGGCTCGTGCTGGCCGCTTTCTTGTGGCTATGCGCCGCGCCGGCAGCGCAAATGTTTGAGCAGTGGCATGGGTTTGGCGACATCGCGACTCTGGCGGCGCTGGCGCTTGCCGGCGGCGTCATTTATGGCGGCATCGTGCTTGCTCTCGTCGGCCGGCGCTGGCTTGCGGCATTTCGGTCACGGTCGCGCTGACAATTTCAGCGGGCCGTTGCCAAAGGCGTTGGTTAGACATAGTTGCTTTCGGACGATATGGGGAACTTTCCCCGAACGGTCGGCCCAACTCCTATGAATATTCCTCAAAATTCTAATCAATGGCCTCGGTCCGGCGCGTTGCGCGGAGCGGCCATTGTCCTGTCGCTTGCGACTTTGGTCGTAGGCTGTGGTGAAAGTCAGCAGAAAGCAGCCGCGCCACCGCCGCCCACAGTGACGGTGGCCAAGCCGATCAAGCGCGAGGTGTTCGATTTCGACGAATATGTCGGGCGCTTTGTCGCGGTGAACTCGGTCGAGGTGCGCGCGCGCGTCTCCGGCTATCTCGAAGG
>JANMSH010000179.1:0-4119 GCA_031389105.1 Hyphomicrobiales bacterium
CGGTGTCGGACCGCCATTCGTAGATCGAATCCACGGGCGCTGCGCGCACCGCTTGCGGCAGCTGCCGGTCGAAATGCGGCATCGGATCGGCGGCCGCAACGAAGGCAAGCTTGCCGTCGGCGTCCGTGGCGATCTGGCGCTCGTGCCAGCCGTTTTCCTGCTTGATGGCTTGCTTGATTGGTAGCGCATCGAAAAATTCGTTGGCGATGATGATCGCCGGCCCGTCCGGCACGTCGGTCAGCGACGGATGCCAGAACATCGGCACTGACAACGGTTCAAGCGTGCGTTCCTGCTGCGCTTCCAGAACCGGGCTGATCTCGATCAGATGCAAAGCGACCGCGTCACGGAACGCCGGCACCACCTGCGCGGCGCGCAACGCATCCTTCATCAATGTGCCGCGTCCGGGGCCGAGTTCGATGACGCGGACATGCGGCGGCGCGCCCATTTGTTTCCACACCGCGGTCATCCACAGGCCGATCAACTCGCCGAACATCTGGCTGACTTCCGGCGCGGTGATGAAATCGCCGCGCGCGCCCAGCGGATCGCGCGTGACGTAATAGCCGTGCTCCGGATGCGCGAGGCAGAGACCCATGTATTCGTCGACCGGCATCGGCCCGGCGGCGGCGATGCGCCGGCGGATCTCGATGTCCAGCGGCGACAGTTCAGTCATTACGCGCTCCGGATTTTTGGCCGCTTCAGAGCAAAGACAATAAAGCCGATGCCGACGAGGAACAGCGGGATCGACAGCAATTGCCCCATAGTCGCGCCGCCCCACAGGAAGCCGAGCTGGGCGTCCGGCTCGCGGAAGAATTCGCAGATGCCGCGCGCGATAGCATAAATCACGGCGAAGGCGCCGATGATCATGCCCGGCCGTTTCAAGGCGCCGGTGCGCATCAGGATGTACAGCGCCACCATCAGGACAAGGCCTTCGAGCCCTGCTTCATAGAGCTGGCTCGGATGTCGCGGCAGCGGACCGCCGTTCGGGAATACCATCGCCCAAGGCACGTCGGTGGGGCGGCCCCAGAGTTCGCCATTGATGAAATTGGCGATGCGGCCAAGAAAGATGCCGACCGAGCCGACGGCGCAGGTGATGTCGCCCAGCGATAGAATCGACAGGCCGCGTTTTTTCGCGAACAGGACCACCGCCACCACGCAGCCGGTGAAGCCGCCGTGGAACGACATGCCGCCGTTCCAGAGTTGCACGATCTCCAGCGGGTGCGCGGCGAAGTGCGACGGATTGTAGAACAGCACATAACCAAGTCGGCCGCCGAGGATGATGCCAAGCGTCACCCAGACGACGAAGTCGTCGAAGTCGAGCACCGTCAGTGGTGCTTTGCCGCCCCACAGGCGTTCGTCGCGCACCAGCGCTCGGGCATAGACCCAGCCGAGCAGAATGCCGGCGATATAGGCCAGCGCGTACCAGCGGATCGCGAACGGCCCGAGATGCACCAGCACCGGATCGAAGGCGGGAAACGGAATGACGAGCAATGGCATTGCGAGGTCCGGGCGGATTCGTTTCCGTTATGCTATCAGGTCGTAGCATGGCGGGTCTTGCGGCCGGACTACCACGTCGCCATTCTTAGAGCGCATGATCCCGAAAAGTGGGCACCGGTTTTCGGATAAGATCATGCGCATAGAGATTGCCGGAGACGCAGCATGACCCAGACCAGCAACCGCATATTCGACGAGATGGCGCGCCTGATGAATGACGCCGCCGGCGTCGCGACCGGCGTCCGGCGGGAATTCGACACGCTGTTCCGTGCCCAGGCCGAGCGCATCCTGCGCGATCTCGACATGGTCCAGCGCGAGGACTTCGAGGCGGTCAAGGAAATGGCCCGCCTGGCGCGCGAGGAGAACGAGGCGCTCAAGGCTCGGATCGAGGCACTGGAGGCCAAATCGGCCGGCAAGAAGGGCGCAAGTTCGGCCGCTTCCGACTGATTTTACCGCGTTTAAGGGCTTTCTTGCCCTTTCCGGCCCCCCCCGCTATAACCCCGCGCGATACGCGGCCCCCGGCACCCCTGGAGGCTTGCCGCGTTCGTGGGCGGCCGAAAAAGCCGCCTTTTCCATTGGCTTAGATAAGGATCTTAAAATGGCGTCCGTCCAAGAAATGAAAGCGACGGTGCGTCCGAAAGGCGGCAAGGGGGCCGCTCGGGCAGCACGTCGGTCCGGCACCGTGCCGGGCGTAATCTACGGTGAAAACAAACCCCCAATGATGGTCCTCATGGACCATGCCGAATTGCGCAAGCGTATTTACGCCGGGCGCTTCCTCACCACGCTTTATCACCTTGAGGTCGAGGGCACCAAGCATCGCGTGATCCCGCGCGACTTCCAGCTCGATCCGGTGAAGGACCAGCCGATACACGTGGATTTCCTCCGCGTCTCGGAAGGCGCCATGATCCGCGTCAACGTCGCGGTGCACGTGCTCAACGCGGAGCAATCGCCGGGCGTGAAGCGTGGTGGCGCGGTCAACATCGTGACCCATACCGTGCAGGTGATGTGCCCGGCCGAGTCGATTCCTGAGTCGATCGACGTGGACATCAGCGATGTCGACATCAACCATTCCAAGCATCTCAGCGACGTGACGCTGCCGCCGAATGTCCGCGTGATCGCGCAGGGCGACATCACGCTGGTCACGGTGGTGCCGCCGTCCGGTTACGCGGAAGAACTCAAGGCCGCTGCCGACGCCGCTGCCGCCGCCGCTGCGACCGCTGCCGCCGCTGCTGCTGCCGGTACCGCGCCTGGTGCGGCCGGTGCCGCTCCGGCCGACGGTGCTGCGCCCGCTGCCGGTGCTGCGCCTGCTGGCGGCGCCGCGCCTGCCAAGAAGTAACGCGGCGTAAGTTACGCCACGCACAGTTGCTGCGCTCAAACTACAAAAAGCCCGTCCCGGATTTCAGATCCGGGGCGGGTTTCAGCTAGCTCTAAACCGCAAAGCCGGTGATGCCATGCTGCTCTTCGTCGGCCTCGGCAATCCCGGCGAACGCTATGTCGGCAACCGCCATAACATCGGTTTCATGGCGGTGCAGGAAATAGCCAAGAGCTATGGCATCGCGCCGTGGCGCCGGCGTTTCCAGGGCGTTGCCGTGGAAGGCGCCATCGGCGGCGAAAAAATTCTGCTGCTGCTGCCCGGCACCTACATGAACTTGTCGGGACAGGCGGTCGCGGAAGCCGCAAAATTCTACAAACTGGACGCGGCCCAAGTCGTCGTGTTTCACGACGAGGCCGAATTGGCGCCCGGCAAAGTGCGGGTGAAGGTCGGCGGCGGCAATGCCGGTCACAACGGCTTGCGTTCAATCTCCGAGCACATCGGCAACGACTATCGCCGCGTGCGGCTGGGAGTAGGGCATCCGGGCGACAAGAAACTGATGGAAACATATGTGTTGCAGGATTTTGCCAAGAGCGAACGGCCCTGGGTCGAGGCGCTGTGCGAAATCGTCGCCGACAATGTCGAACTGCTGATCGAAGGCAAGGATTCGACGTTTCAGAACAAGGTGCATCTCGCCATGGACGCCAAAGGCTTTGGCGACACGGCGGACGAGAATTAGGGACTAAGCGATATGGGATTCAAATGCGGCATCGTCGGTCTGCCGAATGTCGGCAAGTCGACGCTCTTCAACGCGCTCACGCAAACGGCTGCGGCGCAGGCGGCGAATTATCCGTTCTGCACCATTGAGCCGAATGTCGGCGAGATCGCTGTGCCGGATCCGCGTTTGGAAAAGCTGAGCGCGCTGGCCAAGTCCGAGCAGATCATTCCGACCCGCATCACCTTCGTCGACATCGCCGGCCTGGTGCGCGGCGCGTCGAAAGGCGAGGGGCTCGGCAACAAGTTCCTCGCCACCATACGGGAGGTCGACGCCGTCGTGCACGTGGTGCGCTGTTTCGAGGATAGCGACATCACCCATGTCGAAGGAAAGATCGATCCGGTCGCCGACATCGAGATCATCGAGACCGAGTTGATGCTCGCCGATCTCGACAGTCTGGAGAAGCGTGTCGACGCGCTGGAGAAGAAAGCTAAAGGCAGCGGCGAGGACGCCAAGCTCTCCAAGGAAATGCTCGACCTGATCAACCGCTCGCTGGTTTTGTTGCGCGAGGGCAAGCCGGCCCGTCTGGTCGAGCGCAAGC
>JANMSH010000121.1:0-1998 GCA_031389105.1 Hyphomicrobiales bacterium
GTCAAGGATGCGATCGACTATATCGAAGCCAACACAGGCTGACATTTTTGGCGACGCCGCCGGCCAGCGGATCGGGCCCGCCTTGTTTTAAAACGGCTCCCCGTCCACGGTCGGGGGGCCGTTTTGCATCTGAAGTCACAGGAGTTTTTCTATGCGGCGGGTAGTCGTAACCGGTCTCGGCCTCGTAACGCCGCTCGGCGGCGACGTGGAAACGAGCTGGAAAAATCTGATCGCTTCGAAGAGCGGCGCGGCGCGCATCACTCGGTTCGATCCGACCGATTATGCATGCCAGATCGCCTGCGAGGTCAAGCCACCCGAGCATGAATATGGCTTCGATCCGGGCAAAAGGGTCGATCACAAGGTTCAGCGCCAGGTCGATCCGTTCATCATCTATGGTATCGATGCGGCTGGCCAGGCACTCGAGGATGCCGGCCTCACCGACATGAGCGAGCAGGAGCGGTATCGCGTCGGCGTGTCGATCGGTTCCGGTATCGGTGGGCTTCCCGGCATAGAGAAGGAATCGATCGTCCTTCACGAAAAGGGCCCGCGCCGCGTCAGCCCCCATTTCGTTCATGGCCGCCTGATCAACCTCATCTCCGGCCAGGTATCGATCAAATATGGCTTGATGGGTCCGAATCACGCCGTCGTCACCGCTTGCTCGACCGGCGCCCATTCGATCGGCGATGCGGGCCGCATGATCCAGATGGACGATGCGGACGTCATGCTCGCCGGCGGCGCGGAATGCGCGCTCTGCCCACTCGGCATCGCCGGCTTTGCGCAGGCACGCGCGCTTTCGACCAATTTCAACGATCAGCCCGAGCGCGCCAGCCGGCCCTATGACAGGGATCGCGACGGCTTCGTGATGGGCGAGGGCGGCGGGGTCGTCGTGCTCGAGGAATATGAAAGGGCGAAAAAGCGCGGCGCCAAAATCTATGCCGAGCTGATTGGCTATGGCATGTCAGGCGATGCCTACCACGTGACCGCGCCGCATCCCGAAGGCGCCGGCGCCTATCGCGCGATGCAGGTGGCGATGAAGCGGTCCGGCCTCAATCTCAGTGACATCGACTATATCAATGCGCACGGCACCTCGACCCCACTGGGCGACGAGCTGGAGCTGGGCGCGGTGCGCAAATTGTTCGGCGATGAGATTGGCACGCTTTCGATGAGTTCGACCAAATCGGCGATCGGACATCTGCTGGGCGGAGCAGGCGCGGTCGAGGCGATTTTCTGCATCCTGGCGATGCGTGATCAGATCGTGCCGCCGACGCTCAACCTCGACAATCCCGGCGAGGGGACGGTCGGCGTCGATCTTGTCCCGCACATAGCGAAGGAGCGCCGGGTCAAGGCGGTGCTCAATAACAGCTTCGGCTTCGGCGGCACCAATGCCAGCCTGGTGATGCGCGCGCTTTGAGCGCCTTAAGCATGAAACGCTTTCTTGCAGCCGGCGCGGTCCTGGCGCTGCTGGCCTTTGCGCTGGTCTATTGGCTGCTTTGGGCAAGCCCGGGGCCGGCGCAGGGCCCGCATCGGCTGGTGGTTCCGGCCGGCACGAGCTTCTACCGTATGTCCGACGAGCTGGTGAAACAGGGTCTCGTGCCCGGCAATGCGCGCACCTATCGGATCATGGCGCGGATTTTCGGTTCGTCCGATCCGATCCAGGCGGGCGAATTCGCCATTCCCGCGCGCTCCGGCGGCGCACGCGTGCTGGATATCCTGCAGCACGGTCGCCCGATCCAGCATCTGATCACCATTCCCGAGGGCACGCCTTCGATCCTGGTCCATGAGAAACTGATCGCCGCCCCCGATCTGACCGGGCCGGTTCCGGTTCCGGCCGAAGGATCGGTGCTGCCGGATACGTACAGTTATCAGCGCGGCGAGAGCCGGGCGGCGGTGCTGAAGCGCATGCAGCGCGCTATGGACGTCACGCTGGACCGGCTGTGGCCGAAGCGAACAGCGCAAAGTTTCGTGCGCGACAGGCGCGAGGCGCTGATTCTTGCGTCC
>JANMSH010000137.1:0-3184 GCA_031389105.1 Hyphomicrobiales bacterium
GCGCCCAACTGGCGCGTGCCCGCGAGAAAATCATTCCGAACCTCGACGGAAACGCCCTGTTTGTCTACCGCACGTTGGACCCAAGCACGGCCGCCGGCGGAGAGTACGACGATATGATGGCCTGGATCTCGGTCGAACTCAAGGCACCGATCTCGGTCGCCGTCAAAACGCCGACCTGCGTGGCGGTGAGCCCTGCAATCTGGGTATCGAGGAAGTTCTGAATCTGGAGCGAGACCAGGTGGCTGATGACGGCCGTCGAGAGCGCCGCGACCTGCGTGGTCGCCAGATGCTGGAGGTCGGTGGACTCCATGGCGTTGACCTGGGTCGCGGTCAACGCGGCGATCTGCGTCGTGCTGAGCTCCCCGACCTGCGTGGTCGTGAGGCTGACGATCGTGGTGGTGGAAAGCCCTGCGACCTGCCTGAGGGTCAGCGAAGAAATGACAATAGACATCTGCCAATCCGAGTCGACTTCACGTCAGCCGAGTACAGGAATCGATCTCGCGGATTGCGAATGCCGGTTCGACCCCCACCCACCGGTACATTCGCACTCAGAGGTTAATTGCCCCTCACGATCGCGCCGATCGGCGCCGCGATGCGCCGCTCCGGGAATAAGATTGCGTTAACGAATTGAGCAGGGGCCACCGGCGCGCCCGATAAACGCGGTAGCCAGATGCTGACCCGCGCCCTGTCCGGCCCCAGCGCACGGGGCCTTGATGGCGGCAAACGGCGGATGCGGCTGGCGATGCGTTCAGCCGCAGCCGCAGCCAGCCGCCCCTTGGCTCTTGGCGTGCTCGTCGGCCACGCAGCACGCGGCGCTCGTGTCCTGTGCGGGACCGCCACAACATTCCGCGCTTGCGCTTGCCGTGCGGTTGCACACGCCGGTTTCCGGCAGGACAAGCTCGACGCGCGCCGCGGCGTCATGATCCCCGGCAAGCGCGGCCATGATGGAGCGGACCTGCTCGTAGCCCGTGAGCATCAAAAAGGTCGGCGCCCGGCCGTAAGACTTCATACCGGCGACATAGAAACCGGGTTCGGGCTGCGCGAGTTCGCGCGCGCCATGCGGCCTGACGGTCCCGCAACTGTGTTCGTTGGGATCGATGAGCGGGGCTAGCGCAGGCGGACATTCCAGCGCGGGGTCGAGGGCGATACGAAGCTCCCGCAGGAACGACAGGTCGGGCCGGAAGCCGGTCGCGACGATCAGTTCGTCGGCCACGACGTGGTGGCCGCAACAGCCGGAGCCCGCACCGATGCGGAGCCGATCGTCCTTCGAAGCGATATGAGTGACTCGAAACTCGGTTTCGATCTTGAGTGCGCCGGCTTTGACCAGCCGGGCAAGGTCCGACCCCAACTCGCCGCGCGCCGCGAGTTTGTCGTTCGCGCCGCCGCCGAAGGCCTTCTCCGGGTTAGTGCCGCGCACGAGCCAAATGACCTGCGTATCGGCCGCCTGTTCCTTGAGCGCGGCGAGATCGATCAAGGTGCCCGCCGCGGAATGGCCGCTGCCAAGCACGGCAACGGTCTTGCCCGCATATCGCGCGCGGTCCTCGCCCAACACATCGGGCATGCCATGCTTGATGTGGCCGCGCGCGGCAGCCTCGCCGATTGCATCGAGAGCGTTGGCCCCGGCGGGATTGGGCGTGAACCAGGTTCCGGAAGCGTCGATGACCGCGTCGGCGCGAAGCGACTTCGGTCCCGCGCCGTTCTGATAGTGAATCTCGAACGACGCCTGCTCGCGGCCCTTCGTCTTGACCTTGTCGAAACCGGCGCGGCTGATCGCGGTCACCCGGCTCGACGTTTGAATGTGATCCTTGAGGACGGTTCGCGTCGCCAGCGGTGCGAGATAGCGCTCCACCAGCTCTCCCCCGGTGGGATATTGCCGCGGGTCGGGCGAATTCCAGCCGGTGGCCGCGAGCAGCCGTTCGGCGGCGCGGTCGATGTTGTATTCCCACGGCGAGAACAGACGCACGTGAGCCCATTGCCGCACGGCATGGCCGATCTCCGGACCCGCTTCGAGGAGGATGGGCCTGAGCCCGCGCTCCAAGGCGTGGGCGCCGGCAGCCAGCCCGACCGGCCCCGTCCCGATGATCGCAACGGTTTTCTGGCTTTCTGACATTCTATTCTCCTAGAACTATCGAACAATAGGGCAAACGAATTACGCCGCCCGGCCTTTTGCCGGCGCGGAAACGCAAGCGGAATCGGCGCAGCATTCCGCCACCAGGAAGTCGACGAGGCCCCGCATCACATCGTAGTTGGCGCGGCAGATCAGCGTTGTGCCCTGGCGCTCCTGCGCGATGAGGCCGACGCCCAGCAGGGATTTCAAATGATGAGACAAAGTCGACGGCGCGACATCGAGCCTGGTCTGCAACTTGCCGACCGGCATGCCGGCCTCGCCTGCCCGAACCAGAGCCCGGTAGATCTGCAGGCGGGTCGAGTTGCCAAGGGCTTCGAGGCGGGCGGCGGCTTCAGCAGTTTTCATGCCCGTACCATGCCATGCCGGCACGGCCGGGTCAACCGTATTTCTAGTATTATCGAATTATAGGCGCGGCGTGATTAAAATCGCGGCCTACTCGTCCTTCTCCAACTTTCCCTGCGCCTGCTGCTGCGCTTGCGGCTGCTGGGTCTGCGGCGGCTGTGGCAGTGATCCCGGATCGTGAAGATTTACGGGCAGCGGCTCGGTGACGACGTCCCAGCGGGCGTTGCGCTCGGCCTGTTCCGCGAGCCGGCGGTACGACTGCGCCATAATTTCCCACTCGTGGCGGATGGCCGGATCGCCTTCGGCGCGCGCGCGGGCGTCGCAGTTGGCGGCCAATATGCGGTAACGGTCCCCGGACGCCATCCTCACCCCATGTCAAATTACACACGCCCCGTAGCGCTAAGTCCGCGCCGCGCCATTCGTTCCGGGGGCTTCGGCACATTTGGCGCCGTGCACATCCCACAAATTCTTCATGTAGAATTATTCTAATCTTTTTCTTTAGTTTTTAGTCCTAGTGATACTTGACAGCCTGCCTAGACTAGGCTTATAGTCCATTTATCCCGCCCTCACTATCGAGGGGCGTTTGATCAGCGTCTTCAGACGTTGGGCGGGGAGCGGTGGCCGGGAGGTGCGTTGGAGATTCGACGCAAATGCCCTTCCGGCGGTCCAAGCCGCTTGGTCCCGGTGCGCCAGCCGCGCATCACTGGGGCGGAG
>JANMSH010000143.1:0-5270 GCA_031389105.1 Hyphomicrobiales bacterium
GTGCGCGGCGCCGGCTATGCGCTCGACGACCGGTTCGGCCGGGCGAGCTGATCGCTCCTCTCTCCGATATCGTCCCCGCGAAGGCTCTTTCCGCCGTCATGCCCGGGCATCGCCGTCCGAAGGACGGCGTCGCTTCGCTCGCCTGTGACCCGGGCATCCATGACTTAGTCACGTCAGCGGCGCGCTTGACAGGATATTAAACCTATGCTTATAGTCTCTTGTCCTGCTCATCGAGGGGCGCTTTCATGAGGCGTCGTGATGGTGGAGCAGGATGCGGCGCCCGCGGGCGGGGACGAACGTACCCCCGCACCCGGGAGGCCCCGGGTCACCGTCCGCTCTCACTAACGGAGAGCTGCCTTGAATGGCTGCACGGGTGCGGATGAAGGGAGGCGAAAGCCACCCGGATAAGGGAAGCGAAGAGTTTCCCGTCGCGCACACGGAAGTACGGTCCCGGGGACAAAGAAATCGCCGCGATGGAGCGCCGAGAGGCGCCCGCACTCTCGCAAGGGAGTGCGGCAAGACGGAAAACTTGGTGCGCCACTCGGTGCTCCATCTCCCTCGGTATTCGAGGGGGCAATACAAGGCCCGCACAGCGGGTGACGACGACGGCCTGCCCGGGGCCGCTCAAGAATACGGGCGATGAATCATGCGCGCATAAAAAAGCCGATGCCGGATTTCTCCGGCACCGGCGTTTCTCGATCAGCCTCGAAGGCTGAAAGCTCTTAGCGCATCGAGAGCGCGAGACCGCTGAGATCCGCGCTCACGATGGCGCCGACCTGACGGCCCGACAGCGTCAACACGGCGCCGTTCTGGTTGGTCAGGACCACGCCCTGCGCACCGGCGCGGCCGAGGGCTGCGCCGGCACCGGCCTGGCCGTAAACACCCGCGACGTCCGACGGGCGGCGAATGTTGCTGACCGTGCCGTGGAAATTCGTCTCGGAAGCGCCGAAGGTGAAGCCGTAGCTCAGGCCGCCGATCGAGAGCGGATAGCGCTTGCCATTAAAGACCAGCGTGCCGCTGCCGCCCGAACCGCCAATCACGAAGCCGGCTTTGACGATGCGAAGGTGGACGGTGCCGCTAGCGGCGAAAGCCGAAACGCTGGTAACCGCGACGGCCGCAAGGCCAAGAATCGCGGCCCGAAATCCCGACGAAATACGCATGTGTGTGATCCTTTTGGGCTGTTCGCATAAAAACCTGTCGGATCGAGCGATCCGCCAACCCACAATCCGCCAGAGGCTCCAAAGTTCCATTCGCCCTGCGGAGTTGGCAATAACAGTTGTAGTCACGAGAAAAGTCCCAAGAAAAGGTATGCCGATGCCGGTTTTCGGCGCCCGCTAAGCCGAAGGACAGCAAAATACCGCTCTGTTAGTGTCGTGCCGCAATGCACCGTCTTCTCGCAATCGCCTTTATTCTTGCCCTCGCCGCGCCGGCTCACGCGCAGTTTCGCGCGATTCCCGCGCCGACGATCCAGGAACCCGACCCGGGCGTCGACAACACGGCCAAGGACGCCGATCTGGCGCCGGAGCTGCGGCGCACCTCGGTGTTCTATCGCAACGACTATCCGGCGGGCACGATCGTCGTGAACACCGCCGATCGTTTCCTCTATCTGATCGTCAACGAGCAGCTCGCGCTGCGCTACGGCATCGGCGTCGGCCGCGACGGCTTCCAGTGGGGCGGCGTTCACAGGATCACGCGCAAGGCGGAGTGGCCGGATTGGACCCCGCCGCCGGAGATGATCGAGCGCCAGCCTTATTTGCCGCGCTTCATGGCCGGCGGTCCGGGCAATCCGATGGGCGCGCGCGCGCTCTACATCGGCGCGACGGTCTATCGCATCCACGGTACCAACGCGCCGGAGACCATCGGCCAGGCGGTGTCGTCCGGCTGCTTCCGTCTGGTCAACGAGGACATCATCGATCTGGCGTCGCGCGTGCCGGTCGGCACCAAGGTCGTTGTGCAGCACCAATGACCGCCGCGCCCGCCAAGCCTTCATGGGGACGTATCATCGGCAAGGCGCCTGGTGCGCGGACTGCGGGCAAAGTGACACGCGCGCATCGGCGGGTCACCGAAGACGTTGAAAACAGGGGCACGCTTGATCTATTGTACGCCATGGGTTGCGATATGGCGCAAGGTTACGTCATTGCACGCCCGATGCCGCTCGCCGAGCTGATGCGCTATCTAGGCCGCCGCGAACGCAAGACAGGCTGACGCTTTTGAATTCCATCCAATCGGTCAACCTGTTCGACGCCGCGGTCTATCTGTGCCTGGCGGTCGCGATCATTACCGGCTTCCGCTCCGGTCTGTTGCGCAGCCTTGCGACTATCTTCGGCTATCTGGCGGCGGCGCCGGTCGCGGTGACGGCTGCGCCGTACATCTCACCGATGCTGATCGAGCAATTCAAGGTGCCGCCGGCGCAGACCTGGCTCGTATTCGCCGCGCTATTTCTGGTGATCGGCTTTGTGCTCGGCGCGCTGCTGCGGCTGGCGATCAGCGAACTCGTCGGCGTCGACATCAGTCTGCCCGACCGAATGGCCGGCGCGATGCTCGGTGCCATTCGCATCGTGCTGCTGGCAGTGCTGATGGTGGTGATCTTCGACCGCATCATTCCGGCGGGCCGCGAGCCGGCTTTCCTAGCTGGCTCGCAACTACGCCCGATTTTATCGCAAGCCGGCCAGGCCGGCTTGAAGTCTTTACCGTCCGATATCGCGGACTACATCGATCAGCTCAAGAAACAACGCGGCCTGTAATCAGCCGCCACCGGCGCTGATGTTTAGTTCCTTGACCAGCCGCGCGTATTTCACCGAGTCCGCGCGCGCCAGCTTGCCGAGCGCATCCGCCGTCCCGCCAACCGGCTCGACCGAGCCATTGGTGAAATTCTGTATGAGCTTTGCATCGGACAACGACGCCTGGAGCGCAGTATTGAGCGCCGCGACGATTTCGGGCGGCGTGCCGGCCGGCGCGAACGCGGCATACCAGGCTTCCAGCACCACGCCCTTGAAGCCGGTTTCCTCCAGCGTCGGGACTTCCGGCAGCGTCGGCGCGCGTTTGGCCGAGGTCTGCGCCAGGAATTTCAGGTTGCCGGCCCGGTAATGCGAGACGATCGAGGTCGGCCCCAGGAAGGCCGACTTCACATGCCCGGCAATCAGATCGTTCACCGCCTGCCCTGCGCCGCGATAAGGCACGTGCTCAACGGTGATGCCGGCTTCCTTCGCAAGCCACATCGCTACCACATGCTGGTTGGAGCCGACCCCCGAGGTTGCGACGCCGACGCCGGGATTTTTCTTGGCGTGGGCGACATATTCGGCGACCGAGTTCACGCCGAGCGAAGGATGCACCGCGAAAATCTGCGGCTGGCTGCCGATGTGGATCACCGGCAGCAGCTCCTTGGTATAATCGTAGCTGAGCTTGAGGATGTGCGGCGCGCTCGCCGCGTTGTCGTTGGTGATGAGGAACGTGTAGCCGTCCGGCGCGCTTTTCATCGCCATGTCCATACCGAGGGTGCCGCCCGCGCCGGTACGGTTCTCGACCACGACCTGCTGGCCGAGACTGCGCGACAACACATCGCCGCATTGCCGCGCGATGAAATCGATGGCGCCGCCGGGCGCCAGCGGCACGATGAAGCGGATCGGCTTGTTCGGCCATTTTTCCTGCGCGATGGCCGGGGCCGCCAGATTGGGCAGCATGCCGCCCGCCAGGGCCAGGCCGCCCGCGCCCTTGATAAAGCTCCGCCGTCCGATGGTCTTCATAGTGACCCTCCCTAAAGTATTTTGTTTTCTTGGGAGACATCATGGCACAGCCCGATTGGAATAACATCCGGGTGCGTTCGGCTTTTGTGCTGTGCAACCATTCTCCGCCGCGATACGTTGACAGCCGAAACCCCGATCAACCCGAAGGTGTTCCGATGGCAGAAGTCACGTATGAGATCGTCGAGCACGACGGCGGCTGGGCCTACAAAGTCGACGGCGTATTCTCGGAACCCTTTCCCAGCCACGCCGCCGCGCTGAAGGCGGCCAATCACGCCGCCGCCGAGCAGCGGGTTCCCGGCGAGACAGAGCAGATCCAATTCGAAGATGAAAAGGGCAAGTGGCACACCGAAACCGCCCAAGGCAGCGACCGCCCCGATACTCAGGTCAAGGATAAGAGCTGACGCCGGGTATCTTAAATGGCGGCGGCGCCGTGCGCGGCGTCATGCGCTGGGTGCTGGCGGCGTTCTTCGCCGCCGCGGGCTATGCTCACGTCACCGCACCGGATTCGCTTTTGGCGATCACGCCGGACTGGGTGCCGTTCGCGCCGCAAGTGATATTCGCAACCGGCCTGTTTGAAATTGCTGCGGCCGCGGCGCTCATCACTAAACGATGGCGGGCTTACGCCGGCGTCGCGCTCGCGGTCTATGCGGTCTGCGTATGGCCCGCCAATATCAAGCACGCCTTTGAAGGCATCGACATTCCCAGCCTGCCTTCAAGCTGGTGGTATCATGGGCCAAGGCTCGCGCTTCAGCCGGTGATCGTATGGGCCGTGCTGTTCGCGGGCGAAATTATCGACTGGCCGATGAAGCTGAGATCATAATTTCCCGCATCATTTCTTTTGTTGCGCCAGTTCGGCCTCCAGCAGCGGTTTCCAGCGCGCGATTTCGCTTTTGATAAACGGCCCGAACCATGCCGGCGCGCGTTGCTCCGGAGCGGCGATCTCGATGCCGATCTTGGCGAGGCGCTCGCGCGTGTCGGGATCGTCGAGCACTTTTGAAAGCGCGGCGTTGACCTGCTTCACGATCGGCTCGGGCGTTCCTTTCGGAAACTGCAATCCGTTCCAGGCGCCGAGCGTAAACGTCGGCATGCCGGCTTCGGCAGCGGTCGGCAGATCGGGCAACATCGGCGAGCGTTGCGGGCTGCTAATGACATAGGCCTGCAAAAGTTTGGCATTGACGTGTTCGACGGTCAGCGGCGCTTGATTGCAACTGTAGTCGACCTGTCCGGCGAGCAGCGCCTGGGTGGAATCGCCAAGCCCTTTGTAAGGAACCGCGACCGGCCGCACTCCGATCAGGCTCTGGAAGTAAGCGCAGAAGATATGACTGATCGATCCGACGCCGGAATGCGCCAGCGTCACGGTCTTTTCGAGAGCATCGGCATGGTCGGATCGACGCCGGTCGCGATTATCGCGCGCAAGGATCTGCCGCCCAAGACGCTGAAGGAATTCATCGACTATCTGCGCGCCAACGAAAAGACCGTGACGCTGGCGCATTCCGGCGTCGGATCGATCAGTCATATCTTCTGCGC
>JANMSH010000219.1:0-1556 GCA_031389105.1 Hyphomicrobiales bacterium
CTCGGCACCATCGGGCTTTTTGCATTGGTGGGAACGCCCTACACGCTCAAATTCCTGTGGGCGCCGGTCGTGGACGCACTCGACGTGCCGGTCTTGTCGCGGCTGCTCGGCCGCCGCCGCGGCTGGCTGATGTTGTCGCAAATCCTGCTGGTGGCTGCGATCCTGATCCTCGCCGCCAGCAATCCGAAATTCTCGCCGCTCATGATGGTCGCCGGCGCGGCGCTGCTGGTGGCGATTGCCTCCGCGACGCAGGACATTCTGATCGACGCCTTCCGCGTCGAAAGTCTCGCGCCCGACGAGCAGGCCGCCGGCATGGCGTCTTACGTCGCGGCGTACCGGATCGGCATGCTGATCTCCACCGCCGGCACCCTCTACATCGTCAGTGGCTTCGAGGCGCTCGGCGCCAGCAAGGACGCCGCCTGGTCGCTCGGCTATGCGGTCATGGCGGTGATGGCGGGTATCGGCATGCTGGTCACGCTGCTCGCCACCGAGCCGGCGCGCTCGGCGTCGGTTGCCGCCGATCATGCCGCGCATGCAGGTGAAAGCCCAATCAAACGCGTGTTCGCCGCGGCAGTGGCGGCGTTCTCCGAATTTCTCACCCGCGACATGGCCATCGTGGTGCTGATTTTTGTCATTCTTTACAAGCTCTGCGACGCCTTCGCGGGCGTCATGACCGCGCCCTTCGTCATCGACCTCGGCTTCACCCGCACCGACTACGCCAACATCGTGAAGGGCCTCGGGCTTGGCGCGACAATCATCGGCGGTTTTGCCGGCGGCGCCATCGCGCGGGCCTATCCACTCGCCGTCTCGCTCTGGATCGGCGCGTTTCTTCAAATCGCGTCGAACTTCGTGTTCGTGTGGCAGGCCACCGTCGGCCTCAACCACTGGGCGCTGGCGGTGTCGATCACGGTGGAGAGCTTCACGGGCGCGATCGGGACGGTGATCTTCGTCGCCTATTTGTCGGCGCTGTGCCAGTCGCCGCTGCACACCGCGACGCAGTACGCATTGCTCACCGCGCTTGCTGCGTTCGGCCGCACTTATTTATCGGCCGGTGCCGGCTATCTCGCGGAAAACGTCGGCTGGCCCGCCTTCTTCATGATCAGCACCGCCATCGGCCTGCCAAGCCTCATTCTGCTGTGGTGGCTGCAGTCACGCGGGCATTTCAAAGAGCTTGAGCGGAAACCCGCCTAACGGGCCGCGCTCGTAAGCGCAAGAACGCACAGGGCGGCAAGCAAAGCCCGCATCAAAACCAAAGCTCTATTATAACAACGTCCGCTGCTTGATCGCCGCCGACAGCGTGCCTTCATCGAGATAATCCAGTTCGCCGCCGACCGGCACGCCGTGTGCGAGCCGCGTCACCTTCACCTTGGCGTCGTGCAACAGTTCGGTGATGTAATGCGCGGTGGTCTGGCCATCGACCGTGGCGTTGAGCGCCAGGATGACTTCCGTCACTTCGGCCGCGTGCGCCCGGGAAACCAGACCGTCGATCGCCAGATCGTCCGGACCGACGCCGTCGAGCGGCGACAGCGTTCCGCCCAGTACATGATAGCGCGCAT
>JANMSH010000243.1:0-8911 GCA_031389105.1 Hyphomicrobiales bacterium
TGATCGCGGTCGACGACAGCCCGAACGGCAAGTTCGCCTCACGCGTGGCCGGCATGCTGGCCGGCACGCACGGCATGCCGACCACCGTTCTGCACATCACCGACGCCACAAAGATCGAGGAAAAGAAGCCCGACAAGACCCCCGCGACGGACGCCAAACTCGCCGATGCCAAGCCGGATTCCAAGGCGGTCGAGAAAAAGACCGAGGAGCAAAAGTCGGAAGAGAAGAAAGACGATGCCGGCAAATCGCCGATTGAAAAACCCGCCGATCCGGCACAAGAGAAGAAGGCCGAAGTGGCCGGTGATGCCGTCAAGCAGGCTGCCCAGAAAATCCAGAAAAAACAAAAAGCCGAAGAAAAGCTCGACATGCCGGTCGTCGTGACCACCATCGTGCACGAAGCCCCCGGCCCCGAGATCATCGCCGAGGAAGCCAAGAAGGGCTACGACCTCATGATCATCGGAGTGGAAAAGACCGCCCATCGCGGCAAGGACTTCCACGAAAGCGTGTCCGCGCTGGCCCAAGGATTCGTCGGACCGCTGGCGATCACCGCGGTGCGCGGCGCACTGGCGGAAAAGCCGTCGGGTAAAATGAATATTCTGGTCCCGGTGAACGGCACCGAGCCGTCACGCCGCGCCGCCGAAGTCGCAATCACCATGGCTCGCGCCAACCGGGCGTCGCTAACGGTGCTCTATGTCGCGGTGCGTAACGCCGGCAAGCCGGGCGCGCGCCGCGGCATTCGCACGCGACGTTACGAAGAAGCCATCCTCAAGGACATCGTCGCGATCGCGGACGGCTATAATATGAGCATCCGCACCGCGGTGTTGTCCAACAATGCGGCCGACGAGGCGATCCTGAGCGAAGCAGCAAAGCGCAAGAACAATCTGATCGTGATGGGCGTCGGCCGGCGGCCCGGCGAAAAATTGTTTTTCGGCGACACCGCGTCGTCGCTGTTGCAAGACGCCGAGTGTTCGCTGCTGTTCGTGGCGAGCTAGTCTTCTTCCGCTTTGCCTGCAGTCGGCACGCCGCGGAATTTGTTGTTCTTCGGCAGCCCCTGCGCGATGCGGCCGGCATCAGCGCGTTTGCCGCGCCAATCTTTCAGGTCCTTCATCGTCAGCGTCTGCGTGCGCCCTGCCCCGTCGAGCCAGGTCAGTCCGTCGGCCGCCTTGAAGGTGGTGACGTCGGACAGCCCTTTCTCCTTGTACTTCTGCAAGCGCACGCCGCGGCCGCGCGTCATCTCCGGAATTTCCTCGATGCCGAAGATCACCATCTTGCGATTGGCGCCGATGGTCGCGACCAGTTCGCCGTCGACCGTGGTCAGTGCCACCGCTTTGTCGGGGGCTTTCAGGTTGAGCACCTGCTTGCCCTTGCGCGTGGTGCCGAGCACTTCGTCCTCCGGCACCACGAAGCCGTTGCCGCCGTAGCTACCGACAAGGAATTTGCGTCCGCCTTGATACGCCATGGCAGCCACCACGTCGGTGTCCTGCTCGATGTCGAAATACATCCGCACCGGCTCGCCATGACCGCGCCCGCCGGGCAGCTTGGATGCTTCAAGCGTGTAGAACTTGCCGTTGCCGGCAAAGATCAGAACCTTCGCGGTCGACTCGGTCGGGAATGCAAACTTCAGTGTGTCGTCGGTCTTGAAGGTGACGGACGACAAGTCAGTAACGTGCCCACGTAATGCGCGGATCCAGCCCTTCTCCGAGACGACGACGGTGATCGGCTCGCGCACCACCATCGCTTCTTCGATCGCGGCCTCGTCGTGTTCAGGCGCTTCGCCGAAGCCGGTGCGCCGCTTGCCAATCTCGGTCTTCGGCCCGAACGTGTTCCCGATCTCCTTGATCTGGCCGGCGATGGTCTTCCATTGCTGATCGGTCGAACCGATCAGCGATTTGACCTTGGTGCGTTCTTCCTTGAGCGCCTTTTCCTCGGCGCGGATTTCCATTTCCTCGAGCTTGCGCAAATTGCGCAGCCGCATGTTGAGGATGGCGTCGGCCTGCACGTCGGAGAGCTTGAAGGTCTTCATCAGGACGGGCTTGGGCTCGTCCTGGGTACGGATGATCTTGATGACCTTGTCGAGATTCAAATAAGCGACGAGGAAACCACCCAGCATTTCCAGCCGGTGTTCGATGGCCGCCAGCCGGTGCTTGGAGCGCCGCACCAGCACGTCGCGGCGATGGTCGAGCCATTCCATCAGGCATTCGGCAAGGCCGAGCACCTTGGGGATGCGGCCTTTGACCAACACGTTCATGTTGAGCGGAATGCGGTTTTCCAGCTCGGTCAGCTTGAACAGCGACTCCATCAGCAATTCGGCATCGACCGTGCGGGCGCGCGGCTCGATCACCAACCGCACGTCCTCTGCCGACTCATCGCGCACGTCGGCGACCAGCGGCAGCTTCTTGTCGTTGATGAGCTCCGCGATCCGCTCTACCAGCCGCGACTTCTGCACCAGCCACGGCATTTCGGTGATGACGATGTTGTAGGTGCCGCGGCCGGTCTCTTCCTTGGACCAGCGCGCGCGAACCCGGAAGGAGCCGCGGCCGGTGGTGTAGGCCACCGCGATCTCTTCGCGCGGCCCGACGATGATGCCGCCGGTCGGGAAGTCCGGACCTTGGACATATTTGAGCAGCGTGCGGCTGCGCGCCTTGGGATTGTCGATCAAGAACAGTGCCGCGTCGCACAATTCGGCGGCGTTGTGCGGCGGTATCGAGGTAGCCATACCGACCGCGATGCCGGTCGAGCCGTTGGCCAGAAGGTTGGGGAATGCCGCCGGCAGCACGACCGGTTCTTCGCCCGTGCCGTCATAGCTAGCGCGGAAATCGACCGCATCCTCGTCGATACCGTCGATCAGCAGGCCGGCCACCAACGTCAGCCGCGCCTCGGTGTAGCGCATAGCGGCGGCGTTATCGCCGTCGATATTGCCGAAATTGCCCTGTCCGTCGACCAGCGGATAGCGCTGGGCGAAATCCTGCGCCAGCCGCACCAGCGCGTCGTAGATCGCCTGATCGCCATGCGGGTGGAAGTTACCCATCACGTCGCCGACCACCTTGGCGGATTTCTTGAAGGCCGAGCCAGGGTCGAGCCGCAGCAGCCGCATGCCGTACAAAATGCGGCGATGCACGGGCTTGAGCCCATCGCGCGCATCCGGCAGCGCGCGATTCATGATGGTCGACAGGGCATAAGCGAGGTAGCGCTCTTCCAGCGCCTCGCGCAGCCCGATCTCTTCGACCTCGCCCTTGTCCGGGGGAATCAGTCTCTTACCCATGGCTGATAGCTACTGCGCCGCCTCGTGATGAACAAGCGATGAACACGTCGGCCATCATATCTTCTAAATATAGCGGTTATGATACTGAACCGAATACCCTCGATGACGTTATCTTGCGCACGACTGGGACTTCATCAACACGGAGAGATCTATGCGCCGAACTATTCTTGCTAGTGCCACGACTCTTGCCTTGCTGGCGGCCGCGACCCTTCTACCGGGCCAAGCTCAGGCCATGGCGTTGTCGACCCCGGCGGGTATCCAGGCCGCCATCGACAGCACCAGCCTGTCTCAGGACGTGGCCTATGTTTGCCGTCCGGTGCGCCGCTGCGGCCCGAACGGCTGCTGGGTTCGCCGCTCATGCTACTACACCAGCGGCCACGGCTGGCGTGGCCGGAACAACTGGCGCCATCGTCATCATCATCGCGGCTGGCGCTAAGAAAAAAACAGCCGGCCCTGCCGTGGGCCGGCTGTCATCTAAAAATCGCGGCAACTTGAAACCGTTGCAGTAGGCCGGCCGACCGGTCCGGCTACCGAGCAACGGAAACCTGGAGGGAACTAAGAATGCGCATGCTTATCTTGTCGGCCCTGTTTGCGGTTGGCGTTGGCTTTGCTGGCACCACCGGTGCGTCCGCTGCGGTCGTCGGCAATGGCATCAACAGCAACGCCGTGAATTCCACCTCGCTCATCGAGGACATTCAGTGGCGCCGCGGCCGTAGCTGCCGCTCGGTGCGCGTGTGCCATCGCGGTCGCTATGGCAACCGTCGCTGCCACATCGAACGCATCTGCCGCCGTTAATCGGTAGCCGTTCTATCTAACGAACCGGTTCGGCCAAAAGCCGGGCCGGTTTTACTTTTTTGGCGCATGACCCGAAAACCGGTACCCGCTTTTCGGGTCATGCGCGTGAATACCTAAGCCACGCCCGGCAGCGCCCGCGTCAACGCCGCGATGAAATGCGCGCGCTCGTCAGTCAGGGTCTGCCCACGCGGCTCCAGCACGTGGCGCGCCAGGAAAAACCCGGTGAGCGCAAAGCCGTCAGCGAGATCGCGTCCGGCCGGCTCGGCGTCTTCGTCACGCAGGAAATCCGGCAGCCGCAGCATGCGGTCGGCCCACGGCTCGCCAGCGGCGCGCGACACCGCCCGCCCGGACTTCGGCGAAACATAAATCAGATCGTTCGTCGTACCGGTCGAGGCGCATTGATCGAGATCGAGGCCGAAGCCGAGCTCTGTCAGCATCTGCATTTCGAACCGTGCCACCAGCGGCGCCGCCAGCACTGGGTCTTCGAGCCGGTCGAGAATGTCTTCGAATACGGCATAGAGGTCGGCATGCGGATCGCGTTCCGGCAGCAGCCGCATCAGCGCCGCCAGATGGGTGACGCCGTAGATCGCATGCGGCGCGCCGAAGAAATTCGACGCCCGCTGCCGCATCGCCTCGACGGTGTAATTGCCGAGATGCTCGTCGAGCCGGGCGCGCCAGCTTGCGCTGACGCTGTTGCCGGTTTGCAGGATCGGCTTCATGCGCGTGCCGAAGCCGCCGCGCACCAGGCCCAGATGGCGGCCGTGCTCGCGCGTCATCAGCTCAAGGATGGCGCTCGCCTCCCCGTGCCGCCTGACGCCGATTACGATGCCTTCATCGGTCCATTGCATAAGCTTTTTACCGTCATTCCGGAGCGATTGCGATGCAAGCGAATCCGGAATCCAGCTTCAAATTATAACCTAATATCTGGATTCCGGGTTCGCGCTAAAGCGCGCCCCGGAATGACAGAAAAACTATTCCTTCGGAAACTCCAGCCCCATGGCGCGATAGCGCTCCGGGTCGTCGCCCCAGCCCTCACGCACCTTCACGAACAGGAACAAGTGCACTTTGTGCTCGACGATATCGGTGATTTCGCGGCGCGCCGACTCGCCGATCGACTTCAGGGTCTGCCCGCCTTTGCCGATCACGATCTTGCGCTGGCTCTCGCGCTCTACATAAATCGTCTGCTCGATGCGGACCTCGCCACCGCGCAATTCCTTCCACTGCTCGGTCTCGACCGTCGAGTGATAGGGCAGTTCCTGGTGCAGACGCTCGAAAAGTTTTTCGCGGGTGATCTCGGCCGCGAGTTGGCGCAGCGGCGCATCCGACATCTGATCCGGCGGGTAAAGCCACGGGCTTAGCGGCATGCGCTCGGCAAGCCACGATTTGAGATCGGCGACGCCATCGCCTTTCAGCGCCGAGATCATGAACGTCGAGTCGAACTTCGACTTCTCGTTGGCGATCCTGGTGAGCAGCAGCAGCGCGTCGCGCGGGATCAGATCGATCTTGTTGAGAATGAGGATCTTCGGGCCCTTGACCTCGGCAAGCTTCGCCAGCAGCGCTTCGGCCTCCTCGTCGAGGCCTTTGCGTGCATCGATGAGCACGCCGACCAGATCTGCTTCATGCGCGCCACTCCAGGCCGTCGTCACCATGGCGCGGTCGAGCCTTCGCTTCGGCGAGAAGATACCGGGCGTGTCGACGAAGATGAGCTGCGACTTGGCTTCGATGGCGATGCCGCGGATCAGCGCTCGTGTGGTCTGCACCTTGTGCGAGACGATGGTGACCTTCGAGCCGACCAGCGCATTGAGCAGCGTGGATTTGCCGGCATTGGGCGCGCCGATCAGGGCGACGAAGCCGCATTTTGTATCTAGCGCGGTTTGATCAACCATCGAGTTTGTCCACCGCGACGCCGACGCGCGTGAGCATGGCAGCAGCCGCGGCCTGTTCGGCGGCGCGTTTCGAAGAGCCCATGCCTTCGGCCGGCGGGCGGTCGGGCAGCACGACAGCGACGCGGAACTCCGGATCGTGATGCGGGCCGGTGCGCGCCAGTTCGCGATAGACCGGCGTCGGCAGGCCGCGCGCCTGCGCCCATTCCTGCAACATGGTCTTGGGATCGCGCAGCGGGCGCAGCGGCCTGAGCATGCGCTCCTTCCAGAATTTCCCGATCAGGGTTTCTGCCGCGGCATAGCCGCCGTCGATGAAGACCGCGCCGACCAGCCCTTCGCAGGCATCCGCCAGGATCGTCGCCCTCAGGCGCCCGCCGGCGTGCGATTCCGAATTGCCGAGCTTGAGTGCCGGGCCGAGATCCATCGCTTTGGCAACCTCCGCGCAGGTTTCTTTTCGCACCAGATCGGCCAGCCGGCGCGACAGCTCGCCCTCGTTCGCCTTCGGAAAGGCGCGATAGAGCATGTCGGATATCACCAGCCCGAGCACGTGATCGCCGAGAAATTCCAGCCGCTGATAACTTTCGGAGCGCTTTTGCGGGCCGCCCGACAGCGCCGAAATATGCGTGAGCGCGCGCTCAAGCATAGCTTTGTCGGCGAACTTATAGCCGATCCGCTCCTCAAGCGCCGATCTGTCTTTGGCGGCCTTGCGGCTCATCGTACGATCGTGAACAGCCTGTTCCAGCGCACCGCGACTGGCCAGCGCCAGAATTGCCAGGCGCGCTCGCCCTCGTAGACAGAGAAGAAGATGAGTTGCGCACGGCCAACGATGTTTTCGAACGGCACCATGCCGACCTGACTGAAACGGCTGTCGGTCGAATTATCGCGGTTGTCGCCCATCATAAAATAATGTTCGGGCGGAACGGTGTAGACTTGAGTGTTGTCGGCAAAGCCGTTATCGACAAGATCGAGTGTGTGGAAGCTCACGCCGTTCGGCAGCGTATCCTTCCAGCGCTTGACCGGAGCTTCACGCATACCCTCCTCGGTCTCGATAAAGTCCGGCGCGCGCTCGTGCTTGACCGGCACGCCGTTGATGCTGACCACGCCGTCGATCACCTGAATTTTGTCGCCGGGCAATCCGATGACGCGCTTGATGTAATCGGTCGAGGTATCCTTCGGCAGGCGGAACACCACGACGTCGCCGCGCTCCGGCATCCAGGAGCCGGGAATCCTTCCGGAAAAGAGCGGCGGCGACAAAGGCAGCGAGAACTGGCTGTAGCCGTAGCTGTATTTCGACACGAAAAGGTAGTCGCCGACCAGCAGCGTGGCCTTCATCGAGCCGGAAGGGATGTTGAAGGGCTGAAACAGAAACGTCCGGATCACCAGCGCGATCACCAGCGCGTGGAAAATCACTCGGACGGTTTCAGCAATCCCGCCTTCTTTTCGTTTTGTTCCGGATGTCACGCTCATCGGCCTTTTGTCCCGCAAGTCGCTCATTGCCGCCCCGCGTCCCCGGCGACCTTGTAGCGGCTGAGTCCCAAGCGCGCAATGAATAAGCCCGCAGCCCGGGTATAAGTGGCTGGGCGGACTAGCGTTCCTGGCTTATGCCGCAGTCCCGGAGGGCTTTGCGGGGACGCACGAAATTATGACAATGGCCTGCGCGGTCGGTCCTTCGTCGGTCAGCGAGACGTCGATCTGGGCGTCGCAGCCGGTCGGCGTGATCGCCTTCAGACGCTGAAGCGCGCCGCCGGTTAGCTTCATGGTCGGTCGCCCCGACGGCATGTTGACCACGCCCATGTCGCGCCAGAACACGCCGCGCCGGAATCCGGTGCCGAGCGCCTTGGCGCAGGCCTCCTTGGCCGCGAAACGTTTGGCATAGGTCTCGACACGATTGGCGCGGCGCTCGGCCTTGGCGCGTTCGGCCGGCGTGAAGATGCGGTTGAGAAAGCGATCGCCATGACGTTCAAGCACTTTGGCGATGCGCCGTGCGTCGCAGAGGTCGCTGCCGATGCCGATGATCATAGCGACGCTCGCCCGCTATCCATCGCCACGCGCATCCGCCGCACGGTTTCGGTCAGGCCGACGAACACCGCCTCGCCGATCAGAAAGTGACCGATGTTGAGCTCGGCGATCTGAGGTAATGCAGCGACGGCCTCGGCAGTCGCGTAATCGAGCCCATGACCGGCGTGGACCTCAAGGCCGAGGCTGTCGGCGAGCTTCGCGCCGTCCCGGATCAACCGCCACTCCGCATTAGACTCGCTGATGCGCGAACCTGCCAGCGCCTCGCACCACGAACCGGTGTGAATTTCGATTACCGGTGCGCCGAGCGCCGCCGCCGCCTCGATCTGCGCCGGGGCGGCGCCGATGAACAGCGAGACCCGGATACCGGCGGCTTTCAGCACTTGGATCACAGGCGCCAGTTGCTTGCGCTGCCTGACGGCGTCAAGGCCGCCTTCGGTGGTGCGCTCGGTGCGCTTCTCCGGCACCAGACAGACCGCGTGCGGCTTGGTCTTGAGCGCAATCGCGACCATCTCGTCAGTCGCCGCCATTTCGAAATTGAGCGGCTTGCCTATCTCCGCCTTGATCCGGGCGATGTCGTCGTCGCGGATGTGGCGGCGATCCTCGCGCAGATGCGCGGTGATGCCGTCGCAGCCCGCCGCGATTGCGAGCTTGGCGGCGCGCACCGGATCGGGATGGCGGCCGCCGCGGGCGTTACGGATGGTGGCGACATGATCGACATTGACGCCGAGGCGAAGGGGTGACGGCGCCATGCTTAGATTCCTTGGCGCATGATCTTATCCGAAAACCGGTGCCCACTTTTCGGGATCATTCGCTAACCATTCACCCGTTCCGCCTTCGCCACCATCGGCTTGGCGCGCAATTGCGCGATGATGGCGGTGAGATGCTTGAGGTCGTAGACCTCCAGATCGATCTGCACGTTCGTAAAATCCGGCGCGCGGCGGGTCATGCGGAT
>JANMSH010000251.1:0-5515 GCA_031389105.1 Hyphomicrobiales bacterium
GTCGGACGGCGTGCCGCCATAGGCCGGATGGCCGCCGACCGTCGACACCAAATAGGCCGTGCCGCGAAGCGTACCGGCCACCGCCCAGGTCGCGCCGCTAGTGGTCTTCGCCGCATTATCAATGCCCGGCAGCACGCGGCAGTGACCGGCGCGCAGGTCGGTACCGAACCAGGCGATGACGATTGCGACGCGATCGAGATTGGTCGCGATGCCCTGCAGCTCATCGAGCGAGGCGATAATATCGGACTCGGCGTTGCTGACGTGCCGGTTTTCCGGCTGCGATTGACCGGGGCCCGTCACCTGCACGACCGTCGCCGGTTCGTATTCGAATTCGGTCGCACCGGGAATGAGCGTCACCGCCCGCACCATCTGCTCGAGACGGCCGACGGCGCGCACCACCTCGAACGACAGTTGCGGCACGCGATTGCCGAAGTCGGCCAGTGGCAAACGCTCGAACACGACGTAGCTAAGCCCGCGATAGGCCGGCGCCGCGCCTTCCTTGGCGACGATCAGCGGATCGGCGGTCTGCAATTCGTCGCCGGTGTAAACGCGGTAGTTCACGCCGGCGAGATCGAGCGGTTTGCCGTCCGCCCAGATCCGCTGCACGCAACTGATCGGACCCTCGCATAGGCCGACGGCGAGATTGGCGAAATAGGAATACGTCGTGGTCGTGGTGGTGACTTTCGAACCGCCACCGAGGCCCTTTCCGCCGCCGCCACCACTGGATTCGCTGGTGGTATCCACCACTTCTTGAAGCTTGGTCGCCCAGATCACCTGGCCGGACAGCCGCGCGCGGCCATAAATGCGCGGGATCGGCGCGCCAACGGTCGAGGCCATCATGTCGAGATCGGCGAGCCGCGGACCTTCGACCGCCCGCTCCTGCTTCGATCCGAACAAGGCCTGGTCGATGGCGTTGCCGGCGAGCGCGCCGATCAGTCGCCCGGCGATCGCACCGGCCGGCCCGAACACGGCGCCGCCGGCAGCGCCGGCCATGGAAAGAGCAAGGGCTGCCATTACTCGGTCACTCCGGGAAACCGGAAGGCGTACGCCAACCGTCGACGCCACCACGGCGCCAGCGCAACTTCCGTCACCGCCGCGCCGTCATGGGCATGCACCATCGTGTCCGGCCCGCCGTTTTCGGACGATGTAACGATGGCGGCGTGCTTGGCCGGCAGATTGCTGCGCCAGCGAAACAGCACGATGTCGCCATTGTGAAATGTGTCGCGATCGATAGCGATCAGATGACGCGCGGCCGCGTCCGCCAAAGGCTCGCCGGACGCGGCTTCCGCCCAGTCCGGTGCGTATGGCGGCGCGCGTTCCGGCTCGTCGCCGATCACGGCGCGCCAAACGCCGCGCACCAGCCCGAGGCAATCGCAGCCCACATTCCTGAGGGACGCTTGATGGCGATAGGGCGTGCCGATCCAGCCGCGCGTTTCCGCGACGATTATCTGTCGAGTGAGGAACATGTCAGCTCTGTAAACTGGTGCCGTCATTGCCGGGCTCGCCCGTCGACGGATAGCGCACGACGAAGTCGTTGCCGGGAACGTGCGGGAAGCCGCGGAAATTGGTGGTATTGAGGAAGCGGTCGCGGCACGTAGCGAAGCGCTTGTCGCAACCGGCCGTGACGACGAAGGTATCGCCGACCATGATCGGCTCCGGCATGACTTGCCAAAGACTCAATGTAACGCCCGCGACATTGCGGTGGTTCTTCACCTCGACGGACACCCCGGTGTTGGCGCCGCCGGTGAAGGTCAGCTTGCCGGCGGTGAACCATTCGGTCGCGTAGCCGTCGAGCCCGCTGGCGACAAAGCTCGACGTGCCCGTCAACGCGATGACGGCCCCGGTGCCGCGATATCCGGGATTGGTGAGGTCGACCGTGCAGCGCGCGTCGCCGAGATCGGACGAACAGCTCGCCGTGTAAAGCCGCCCGTTGCTCTGGTTGAGCCGATCGCTGACGCCGCGCACTTCCGCGGTGAAGGCCCCGCCCTCACGCCGCACTTCGCCGAGCGCGCCTTTGGCCAGCAGCACGCGAAGCGCAGGCTCGCTCCAGTCCACCAGCCACAGTTCGACCGCGGCGGCGTCGTAGCGGCCGGCGGCGAGATCGGCTTCATTGAGCGAGTCATCGGCCAGCGCGCCCGACAATTCGGAGCTGTCGGCCGCAAGCCCCAGCTTCTGCGTCGCTTCGCTGCCCGACAAGCCTGTGCCAGCGCGGCACGTCACGGCGCCCAACACGAGGTCTTCGTCATGATCGGTGAAGCCTTGCATGACGCCGTCCTTGCGAGCGATCAGCCAGCAGCGGCACAGGGTGGTGACGCCGGAAGAGAGCTTGGCCTGGAGGGTTGGGGGGATGGTGCGCATGACTAAATCCGGTGGAAATTATCGCTATACGCGATATTGACAAATTATCGCTATGTGCGATATTTGACGCATGAAGGAGATTGCCTTCACCCCTGCGGCGACGAGACAATGGCTCAATTTATCGGCCGACATTCGCAAACGGATCGACGCCAAATTGACGCTGTACGCTGCCAATGGAGCCGGCGACCTGAAGCGCCTCAAAGGCCGGGCCGGCAGCCGCCTTCGAGTCGGCGACTGGCGGGTAATCTTCATTGAGGAAGGCAACTCGATGATCGTCGTCGCGGTTGGTAATCGCAGAGAAATCTACGACTAGAAGGGCAGCGCCATGAATGTTCGCTTCAAGAAAACCGACAAAGGTGAAGTCGCTATCCTTCCGCGCAAGGAATATGAAGCGCTGGCTGCCAAAGCGGCCGAAGCCGATGAAGATATCGGCACCGCGCGTCTTGTGGCTCGCGCACGCAAGGAAATTTCCGGTGGCGCACCGCTCATTCCGAAATCGGCGATCGATCGCATCGCCAGCGGCGAGAATGTGCTGCGTGTCTTGCGCGAATGGCGCGACATGACGCAACTTCGTCTGTCGTCCAAGACAAATATTGGCCAAGGCTATCTTTCCGATCTGGAGAACAGCCGGAGGAAAGGAACGACGACCGCACTCAAAAAGATCGCAACCGCGCTCAACGTTCCGCTCGAGCTTCTCGTCTGAAGCCTACGGCTTGATCTCCACCAGCGGGATTTTCGGAATCGATCCGGCGGCGAAAGCGGACAAGTCCACCTCAAGATAATCCGTGTCGAAGCGCACCGGCACGTCGAACAGAAATCCCGCCGTCACCGCCTGCCCGCTCGCTGGAAAGTGTCCGGCCAGAAAAGTCACCATCCCCGTCGTATTGTTCACGGTGAACGCCGTGCCATCGACCGCCTCGACCTCGGCAACCGCAACGCGTACGCTGCCCGGCACCGGTTTGCCGATCGGCCGCTGATACGGCGAATAGACCGAGCCATAGGTCTTGCTCAGTGCGAAGGTCGCCGTCGTGCCATCGCCGGTACCGATCACCTGGTCGGTGGCGGTGACGCCGGCGTCGGGCGCGGCGGAGGAATGGTCGAGCCGGTCGCGCCATCGAAAGCCATGAAGTCTGCCGCGCCGCTCCTCGAAAAACGCGATCACCTGCGACAGCGCCTCGAACGTCTTGACGCCATAGCCGGCATCGAAGCGCCGCCGCGAATGCGCCCAGCGCGCGTTGCGTTCCTCGGCGCCGGAGCCGAGCGCGACCACGTCGGTGCGGCGTTGCGGTCCGCCCGCGCTTTTCAGCGAAATGTCGAGCGGGAACAGGACTTCGTGGAATGCGGTCATGGGCTAGAGACTGCGTTGGCCGCGCAACACCGCGCGGGCGATCTGACCGGTCAGATAGGATTCCGAGCGGCGGAAACTCGCGGCGTCCGGCGTCATGATCTGCACGGTGATGTTGGACAGCGGACTGCCGCCCGCCATCGCAACGCCAAGACGCCCGCCCGGTCCGCGCGACAGCGGCACGATCGCCTCCGGCCCCGCCTCGCCGGCCAGTCCCAGGCCGCCCGACATCGGAAAATACGTCGGCGCGCCGATGACACCGCCGGACGCGAACGGAAAGAGATTCTTCCAGATCGGCGGGATGAACGGCGGCGTGGAGGTGCCGAAACATCCGCCGCCTATCGTCGGCTGGCGATTACAGCAGCATCCGCCACCGCCCTCGCCGTCTTCACCTCTCGGCGATTTGCCGCCACCGCCCTTCGGAAACAGATCCGTCCCGAAGATGTCGCCCAGAATTCCAGTAAAGGCCTTGGTCAGCCCGCTCGCCAGCGGCTTAAAGGCCTGCGACACCGCCATGCCGGAGAGCTTCAGCCCCATCGATTTGAGCACATCGTCGAACTGCTTGCCGCCGACGGTCGCGTCGGTGAAAGCCTTGGTCATGATGGTGGAAAATGAACGGGCGCTGACGCCAAGCGCATTGGTGCGCCGGCGCGTCTTCTCGACGAGTTCGGGCAACTCCTTCACGCCGCCGTCTGTCGCCGACATTCCTTCGTCGAAGCTATAACTGTCGTTCATCGGGATATCTCTTCATCAATGCGGCCAGACCGCCGCGGTCGAGCGGCGCGGTGCGCCCCGTTACGGTTTCGATGACGTAAGCCAGCTCACGCGGCGTCATCCGCCAGAATTGCTCTGGCGAGAGCCGCAGTACGCCAAGGCCGAAGCCGATCGCCTGCTTCCAGGGAAACGGCATCATTCGGGCGCGTCACCGAAGGTCGCGGCGATCAGCTCCGCGGCGATGCGGACATAAGCTTGCGCGCCGCCGTCGACTTCCATCGCGGCAACGGCATCGTCGCTCACCGTCTCGCCGGCGCCGCGCAGGCCGGCGGCGATAATGCGCGTGAGGTCGCGTGCCTTCAGACGGCCGGTGCCGAAGCGCTCGCTCAGCGCCACCAGATCCTCGGCGCCGAACGCGTCTTCCAGATCGGCCAGCGCGCCGAGCGTGAGCACCAGCCTGCGCCGCACGCCGCCGATCTCGGCCTCGATCTCGCCGCGGTGGCGGTTTGCCATGATCAGGCTCCCGTGAAGGTCAGTTCGCCGGCAGACTCCAGCGCGACGTCGTAGGTGACCTCGCCATTGTGCTCGCCGGCAAATTCCAGGCTCGCGATTTGGAACGCGCCCTGCACCGTGCCGAAGTCGGGAATGACGACCTGATAATTTTTCACCGCGCCGTCGAAGAAAGTCTGACGCATCAGCGCGTCGGTCGCGGCGTCCTTGAACAGCCCGCGCCCCGACACCGAGGCGCGTTTGACGCCGGCGCCATCGAGCAGCTCGCGCCAGCGGTTGGCGCTTTCGGCATGCGTGATGTCGACCGTTTCAGCGTTAAAAGAAAGTTTACGCGTGCGCAGGCCGGCGACGGTCGTGTAACTCGCGCCGTCGGCGATCTTGATGAGCAGGTCTTTACCTTTCTGGGCCGTCATGAATTGATCCTCTTGTTCAGGCGGGTTCGGTCACGGCGCGAAAGCGCACCAGTGCGTGATAAGTGCGCCCGTCCGCCTCGCGGCGGATGTCGGCCACCGAAAATCGGAGATTGACCAGCGCGTGATCGGCCAGCGCCAGCGGCGCGTCGTCGAGCGCCTGCAGCAGCGCGCCGGC
>JANMSH010000280.1:0-16686 GCA_031389105.1 Hyphomicrobiales bacterium
GTCATCATGTCCACCTTCTCCGACCTCCGCCGCCTCGCGCTCGCGCTTCCCGGCACGACGCAAGCGCCGCATTTCGACCGCATCGCGTTCAAGGTCGCGCGGATTTACGTGACGCTGGCCGCCGACAAGCGCACCGCCAACTTCGTGTTCTCACCCGACGAACAAGCGCTCAAGTGCACAGTCGCGCCCGACGCCTTCGCGCCGGTGCCGAACGCCTGGGGCAAAAAGGGCTGGACCACGGCGACGCTGTCGAAACTGAGCGTAGCCGAATTGAAGGCGGCGTTGGCCATGGCTCACGCGCACGCGCAGCCGACGAAGAAGACACGGAAGCGGTAACGACCCTTACGAACCCTCGCCCTGCGTACTCGCCACCTGTGACGGTCCAGGCTCATCGGCGCTGCGCAGGACGATGATCTGGTCGAACTTGCCGTCCTCATAAGCCTGCAGGAATTTGTCGTAATCGCGCACCGAGATGCAGCCGTTCGACTGGCCGTTGGTGCCGAGCAAGAAGGAATGCGTCAGGAAGCCATCGCGGCCATACATGTTGCCGCCGCCAACCGGCTTCATGCGTAGCGCGCGCACGCCATGAAACGGCTTCTCGCGGAAGGAGACGGTATAGACATTGGGCGGCGTCACGCCGACATCCTTGCGATGCATCGACTCGACATCGTCCATATATTGGCCGTAACCCGAATGCGCCTCGAGCTTTTCGCCATCCGGCATATAAACGGCGCGCTTGGTGATGTCATACAGCACCGTGTTCGGATTGGCGGCGAGTACGGCCTTGGCGGCGCGGTCAGGATCGCCGAATAATCTATCGAAGATGCCGGGTTCGCCGGGCTTGGTTTGCGGATTGGGCTGTGGAGGCAGCGAGGCAAGCTGCGGTTCGACCGGCATGGTGCGGACGACGCCAGGACGCGCAAGATCTTGACGCGCGATCGCGTCGGGCCGCGGCGGCGGCAGAGGCAGCGATGCGGCAACTTCAATGTCGGGTAACCGCACCCTGCCGGCGTGCGGGAAGCGGGTCGCCAGCAAAGTCGATACGCCGCCGTCCGGCATCCAGGCCTTGTCTTGCCCCGCGCGCAGGCCGAGAGCGGCAGATCCAACCGAGCGCGCCCGTTGGCGCCAGATGTCTGCGAAATCGACATCGGGAGACGGCAGGGCGAAGGCTATCGATGACCGTAACTCAGGCGCGAAGACAGAGCGGCCGTGAGGCAGCGGCAGGTAAATCGCCGCCGCGGCAACCGCGCTCACGCCGGCGACGCCCAAGCAAGCCCACAGGATGGCAAGCGACAGGCGCGCAAAGAAGGACGCGCGCGCGGAAGCGACCCGCGCCGGACGTCCCTTTCCTGCCATCCTCACATCAGACATTTTGTCTGCCTTCGAACGCCGGTGCGGCTTCGGCACCGCGGCCATCATAGGCTGCCGGGGGGCCCTTGGAAATTCCCAGTTTCGGAACAATAAGGGGCTGGTAAACATGGCCAAAATTGTGTCGCGGCTGACGCTGTGCACGGTCGAAGGAGAAAATACGAAGAAGGCTGGCGTCACCGCGCAATAAGGCGTTCGATCTAGTCGAGCCCGCCATGAAAACTTAATGCCGTGCGCGGAACATAAGCCAGCGCTTCCGCTGGTCCGTGTCCATCCCGAGCGACCCTTACTTTCTTCTTTCTTGCCGAGTGATCGGCCGCGACGGCCTTCAGCGCCGGCTTGGCGACAACCGCCGGGGCCGAGGCGGTAATCGGCTGCGGCGGATTTCTGCGTTTAAAGTCCGCCTCGACCATCAAGGCAGTTTCGCGTGCCCGCGCTGCCATCTCGCCGGTTGTCGTCGGCACCGACTTTGCCGGCATGCCCATCCGCATATGCGGAATGCCCTCGACGGGTTCCAGCACCGCCGACAAGCCCATCAGGCCGCAGAACAGGAAAATCGATACGGTGACGGCGTAAACGACGATGTGCATTGGGAACTCGGTCTGCGCCGCCGGAAATCGGCCGATTTGCATTAAACAAACGGCGTCGGGCAAATTCTGTTCCGCATGGCAACATATGTAACTAATTTGTAACGACACGCCGGTCGTGCCGCGTCGCTCCACCGTCGCGGCATGAATACGCGTTCATGGAACGTACCGACCGTTATTACGTTGCAATTCATCGCGCACGAAGCGGCAAACGGAAATCAGCACCATGCAAATCAGTGTCGTTCAGAAAGACCGTAGCAAAATCGAATTGGACGATCCGGCGATGCTTCGCCACTGGTCAAAGATTCTCGGCGCGACGCACGAAGAGATCGCCACCGCGGTCGCGAAAGTCGGCACGTGTGCGGACACGGTCCGCAAGGAATTAGTGCGCTGTGCGGAGAAGTCCAAGCAGGCTAAATAGCGTGGCGGCTGGGCAAGCTTTAGGCTAGAACTCCTGCTCGCTTCGGCGACCATTCAAGGAGTTCCCCATGCGAGCTTTCATCCGTGCAGGCCTCTTCGGGGCGATTGCACTTGTTGCCGGCGCGGGCATTGTCATCGCGACCGGCCCCTTCACCCCCGCATCCGCACAGGCGAAAACCATGACCACATCATCGGGCCTCCAGATCACGGACTCCACTGTCGGCACCGGCGCCTCGCCGAAGACCGGGCAGACCTGCGTCATGCACTACACCGGCTGGCTCTACACCAACGGCATCAAGGGCAAGAAATTCGACAGCTCGGTCGACCGCGGTCAGCCCTTCGAATTTCCGATCGGCACCGGCCGCGTCATCAAAGGCTGGGACGAAGGCGTCGCCAGCATGAAGGTCGGCGGCAAGCGCACGCTCATCATTCCGCCTGCGCTCGGCTATGGCGCCAGCGGCGCCGGCGGCGTCATCCCGCCGAACGCCGTGCTGATGTTCGACGTCGAACTTATAGCGGTGAAGTAGACGCTGCGATCGCGCGCTTCACCTCACCCCAACCCTCTCCCCGTTGGGGAGAGGGAGCGCACCTCGCATATTGCCGCCTACTTGAAATCCATCCGCATACACGTCGGAATTGATTTCGTTCTTGGCCGTGAAGTTCGGCTCGATCATGCGCGAGAGCTGGCGGGGCGAGGCAAACATCGTCGGCCCGCAATTGGCCGGCGTCTTGTTGTAGATGATGCCGCTCAGCAGGCAGTCGGATGAATGTGCATGTGGTGGCAGCGCCGTGCAAGAGGCTCCGCCAGGTCACGGAACGAGAGGTGCGTTAGGGCGTTCTCATGGCACGCGCCGGGTGGCAACCGGCCGCAATGGGGATGACGGACGCAGTTGATTTTGCCGGTTTCTGACTGCGGCATCAACGCATCGGTACGCGTGGCGTCTAACCTGTTCCCGGCGCGTGCACTCAAATTTCCGGGCGCACCTTTGCGGGTGCGCCCGTTTGAGTTCTTTTTGAGTTTTTGCCGCCTCGAAAAGCGGTTTGCGTTATTCGGCCGCCTGCATACCGGCCTGGGCAACGCTGTTCAGCCGGTCCTGCGCGGCGACCAGACGCTGCATCACCTTGAGGTCGCGGTCGCTCAGTTGCAGGCAGGCGTCGGCCCAGATCTCGACGACGCTATTGAGTTCTTCGAGCGTCACCGGATTAACGACGCGGCCGGCCTGGAATACGGCGCGGTTGCCGTTATGGCGACGCTTGTTGCGCGCCATGTAATCCTTCGCCGCTTCGATGCCCTGCCCCGGCTCAACCACCATGTGCACCAGCCCGGCTTCCTTCATTTCGTCGGCGGTGTAGGTCTTGCCGCTGAGCATCATCTCCTCGGCGAAGGCGGCGCTGGTGCGGCGCGCAACGAGGCTGTAGGCGCCCATGCCGGGGAACAGGCCGAACAAGGTCTCCGGGAAGCCGAATTTGGCCTGCTTCTCGGCGATGATGACGTTGAACGACAACAGCGACTCGAAGCCGCCGCCGAGCGCGTCGCCTTGCGCCAGCCCGATGGTGATCATCGGCAGACCGAGCGTATCCATGTTGCGATCGAGAATGCGGACGCAAGACTCGCCGTAGCCAATCAGCGCCGCACGGTCACGCTCGCGAATGCGTTGCGCGAACAGATTGAGGTCGCCGCCGAGGTTGAATACGCCGGGCGTCCGCGAGCCGAGCAGCAGATACTTCAGGTCGCTCGGACGATCCTCATAAGCCGCGACGATGCCGCGCTGCCAAGCATGGAAATCTTCCAGCAGCTCCGGATTGTAGCTGGCACGGCCGCGCGGACACATGAAGGTCCACAACGCGCCCGCCTCCGCGTCGAAGGAAACTTCCAACTGCGCCAGTTCGAACAGCCGGCGCGCATCGGTATTCTTCTTGAGATCGATGACTTTCGGCTCGGCCGTTGCGGCATCGAGCATTTTCAGGTCGATCAGCTTCGGGTCGATCTTGGCTTCGATCTTGGGCATCGCGGGTGCAACGGGCACCAGCGGAACAGTGTGGGTCACCCGCTTAAGGGGCGAACGGAGATCCGCATACGCATACATCGACATTTCTGCGCTCTCATTAACTGTTCTTTTACCCTAACAGAGTGTTGACGGTTTTTCAACGAAACGTTGCGCTGCACAGTCATGCGCAATGCGCGCCGCGCGGTGCGCGGAAGTAAAAACACCTTATGAAATGCGAGAAAATTAGCTCTGCGCGCGCATTAACCACGACAACGAGATGTTGCGGAGGAGCGGGGCGCAGAAGAAAGTCCCGAGCATTAACGTTTGTGATGATGCGCGACGCTTATGGTTATCAAAATTTTGAAAGCTGCCGCCAATTTTTATTGAAATTGTCGGCGCGTTATTGCCCAAGGATTCACCAATTGCCGCGATTGGCCGATCTGTTTCCTTAATATTGAACTTCCCCAGGTACCTTTGGCCATGTTGAGGGGGTGGGGTCGATGTTGATCAAGAAGCTATTCCAGACTCGCAAAGCCGACGCGGGGCTGCCGACGGAAATCCGTGCGGCGCTGGTCGAGTCGCTATTTGCCCCCATCGTCTCGCTGATTGTCGGCGCCATCGCCTGCTCGATCATCGGCGTCGCTATCGCGCTTCGCGTCGGCGACAGCATGCTGATGGTCAATTCCGCGGCGATTTTCGCGGTCGGCATGCTGCGCGTCGCTTCCGCGGTGCTGTACCGCAAATCAAAGAATTCGGAAGACGCCGCCGCCACCAAGCTGTGGGAGCGGGTTTACGAGTATGGCGCCTGGACTTTCTCCGCTTTGCTCGGCCTGCTGTGCTGGCTGACGATCACGACGACCACCGACGCGACGCTGCAGATGGCGGTCACCACCACGTCGGCCGGTTACGCCGCGGCGATCTCCGGCCGCAACGCCGGCCGGCCGCTCATTGCCGTCGGGCAGCTCACCTTCTGCACGCTGCCGATGGCCATCGCCTTGTTGATGTATGACGACTGGATGCACAAGGCGCTGGGCTTTGTGGTGCTGATGTTCATCTACGGCATGATGGACATCACGCTGAGCATCCGCGACATCATCCTCCAGGCGTTGACGATGACGCGCAAGGAAGCAGCGCTCGCCGCCCGCTTCGAGGAGCAGGCCAATCGTTTTGACGTTGCCCTTAACAACATGTCGCACGGCCTGTGCATGCTCGACCCGCAGGACCGCCTCCAGGTCTGGAACGAGCGGTTCCTGGAATTGCTGCACATGGAAAAGGCGCCGGTGCGCGTCGGCATGCGGATTTCGCAGTTGGTCCGCCACAGCATCCGCGCCGGCAATCACAAAAATCAGAGCGCGAAGCAGGTGATCCGCGCCATCCTCGCCGGGCTTCGCGAGAACATCCACGATCAATTCCAGACCTCGCCGGACGGCGACCGCTCCATCGCCGTATCGCGCCGGATGATGCCCGGCGGCGGCTCGGTCGTCATTCTCGAGGACGTCACCGAGCGTAAGCGCGCGCAAGAACGCATCGCGCATCTCGCCAAATTCGACGAACTGACCGGCCTTGCCAACCGCACCCAGTTCCGCGAGCGCATCACCGCGATGCTCAAGGAAGTGGACAAGCCCGAGAACCGCATCACCATTCACCTGATCGATCTCGACCGCTTCAAAGCGATCAACGATACGCTCGGCCATCCGATCGGCGACAAGCTGCTCAAGGAAGTCGCACTCCGGCTCACGGCCGTGATCGGCCCGGCCGACATGATTACCCGGTTCGGCGGCGATGAATTCGTCGTGCTGCAGATCGCGACCGAACGCCAGCATGACGCCAAGGTCATGGCGCAGCGCCTCGCTCGCGCGCTCAAGGAACCGTTCGAGATCGAAAGCCACCGCATCGACATCGGCGCCTCGATCGGCATCGCCATGGCGCCGCACGACGCCACCGATCCGGACGAACTGCTGAAGAAGGCCGATATGGCGCTGTATGCCGCCAAGAACGGTGGCCGTAACAACCACTGCTTCTTCGCCATGGAGATGGAAGACGCGGCACAGGACCGCCGCAACCTCGAGCTTGACCTGCGCGAAGCGCTGGCCCTCGACCAGTTCCATCTGAAATACCAGCCGCTGATCGACCTTCGCACCGGCAAAATCACCACCTGCGAAGCCTTGATGCGCTGGACCCATCCGTTGCGCGGCGACGTGCCGCCGTCGGTCTTCATCCCGGTCGCCGAGGAAACCGGCCTCATCATCGCCCTCGGTGAGTGGGCGCTTAACCGCGCCTGCGTCGAGGCCAATACCTGGGGCAATGGCGTCAAGGTCGCCGTCAACCTGTCGCCGATCCAGTTCCGCGAACGCGGGCTGGCCTTGCAGGTGGTGGCGGCGCTGGCGAAGTCGGGCCTGCATGCGCCACGGCTAGAGCTGGAAGTCACCGAACGCCTGCTGCTCGAAGACAACGACAGCACGCTGTCCACCATGCAGCAGCTCAACAATCTCGGCGTCGCTCTGTCGCTCGACGACTTCGGTACCGGTTATTCGTCGCTCAATTATCTGCGAAAGTTTCCATTCCACAAGATCAAGATCGATCAGTCGTTCATTGCCGACCTCGGCGACGGACGCGAAGCACGCGCGATCATCGGCGCCATCGCCTCACTCGGCACCAACCTCGGCAAGACCGTGGTTGCCGAAGGCATCGAGACCGAGGAACAGATGAACCTGGTGCTGTCGCAAGGCTGTCATGAGGGCCAAGGCTATCTGTTCGGCAAGCCGATGCTCTGCGATGCGGTGCGCGTCCGCATCGAGGCGCAGGAATCGACGGTGCAGAAAGTCGCATAGACGCTTTCGTCACGTCTTAGCGCCGGGCGTTGCGCGCCCCGCGCCTTCCCTTTATCTCTGCTGCATGACCAGCCTTGAGGCCAGCGGCCCCGCACCCATCGGCGGGGTGAAGTTTTTAGGCGACCGCCGTGTCTATTGGCGGCTGCTGGTGCGCGGCGCGTTTCTGTTGATCGTGACGCTCGGCATCTACCGGTTCTGGCTGGCGACCGATGTGCGGCGCTTCCTGTGGGCCAATACCGAGGTTGCCGGCGACGGTCTCGAATATACCGGCACGCCGCTGGAGCTGCTGCTCGGCTTCCTGATCGCGATCGCCATCCTCATCCCGGTCTATGCCGGATTTTTCCTGGCGGCGCTGGATTTAGGCTTCATCGGACAAATGTCTGGGCTGATTGCGTTCCTGGCGCTTGGCGTCCTGGGGCAATATGCGGTCTATCGCGCGCGCCGCTACCGGCTGACGCGCACGATCTATCGCGGCATCCGTTTCCATCAGGAGGGTTCGGCGTGGCGTTACGCGTTGCGCGCCAGCCTGTGGTGGATCGCGACCGGCATCACGCTTGGTCTCGCCTATCCGTTCCAGGTCGCGAGTCTCGAACGCTACAAGATGCGCCACACGTTCTACGGCGATCTCGGCGGAAGTTTCGACGGCTCCGGCCTGCGGCTGTTCCTGCGCGGGCTGCCGATGTGGATCGCGGTGGTGACGCCTATCGCCGTCACCATCGGCGCCTTCATCGAGGTGGTCGACTGGCAGGCACTCGCGGATGCCACGGCGGAAGGCGGCGACGACGTCATGAGCAAGATCGAGGGCAGCAACCCGGCGCTGGCCGATGTGGTGGTGTTCGCGATGCTGATGGGCGGCGCGGCCGTCACCTTCGCCGCCGTGCTCTATCCCGCCTACCAGGCGCTGATGCTGCGCTGGTGGTCGAGCGGCCTGCGGTTCGGCGACATCGAGATGCATTCCAACCTGCGCACGCGTCAGGTCTATGGCGCCTATGTCCGCTTCCTGTGGTATTCGATCTTATTCTGCATCGTCGCAGCGGTCATCGGCGTGCCAGCCTTGCTGATCGTCGGCGCGCTGGCCGGCAACGAACAGGCCGGCCTCGGCGGCGAAATCGCGGCGACCGCCATCCTGCTCGGCGCTTACGTGATCGCCGCGCTCGGTTTCTCAACGGTCTATCGCGCCACGGTGATGCTCTCGCTCTGGCAACTCGGCATGGAAGCGATGCAATTGTCCGGCCTGCCGGCGCTCGAACGGGTCAAGGCCGGCGGCCGGCCGAGTTCGGCGCTGGGCGAAGGCCTCGCCGATGCACTCAATATTGGGGGGTACTAGCGCATGATCCCGAAAAGTATGTCCTCGGGCTTGACCCATGGGTGGAAACCGGTTTTCGGATAAGATCATGCGCAGGAAAAGTTTTTCATGACATCCGGCGCCGGCATTTATTTCGACGGCAAGACCAGCGCGCGCCACGACGTGACGGTGGTGCTCACGCAAACCGGTTTGCAGGTTTCCGGCAGCAGCGGGCAGTTGCTGGCCGAATGGAATTATAATGAGCTCGAAGAGTTGGCCGCACCGGACAATGTGCTGCGCATCGGGCGGCGCGGCAACGACGTGCTGGAGCGGCTGGAAATCTTCGATCCGGAATTTGCCGCCACGGTCGACGCGCACGCCGTTCACGTCGACCGCACCGGCTCGACGCAGCGCCGCCAGCGCCTCAGCGTCATCGTCTGGAGCGTCGCGGCCACGGTGTCGCTGGTGCTGACCGCTTATTTCGGCGTACCGGCGCTGGCCGACCGGCTGGCGCCGCTGCTGCCCGCGGTGGTCGAGCGCAAACTGGGTGACGCGGTCGATATGCAGACCCGTGGCGCATTGGACACGCGCAATGCCGGCGCAGGCTTCGAATGCGGCAGCGCCGACAGCGAGAAAGCCGGGCGCGCCGCGCTCGACAAGATGGTACGGCGGCTTGAGACCGCGGCCGGTCTGCCCTCGCCGCTGCGCAGCTACGTGGTGCGCCGAAGCGAAGCCAACGCGCTGGCGCTGCCGGGGGGCCAGATTTATGTGTTCAATGGCCTGATCGAGAAGGCCGACACCGGCGACGAAGTCGCCGGCGTGCTGGCGCACGAGATCGGCCACGTCGCGCACCGCGACGGCACCAAGGCGGTGCTCCAAGCCGGCGGCCTGTCGTTTCTGTTCGGCATGCTGCTGGGCGATTTCGTCGGCGGCGGCGCCGTCGTGCTCGCCGTCCGGACCGTGCTGCAATCGTCCTATTCGCGCGAGGCGGAAACCGCCGCCGACCTCTACGCCGCGCACCTGATGATCAAGGCCGGCGGCGACGTTCGCGCGCTCGCCACCATGCTCGACAAGATCGGCGGCGCCACCGAGCCGGGCATGAAAATCCTGCTCGATCATCCCGAGACCAAGGCCCGCATCGCGGCTATAAAAAGAGTACCCGGCCCGCAGACCTTCACGCCCTTTCTCGATGCAAAAGAATGGGCGGCATTGAAGCGAATCTGCGCAGGATAGCCGGCACCGGAATAAAGCTATGGCGCGACGACCCACCTTTGGCGATGAACCGACTTCGCGGCTGGCTGCGTGGTCCGGGCGCTTCGCGCTGTTCTCCCTGGCGGTCGCGGTGCTGTCGGTCATCATCCTGCGCTCCGGCCTGCTGGAGATCGTGCCGGCATTGGCGACCTTCGGCGCCGCGCTGGTGTTTGCCGCCCTCGCCGTACTGTTTGCCTTCGGCGCGTTCGTCGTCATCTGGCGGCAGGGCCTGGCCGGATTTGGCTATGCCTTGCTGGGCCTGTTTCTGGGCCTGCTGCTCCTGGCCTATCCGGCCTATCTCGGCCACCGCGCCACAACGCTGCCGGCGATTACCGACGTCACGACCGATCCGGGCAACCCGCCGCGCTTTGACGTGTTGGCGCGGTTACGGCCCCGCGGCCGCATCGACTATCCAGGCGCCGCCACCGCTGCGCTTCAGCGCGCCGCTTATCCCGATATCGCGCCGCTGCAGCTCAGCGTTCTGCCTAAAGTCGCCTATGAAGCAGCGCTCGGCGTTGCCACCAAGCGCAAATGGCTGCTGCTCGATACACGGCCGCCGGCAACGGCCGGCCGCCGCGACGGCACGATCGAGGCGGTGGCGCGTACGCCGATCATGGGCTTCCGCGACGACGTGGTGATCCGCATTACCCCGCAAGGCACCGCCTCGCGCGTCGATCTGCGCTCGGCCTCGCGCTTTGGCTCGCACGATTTCGGCACCAAAGCGACGCGCATCCGGGCGCTGCTTGAGGAGATCGAGGAAGCGGCGAATAACGCGCCGGAGCCGCGCTCCGAGCCGGAGAAAAAAGCGCCGCCGCCGGCCAAGAAGCCGCCGGCTCAACCCAAGCGATAGATGCCGTCGATGGCGGGCGGCCCCTCGGTTGCCACCACACCGCGCGCCACCAGGTCTTCCAGATGCGCCAGAACCGACATGCCGGCGGCGCCCATCAGCCGCGGGTCGATGCCGATATAGCTGCCGCGCACGATGGTCGGAATGTCGGCCGGGCCTTTGCCGAGGCGATGCAAGATGGAATCCTCGCGCGCCTTGCGATGCAGAATCAGGTAGTTCACGAAGCGCGTCGCTTCGTTGACGACGGGGCCGTGGCCGGGAAAATAAATCTGCTCCGGCCGCTTCGCCAGCTTGTGCAGCGAGGCCATGTAATCGGTCATCGCGCCGTCGGGCGGCGCGACGATAGTCGTGGCCCATCCCATCACATGATCGCCGGCAAACAGCATGTCGGTGTCTTTGAGGGCATAGGCCATGTGGTTGGCGGTGTGGCCGGGCGTGGTGACCGCCTCGACGCTCCAGCCATCGCCGCTGACCACCTCGCCGTCCTTGAGTGTCACGTCGGGCTTGAAGTCGCGGTCGCCGCTGCCTTCGAGCAGATTGTTCTCGCCGATATGCAAAGGCCGCGCGGCTCGGTGCACGCCTTCGGCATACACAGTGGCGCCGGTGGCCGCCTTGATCGCCGGCACCGCCGGCGAATGATCGCGATGGGTATGGGTGACGAATATGTGCGTCACGGTTTCGTTGCGCACGGCGTCGAGCAGCGCCGCGATGTGGCGCGGGTCGTTCGGACCTGGGTCGACGATCGCGACCTTGCCGCGGCCGATGATGTAACTGAGCGTACCCTTGAACGTGAACGGCCCGGGATTGTCGGCCATCACGCGCCGCACGCCGGGCATGACCTCGTCGACCGTGTCCGGGGCGAGATTGAGATTCTTGTCGAATGGAATGTCGTCGGCCATTGAAACTTCCTGTCTGGGCCGTGTGTAATTCACGCCCGCCGAAGTTTCAACGATGAGGGCTGCCTATTCCGCCGTCACCCCGGTCTCCTTGATGATGCGCTGATATTTGGCGCTCTCGCCGTCCACGAAAGCCCGGAATTGGGCAATCGACATGGCGTCAACCTCGGCGCCTGCATCGACCAGCCGCTTGCGCGTGTCCGGATCGCTCAGCACCTTGTTGATCTCGGTATTGAGCCGCGTCACCACAACTTGCGGCGTGTCGCGTGGCGCAAATATGCCAGCCCACAGCGTGAAATCGAAATCCTTCATGCCGGTTGTCTCGGCAATGGTCGGAACATCCGGCGCGATGCCGGAACGTTTGGCCGAGGACACCGCCAGCACTTTCAGCAGACCGGATTTCACGTGCGGCTGCACCGCCGGCATGCCAGGGAAATACAGATCGACGTGGCTGCCGAGCAGATCGTTCAAGGCCGGCCCCGCGCCCTTGTAGGGCACATGCACGAGGTTGCCCTTGGTCTTGGCTTTGAGAAATTCGCCGGCGAAATGGCCGGGCGTACCGGTGCCGGCCGAAGCGAAGGTCATTTTCTGGCCCGGCAACGCTTTAAGAAAATCCGCCATGGTCGAATACGGCGCCTTGGCCGGCACCGTCAGCGCCAGCGGCACGATGGCGAGCAGCGCGACCGGCTTGAGATCCTTATCCGGATCGTAGCTGAGGTTCTTCATCATGTGCTGGTTGATAGCCACTTCCCCCGTCTGACCGACCAGCAACGTCAGACCATCCGGCGCTGACGTTGCGACCCCATGCGCGGCAATGGCTCCGGTCGCCCCCGGCCGGTTCTCGACGACCACCGATTGCCCGAGCGCCTCCGAGAGTTTCGGTGCGACGATGCGCGCCACAACGTCACCGGTGCCGCCCGCGGCATAGCCGACGATCATACGCACCGGGCCGCTGGGATAGTTTTGCGCCAGCCCGGGCTGCGCCGCGATTGCAATCCCGGCGGCTAAAAGTATTCGCGACATCGTTGGCAACATAACAGTCCTCCCGGTTTTCATTTTTTCTTAGCTAGTGAATCTCCGGCTCCGGTATCGGTCCCAGCGGCGCCAGGAAATCGAAGTCGCAGCCGGTGTCGGCCTGCCCGATATGGGCCGAATACAATGCGCCGTAGCCGCGCGGATATTTGGGCGCCGGCTGTATCCAGGCCGCCTTCCGCTTCGCCATTTCGGCGTCGCTGACATGGAGATGGATAGTGCGCGCCGGCACATCGATCTCGATCTCGTCGCCGGTCTGCACAAAAGCCAAGGGTCCGCCGACGAAGCTTTCCGGCGCGACGTGCAAGACGCAGGCGCCGTAGCTGGTGCCACTCATGCGCGCGTCGGAAATACGGATCATGTCGCGCACACCTTGCTTCAACAGCTTGGTCGGGATCGGCAACATGCCCCACTCCGGCATCCCGGGACCACCCTTCGGCCCGCCGTTCTTGAGGACCAGTATGTGATCGGCCGTCACGTCGAGATCATCGCGCACCACTTCGCGCGCCATCTCGTTGTAGTCCTCGAAGGCGATGACCTTGCCGCGATGTTTGTGCAGCCGCTTCTCGGCCGCCGACGGCTTGATGACACAGCCTTGAGGCGCGAGGTTACCCGTCAGCACCGCGGTCGCGCCATCGCGCGATACCGGATCGTCGAGCGTATGAATGACCTCGCGCTTGTAGACCTCTGCGCCTTCGATGTTCTCGCCGATGGTCTTGCCGTTGACGGTAATGCAATCGAGATCGAGCACGCCGCGCAGCTCCGCCATCAGCGCACGGGTGCCGCCTGCGTAATAGAAATCCTCCATCAGGTATTCGCCCGACGGCCGCACATTGGCGATGACATGAACCTCGCGCGACAATTCGTCGAAACGCTTCATGTCCAGCGCAATGCCGGCGCGGCGCGCCATGGCCACCAGATGGATGATGGCATTGGTCGAACCGCCCATCGCCATGTGAACACGAACGGCGTTGTCGAAAGACTTCTTGCTCAGGATTTTGTCCGGCGTCATGTCCTCCCACACCATGTCGACGATGCGCCGGCCGGAATTCGCCGCGAGCCGCGGATGGGCGCTGTCGGCGGCCGGAATGGCGGCCGCACCCGGGAGCGAGAAGCCCAAGGCCTCGGCCGCGGCCATCATCGTGGCGGCGGTGCCCATCACCATGCAGGTGCCGAACGTGCGCGCAATGCCGCCTTCGATTTCCTCCCACTGCTCCTGGGTGATGCGCCCGGCCCGCTTCTCGTCCCAGTATTTCCATGCGTCCGAACCCGAACCGAGAGTCTGGCCGTGCCAGTTGCCGCGCAATTGCGGGCCGGCTGGCACGAAGATCGCGGGGACGCCCATGCTGATCGCGCCCATCAGCAGACCGGGAGTCGTCTTGTCGCAACCGCCGAGTAAAACCGCGCCGTCGATCGGATGGCTGCGAAGCAACTCCTCGGTCTCCATCGCCAGTAGGTTGCGATAGAGCATGGTCGAGGGCTTCACGAAGGGCTCGGACAACGACATGGCCGGCAGCTCCAGCGGAAATCCGCCAGCCTGGAGGACGCCGCGCTTCACGTCATCGGCGCGCGCGCGCAGATGCGTGTGGCAGAAATTAATGTCGCTCCACGTATTGATGATTCCGATCACCGGCTTGCCGGTCCAATCGGGTCCGTCGAAGCCGCCCTGGCGAAAGCGCGCGCGATGGCCGAACGACCGCAGGTCGTTGACGCCAAGCCAACGGTGGCTGCGCAAATCCTCGGGACTCTTACGTGTCATGTGATGCTCCGGCCGCTTTCTGGCGCGAGGGTAGCGCGGCATAAGACGCTATGCCACACTCGAATGATGCGGCACCGATTTGTTTTTCCCGGCACAAAAATCATTTTCACATTGTGCATATTTGCCGTACTGGCGGCGGCAATCTGGACCCGGGTGCCGAAATGGATGGGCGACTTCGACCAGTCGTTCTATCTCACCATCGCCTACGATATCGACCGCCACGGCGTGTTTAGCAACGGCATGTTCGACGACGTCAATAGCACGGTCGGCGTCCCGGCGCCTGGCATGTTCATTGGCCCGCTCTATCCGTGGCTGGCCCTCGCCATGACGAAGATCGATCCGCGCTTTGGCAAAGCCGTGACGTGCAGCGTCGAAGCCAATCACGGCACGAGAGACCGCGCCGAATGCGAGACCTACGCGCGGCCAATGAACCTCCTTCATGCGCTGCTGCTGACCATCGGCGTCCTCGGGATCGCGCGGTCCGCCGAACTGATATTTCCCGGCGGCACGACGTTCTGGCTCGCCGGCGCGCTCGCGACCTGGGCGCTGGCGGTGGATGCCGAGTTGTTCTCCTACGTGATGACCGAGAGTCTGACGTTCTCGCTCTACAGCTTGACCATGTGGGCGATGGTCGTCGCCTGGACCACTCAACGCTGGCGGAATTTTGCACTCGCGGGCGTTCTGCTCGGCCTGCTGTGTCTGACCCGCACGGCCTACATGATCCTGGCGCCGGTCATGATCGTGCTGATCATTGTCCAGGCGCGGTTTTTTGGCGGCGGTAAAATTTGGCAGAGCGTTTTTGCCTTCGCGTTCTTCTTCAGCGTGATGGTGGTGCCTTGGGCGGTGCGCAATTACGTATCGGTCGGCAAGTTCGCGATGACGGAGGAATATGGCTCCGCAGCACTCATCGAACGTTTCGCCTTCAACCAAATCACGCTGAAAGAATTCGTTCTGGCCTTTCCCTACTGCCTCCCGGCCGTCGGCCCGAGTCTCGTGAATTGCGCCTTCGCCAAAGAGGCCATGGACCGCTTCGAATGGAATAAGCCAGGAAGCTTCTTCGAGACCGGCAGAGCCACCCGCAGCGCGCTGGTCGCGACCTATCAGCGGCTCGATCCGATGATCGGCGAGTTGATTCGTGAGGAAATGAGCGAGAACTGGTGGCGCCATATCCTGGTCAGCATCCCCCTGGCGTGGTGCGGGCTTTGGCTGGGCGGGTGGCTGGCCTTTTTACTGGCGCCGGCCTTCGTATGGGCGGGCATCGCAGCGGTGCGGCAATCCAGGCCCCTGTTCTTGTTCTACGCCGCGCCAGGGCTGGTGATGCTGGCGCTGCACGCCGGGGTCGCCAATCATTACACCCGCTACAATCTCATTCTGATTTGCGCCTATGCCGCCGGCGTCGCCTGGCTTATGGCGCGGAGCGCCTGGTTTGCTCGCGCGCGTTTGCGATGGCAAGCGAGCGGGCCAGCGCCGTGATCAGTTCCATCTGCATGCGCAACTTGAGATGCAGGTTCAACACGACCAGCAGGCTGATCACCACCCAAATATAGATGACAAGATCGACGCCGCGGCCGACGCCGGCGAAGGCGGCCAACTGCGTGGCATGCGACGGCATCCAGACAAAATACAGACCGCCGACCGCCGCCAGCACCGACAGCAAGCCGACGGCCGGTGCGCGGCGGTACTGGCTCCAGGCATACAGCAGAACGAAGAACAACAACGCAGAGAGCGAAATTTGCGCGATCATCGGTGTAGCCTCCGTGCAAACAAATCCATCAGGATCATGAAGGCGTCGCTGAGCTTCTGGCCCTTGGCGAGTGAATAGGCGGTGTAATCGACGGTGACCGGCGCTTCGACATACTTCAGTCCGCTGTGGGCGATCTGGTCGAGAATTTCGGAGGCATGCGCCATCCGGTTCTGCCGCAGCTTAATCGCGCGCGCGCCGCGCTTCGTCATCGCCCGAAACCCGTTATGCGTATCGGTGATGCCGATGCCAATGGTCACGCGCGTAAACAACGTCGCCAGTTTGAGCATGATGCGCCGTGACACCGGCTGATTGCTTGTGTCGCCGAGAAAGCGGCTGCCCAGCGCGAAGTCGGCATCGTGCTGCTTCAGCGCGGCGGCGAGAACCTCGATATCGGCGACACGATGCTGACCGTCGCCGTCGAAGGTCACGATGACCCCGGCGCCTGACAACAGCGCGAATTCCAGTCCGGACTGAAGCGCCGCGCCCTGCCCGAGATTGATCGGATGCCGCACCACCAATGCGCCGGCGGCTTCGGCAATATCGCCGGTCGTATCGCTCGAACCGTCGTCGACGACGATCACCGGATAACCGGCGCCTCGAACATTGGCGACCACGCCGTCGATGACCGTCGCCTCGTTATACGCGGCAATCACGACCCATAAGGAGGGACTGGTCATG
>JANMSH010000290.1:0-1508 GCA_031389105.1 Hyphomicrobiales bacterium
CTGGCCTGGGGCATCTGCGCGCGGCTGACCAATTCGAAATACGGCCGTGTGCTGATCGCGATCCGCGATGCCGAAAGCCGGGTGCGTTTCCTGGGATACGATGTCACCCGGCACAAGCTGTTCGTCTTCGTCCTTTCCGGCATGCTCGCCGGCTTGGCCGGCGCGCTCTACGTGCCGCAGGTCGGCATCATCAATCCGGGCGAGTTCGCGCCGGCCAACTCGATCGAGGCCGTGATCTGGGTCGCGGTCGGCGGCCGCGGCACGCTCACCGGCGCGGTGCTCGGTGCTTTTGTCGTCAATTACGCCAAGACTTTCTTCACTTCCGGCTTCCTGGCGCCCTATTGGCTGTTCATGCTCGGCGGGCTGTTCATCGGCACCACGCTGCTGATGCCGCGCGGCATCATCGGCACCTATAACGCCTGGCGCACCAGCCGTGGCGAGGCGAAGGACGCCGCCAAAAACGACTCAATGCCCGCGGCCCCGCCGCATGCGGCGGAGTAACGGCGCATGACCGAGAAACCGTTCGACAAGCAAACCACCTCGGCGCTGCTGTACCTCGACGGCATTTCGGTGTCGTTCGACGGCTTCAAGGCGCTCAACGAATTGTCGTTCATTATCGAGCCGGGCGAGATGCGCGCCATCATCGGCCCGAACGGCGCCGGCAAGACGACCATGATGGACGTCGTCACCGGCAAGACACGGCCGGATTCAGGCGAGGTCTTCTTCGAGGAAGGTCAATACGACCTGTCGACGCTTGACGAGACCCAAATCGCCGAGCTCGGCATCGGACGCAAATTCCAGAAGCCGACCGTGTTCGACATGCACACCGTCGAGGACAATCTGCTGTTGGCGCTCAAGAACGACCGCCGCGTACGCGCCGCGCTGCTGTGGCAGTCGTCGGCGCCGCAGGAACAACGCATCGACGAGGTGCTCGACATCGTGCGGCTGAAAAGCCTGCGCTCGCGTGTGGCCGGAAGTCTGTCGCACGGCCAGAAACAGTGGCTCGAGATCGGCATGCTGCTGGCGCAGGAGCCGAAGCTGTTATTGGTCGACGAGCCGGTTGCCGGCATGACCGACGCCGAGACGCAACAGACCGCCGAACTGCTCAAGGAAATCAACCGGACCAAGACCGTGGTCGTGGTCGAGCACGACATGCATTTTGTGCGCGAACTCGGCGTCAAGGTGACGTGCCTGCACGAAGGCTCCGTGCTGGCGGAAGGCACCATCGACGATGTCTCGACCAACGACCGTGTGGTCGAGGTTTATCTCGGCCGATAGCGAAAACGCAGCGAATAGGGAGTAGCGAATAGCGAATAGAAAGGATCGAAGAGCGACGCCCCCGGCGATATCACTATTCGCCACTCGCTATTCGCTATTCGCCGCTTTATCGTCATGCTCGACGTCAACAACATCAACCTCCACTACGGCGCGGCGCAGGCGCTGCGCGGCGTGTCGCTGAAAGCCGAGGTCGGCAAGGTGACCTGCGTTCTCGGCCGCAACGGCGTCGG
>JANMSH010000292.1:0-42554 GCA_031389105.1 Hyphomicrobiales bacterium
TTCGCCCTCCCGATCCAGAGGCTTTCGCCTCCTTCGCCGCCACCCGTGCAGCCATTCAAGGCAGCTCCCCGTAGTGGGAGCGGACGGTGACCCGAGGCCTCCCGGGTGCGTGGCTGCGAAACCACGCCCGCGGGCGCCACATCCTGCTCCACCATCACGACGCCTCATGAGAGCGCCCCTCGATGAGCAGGACGAGGGACTATAAGCATAGGTTTAATATCCCGTCAAGCCAGCCCCGTCACCCTGAGGTGCGAGGCCATAAGGCCGAGCCTCGAAGGGCGACGGCCTCAAGCCGGGCCGTTCATCCTTCGAGGCGCGCCATAGCGCGTCGAAGACGCGCGTAAACGCGCTTATGGGCGCGCACCTCAGGATGACGGGTCTGACAAACAAAAACCCCGCCGAAACCGGCGGGGTTTTCATCGAAACCAAATCGAAGGCGATCAGATCGCCAGCTTGAGTTCTTTGGTGGCGCGGAACGCGACCTTCTTGGAAGCCTTGATCTTGATGGCTTCGCCAGTCGCCGGATTGCGGCCCATACGGGCGGCGCGCTTGCGAACCTGGAGGATGCCGAGGCCGGCGATCTTGACCCGCTCACCCTTTTTCAGGTGTTTGGTGATGAGGCCGACGAGGTCCTCGAGCATCTGCGTGCCCTGCTTCTTGGTCAGCGAATGCTGGTCAGCCAGCGTATAGGCCAGATGCTTGGTGGTGATCGGCTTGCTGGCCTTCGGTTTTGCTGCTGCTACCGGTTTTGCGGCTGCTGTTGCTGCCATGGACTTCTGCTCCCTCGTGCGCACCATGCGCTCGTAAGCCGTAAGACCTATGAGATTCGCGCGGCGCCGCAAAGCGCGACGTGAGCCGAGGGCGATTTAACCACAGGAAATCAGGCTTTTTGCGCTGCACTTGCGCAAAAAGCCTGTCTTTAGCGGTTCAAAATACCGTGCCCGGCTTGTGCAGCCGGGCACGGCGACCGTTATTAGCGCTGCTGCTCGAGGCCCGAATTCATCGACGCCGGGCTGACGTTGGCGTTCGGGGTCCAGGTCGGCCACTGCGTGGATGCGTTGCTGCGGTTGGCGCTCCACTTGGTCGTGGTCGCCATCGCGAAGGACGCGGTGCCGTTTTGGGTCGGGTTGGTGTAGGTGTTGCGTTCGGCAAGCGTCAGCGCCAGGGCGTCGAGATTGGCATGGGCCGAGAACACCGGCGCGGCAATCGCGACGGCAAGAACGGAAGCGGCAAGCAGTTTGCTGGTGAGGTTCATTGGGTAATCTCCATTACGGGGTTGGTTGAACTTGGTTGCGTATGGAGGTACGGAGAAAAACTGCCGCGGGATGCTGCGCTGCAAACACAAGACTGTGATGCCCAAAATTCGGAGCGCCTGGAACAATTCACTCCGTTGCCGCACTTGATTGCCGCATTTGGCGGATTGGTCTATTGCGCCTGACCTGCCGAACCCGTGCTGAATCGAGCCGATCATGAGCGACGCGCCGTTATGCCCCGCACCCGATGCGAACCCGCATGCGCCGGGTTTCGCGATGCCGCCGGGGGCGACGGACTGTCATGCCCACGTGTTCGAGGCGGCGCGCTACGGCTACCAGAACGAGCGTTCCTACACGCCGCCGGACTCAACCATCACGCAGCTGCGCGCCATGCATAAGACGCTCGGCATCCAGCGCCTGGTCGTAGTGGCAGCCAGCGTGCACGGCACCAACAACAATCCGGTGCTCGATGCGATCGCGACGAACCCGAAAAATTTGCGCGGCATCGCCACCGTCGGCGGCGATATAACCGACAAGGAACTGGCGCGGCTCAAGGACGGCGGCGTCCGCGGCATTCGCGTCAACCTGGTCGACAAAGGCGGTAATCCGTTCGGCTCGCTCGACGGCTTGAGCGGCATCGCCGAGCGCATCCGCGATCTCGGCTTCCACATCGAACTGCTGGTGCATGTCGAAAGTTTTCCCAATCTGCGTGCGCTGGCGAAAAGTATCTGCGTGCCGCTGTCGGTCGGCCATATCGGCTACACCAAAGTCGCCTCCGGCGGCCTCAATCATCCGGGCTATCAGGAATTCCTGGCGCTGCTGCGCGACGGCACTTTCTGGGTGAAACTGACCGGCCCATCGCGTCTGAGCGCTCATGAAAGATTCCCCTATCCGGACGTTGCCGACATGGCGAAAGCCGTCATAGAAGCCGCGCCGGACCGCATCGTCTGGGGCTCAGACTGGCCGCACGTCATGCAGTATCGCCCGATGCCGAACGACGGCGATCTGCTCAACACGCTGGCAGAGTGGGCGCCGGACGCCTCTCAGCGGCAACGCATCCTGGTCGACAATCCCGCGCGGCTCTACGGATTCGCATGAAGCCCTGCAAAGCGCGGCACCAAGCAATGCAGGTCGCGGGATTGACCGAAAACAAACGCCTCGACTAGCGTGGCCGCTCAAAACAATTCGTCCAACAAGAATGCGTGGGGAAACAATGAAACTCAAATTCAAAGCGGCATTGTCGGCACTGGCCGCCGCGTTGACGCTGACGGCGGCGCCCGTTCAGGCGCAGGATTTCACCGGCCAGCCGATCCGCATGATCGTCGGCCTCGCCGCCGGCGGCGCCACCGACGTCACCGCACGCATCATCGCGCAGAAGATGACGGAAAGCCTCGGCACCACGGTGATCGTCGAGAACCGGCCCGGCGCGTTTTTCGAGGCGGCCTATCGCGAAGTCACCAACGCAAAACCGGACGGCCGCACCATCTTCATGATCTCGGCCAGCACCACCGTGGCGCAGCCGGTCCGCAAGGACTTCGCCTACGACATCCGCAAGCTCGAGCCGATCGCGGAAGTGTCGCAAGGACCATTCATCCTCTCCGTGCGCAAGACGCTGCCGGTCAAGAATGTCGCCGAGCTGATCGCTTACGGCAAAGCCAACCCCGGCAAACTGAGCTTCGGTTCCGGCGGCGGCGCCGGCAGTTCGCTGTCGCTCGCGGCCGAACTGTTCAAGCTGCGCACCGGCATCGCCATCATCAACGTGCCCTACAAGGGCGCCGCCAATGCGCTGACCGATCTGCTCGGCGGCCACATCGACGCGATGTTCGACGCGCTGCCGGTGCAAGTGCCGCAGGTCAAGAGCGGCGCGGTCAATGGCCTCGCCGTCACCGGCGCCAAGCGCTCGCCGGCGCTGCCCGACGTGCCGACGATGCTGGAAGCGGGCCTCAAGGACTTCGAGGCCTACAACTACTTCGGCCTGCTGGCGACGCCCGGCACGCCGAAGCCGGTCGTCGCCAAGCTGCGCGAGGCTGTGGTCAAGGCGGTGCAAGCGCCCGACGTCGTCGCCGAATTCGAGAAGCAGGGCATGATCCCGGTCGGCGGCACGTCCGACGCGTTCGGCAAGATGCTGGGCGAAGATCTGGAGCGTTGGACCAAGGTGATGAAGGAAGCGGGCGTCGAGCCGCAATAGGCTTTTTGGCCGCTCCACTTTCTTTGCAGGGCCGGTCAAACTTTTTTGACCGGCCCTTTTCCATGACGGCTATTGCGCGGCGATGTCGTGCCGCAGCGGAAACGGCGCGGCGTGCTGCTTGAGCTTGTCCGCCATGATGCGCGGTGAATGACGCGCCAGATAATGCGCGATGGTTTCGATGCGCAGCTTCACCGAGCCGGCCGGCTTGGTCGAATCCAGATCCTGGAACGAGAAGAACAGCGTCCCTGAACTCTCGCTGATCTGCTGCACCGGCGAGTAGGTCGGCTGGTCCATGCCGCATTCGTAGCTGGTCAGCCGGATGACGCAGGTGACTTGCGGCAGCCGCGCGCCGACTTTGGCGCCTCACAAAATTTCATTGGTGTTGCTGCTGCCATTTGAACGCTGCAGTTTTGCTCTGCGTGACTGCGGACATTTATTGCTGGGATATTCGCACCACGCGACAGCGCCGACCTACGCCAGCACATACTGATCTCTTGCCAGAATCCGACCGTTCGCAAATTTCAATTCGTGTGAACTGCCGCATTCCGCACAGTGCATGTTCATCGTTGCGAACGAGGAAATGGCTGCCAGCTCGCTCTCTTTGGCGGTAAATCCGCTGTCGCGGTCGCGCTCGGTATTCGGGCTTACGCTTTATTAATTTCCGCGAATGATTTCTGCTTAGAGCGCTGCGCTAACGACCGGGAAATGCCCTGCCAATTTTCGTGGCTTTGCGAAATCGAAAAGGTGTCGGCGACAACGACCCGATTGCGGCCGGCCCGCTTGGCTTCATAAAGAGCCATGTCGGCGCGCCTCAATACACCATCGATCGTGTCGCCAATTTCAAATTCGGCTAAGCCAAAACTGCATGTCACATTAACGACGAGATTTTCAGCGCTAACTTTTAGCTCGCTAACTGTATGACGAAACGATTCTGCGGTTTCCAATACGTCTGAAATCGCACCTTCGACGAAAATCCCAAACTCTTCTCCGCCGAGCCGGCCCACAATCCCTTTCAAGAGCGCGGCCTCAGCCGCTACACTCCGAAGAACGGCATCTCCGACACTGTGGCCGTATGTATCGTTGATCTGTTTAAAGTGGTCGAGATCGCAAATAATGGCTGAGAGCCCAGCTCCCGCTTTTGCTCGTTCGCACATTTCTCCGGCGCGATCGAAAAAAGCCCGACGGTTAAGTAGGCCGGTGAGAAAGTCCGTTGTCGCGTAACGAAATAATTCCTGCTGCATCGATGTAACGCGGTCGGCCGTTCTGAGTCTGGCGCGCAGTTCTTCGGCAACAGGCGGCTTGCAAATGAAATCGTCTGCACCATTGTCCAGAGCCTGGACTAATCTATTGTGTTCATCGTTCGACGACATAAGGAGAATATAGAGCGGACGTTGACTCCCCACGAGAGCCCGCGCTTGCTTACAAAGCTCTACACCTGACATTGATGCGAGTTCTGCGCATGTGATTAGCGCGCGCACTTCAGGATCAGATTTGATGTAGGCAAGCGCTTCATTACCATCAGACAGCGGAATGACCTCGTTGCCTCCCTGCTGAATCAAATCGGTAACGATCTTGCGCACTGTTCGGCTCGGGTCCACCAATACAATTCGCATAGCCAACCTCGATCCGACGTTCCCACGGTTCGAAAGACGTAAAAGACCACAAACTGAGGTGGTCTATTTCAACTGCGTCGAGATCGACTTGAACTTGGCATTCAGCGAGGTGCCAAGGCCATTCACGACAGCGATGATCGCGACGGAAATCCCCGCGGCGATGAGTCCATACTCAATCGCAGTGGCGCCGGATTCGTTTTTGAAAAACACGCGAAATCGATCCCACGTAAACATTCGCCACCTCGTTTGATTGACTAGGACTTTTTAAAAGAAGCTCCGGCGCATGTGGCCGAGGCTTTATCCGGGCATCAAACATAGTCTTGGACGGTGTCATTGTATCAGAGGCTATTCCTCCAGGCTGTAGGAGTATTCCTGACGCGCTAACGTATTGTTAATTTTTGCGGCTGGTTTTACTCAGATATCTGCGAGCCATCCCTGCGCCGAGGCGGAACAAACCGGCGTCGTGTGAAACCCGCATTGGCCCGATGTTTCAGGACGTAAAACCGGCGAGGCGGGATGGCCTCGCCGGTTGGAACGAAACGACACGGCTGCTGAGCCTCGCCGTGTTACTTTACGGTGCGGTCTGTATCACCCGAAGAGTCGCAGAACCGATTGATCTGCGCTGGCCGCGAGTGACAGCGCCGTTGTGGAAAGCTGCTGCCTAGCCTGCAACGCGAGGAGATTGGCACCCTCCTCGTTCTGATCCGCCATCACCAGGCTATCCGACGCCGCATTCAGGTTGGCGATCAGTGATTTGGTGAAGTCCTGACGCGTCTGAACAATGCCGACATTGTTGGCAAATACATTTGCCTGCGCCGTCAAAGTGGCGAGTGCGGTTTTCAGAGTGTTGAGTGCGTCGTTGATGTCCTTGTCGGTCTGGAACGTGTTCGCCGAGGCGACGACACCGAGGCCGGCGGAGGTGTTGGTGACACCCGCGACGCTTAGGGATGACGTCGATTTCTCGTTGAAGTTGACCTTCAGGCTGCCGCCATTCAGCAGATTGACACCATTGAAGGTGGCATCCGCGGCAAGCTGGTCGATTTGGGTACGGGTCGAGTCAAATTGAGCCGCGAGCGCCGAGCGCGAGGTATTCAACGTGCCGGCGGCCGTCGTCCCCGCCGTAAGTCCGAACTGAGTTAGCTCGGGTGCGGTTATCGTGCCGCCGATGACAATCGTATTGGCCTGCGTCCCTTCAAGTTGGATCTTACCGTCCGATGTCAACGACGCCTTGACCCTAAGGCCGGACGCATTGTTCACGCCGTCGAGAACCTGCTGAACCGTCACGGCGCCGGCCGACGTGATGGTAGCCGTGGTGGTGCCGTCGTTGACGGTGATGGTGCGCGCGGCAACCACCGTGAACGAACTCGTGCCGCTAAGGCCAGCCACGCTGCCAGTCGTGCGGGCCGTGGTCCCCGCGCTCGCGAGCGCCGAGTTAGCGCTCGACTGCGCGGCTTTGACGAGATTGGTGAGCGCGGTGAGGCTGCTGTTGGTGGAATCCAAGGTTTTGAAAGCGCTCGTAATGCCGTCCATGACGGAATTGAGAGCAACGGCGCGGTCGCTCATTGCGTCAGCGGTGAAGAATACCGCCGGGTTGTCAAACGCCGAATTGACTCGCTTGCCAGTAGCGAGACGGCTCTGAGTGATCTTGAGCAGATCGTTGGTCTGCTGCAGCGAGCTAAGATTGGCACGGACGGCGCTGGAAAGTAAGATACTAGCCATGTTATTCACCCCTGATTGTAATCGTCCCTGTGCTCATGTTGAGCGGGGTGGTTTTTTCAGTAAAACTGGAATCAAACCCAAACATATAGCCTTAATATACTTCGTGATGAATCGATAACTACTTGATTTATAAGTCATATTATTTGGTAATCAAAAATAATCAGCAAATAAATACAGTTAAACAGGGTATTTTTACTTACGTAATACTTGCTAGCATATAAGTATTAGCACTTAAAATGTAGGTATGTTTGCCTATACGTATAGGTAGTATCGCCTAATTGGGATTGCGGCCGATGCGGTGCGGTCCCGAGCATGGGCCAGTCGCAAGAAATTGGTTTTGTGGGGAGCTGAGCGACGCGTGATGTCCGAGCACGATGCGGGCTCATGACCTGGCTTCACGACGATGCGCTCACGCGACATCGCTCGCGCCTCGTTACGATCTAAGGTGCGGCGCTATTACTTTGTAATTCGATTGCGGGGCGACGCGGTCAGTGACGGCGGCTACCCGATCAGCCCACGCGTTCGTTGCCAAGCGTGATGCGGACGAGATCGGCGGCGTTTCTCGCGTTGAGCTTCTTCATGATATGCGCACGATGGATATCGATAGTCCGCGGGCTTACGCCAAGCTGTAGAGCGGCCATCTTGCTCGACGCTCCCCGGGCGACTTGCGCCATGACCTCGTTTTCGCGCGGCGTTAACAGTTCGTGGCCGATAAAACTGCTGTTCTGAGCTGGATTTAGGCCTTGGCTCTTGGGTCTGACAGGAGTGGCCTGTCTCGGAGCTTCGCTGGCATTGCGAAGGCCGGTCAGGGTCTGGCTGACATGCCGGACGTAACGGATCGTTCGTTCAAGATGATCGAGCGAGAGCGCGGTCATGTCGAGAAAATCCATGACGCCGGCCTCCATCGCCTCAAGATCGATCCGACGATCGGCAACACCTGAGAGCATGATGAATGGTGTCGGCGAATTTCTGCCGCCAAGCGCGCGCACCAGATCAACGCCGCGATAAGTCCCGAGCAGGTGACCGACCAGTGCAACGTCAAATGATTGAGCCTTTAACAGCGCCAAGCCGTTGTCGAAACTGTTCGAGCGGGTGACCACAATCGTCTGATGGGTCATCTTCTCGAGCATTCGTTGCGTCAACAGGAACTCGGCATCGTCGTTCTGGATAATCGCTACGCGCAGCGACACGGACGCGGCAATATTGGGATAATCGTGTTCGGCATCAATCATGGCATTGGCTCTTTGTTGCCGCGTAATTAGCAGTCGAGATTTACTGGTGCTGGTGCTGTGGCTGTGGCTGTGGCTGTGGCTGCGGCTGCGACCCCGACTGGCTGGGAGTCCTTCAAAAATCGAACGCCAATAAAGCTGCCGTCGCGCCACACGACGCTACATCGGCGGGTCAGCCTGTAACGCTCCGAGAGCACCAGGGTGAATTCGTCGGGAATCTCATGCTGATTGCCGATGGTCAGCTTGGCGCCACCCTCGGAAACGTCAGCGAGCGTGCAGTCGCGCGCGACAGTCTCGCCTGCAAACCTGATCCGAGCCGCATAATGGAGGCGTTTACGCGCACTCTTGCGTAAATCCGAACGCGAAGAGTTTGGCGGGCGACCATCAGAGCGGGCGCTGGCAGATGGCATCGCACTTCACTCTTTTACACGCGTCGTTGAGATCGACGAACTTCGTCACCTGAGGTCTATAGATTTTTCACGACCTCGATCAGTCGTGAGGGCCCTCCTAGTGGGTAGGTACTTACCTTACAGATTAAGACTTTTTTCATCTAAAATAATTTTTTACAAACGACTAAATATCCGCGAGCCATCCCTGCGCGGAGGCGTAGCGGACCAGTTCGGCGCGCGTTTTGAGGTTGAGTTTTTCGGTCGCCCGCGCTTTGTGCGTCTCCACCGTTTTCGCGCTCACGGCGAGCCGGTTGGCGATCTCTTTGTTGGTGAAGCCGAGTGCCGAAAATTTCAGAACCTCGGACTCGCGATCGGTCAGATCGGGCGTATTCGCGGTCGCTGGCGAGCGGCCCGCCCGTGAGGGTTTGCTCTCAAACATGCGTCTGGCAATTGCCGGGTCGACGTAGAGCCCGCCCACAAGCACGGCGCGAATGGCCTGCACCAGATTTTCGGCCGCCGATCTCTTCAATACATAGCCGCGCACGCCGGCATCCAATGCCTGTTTTACGTAGGACCGGTCTTCATGCAACGATAGCACAAGCATCCGCACCGACGGGCATTCTTGGGCGAGGCGGCGGGAAAGCAGGATGCCGTTGAGCTCGGGCATTGAAATATCGACCACCGCGACATCCGGCATCTTTTCGCGGATGAGTTTTAGGGCCGACAGCCCACTTGTTGCCTCACCGACAAGATCGAGATCGGTCTCCGCCTCGATCAGACTGCGCAAGCCGGCGAGGACGATCGGGTGGTCGTCGGCGAGCGTCACGCGCGTCTTTCCAGTCATGCCGTCATCCTATCTCTGTCGAGCGGTATACGGACGAAAATCGTGGTTCCGAAGCCGATCGAGGAGTCGATCTCGAGATGCGCGCCGATCAACGACAGCCGTTCGCGCATACCGGCAAGGCCAAGACGGCCGCCCCAACGGGCGCCGGCATGACCGGTTTGCGAGGCGACGTCGAAACCCCTGCCATTGTCCTCGATCGTAAGCTGTAGAATCGCATCGGCACGATCGATGACGACGCTGATGATTGTGGCTCCCAATGCGTGCTTGGCGATGTTGGTCAGCCCCTCCTGGGCGACGCGGTAGATAGTCGTTCGCACTTCTTCCGGTAGCTCGTCGAGCTTCGCATCGCGGCAGTGGAAATCGGCCTCGATGCCGTACTGCTCGCTCCATTCGGACACATAATTGGCAAGCCCACTCGCCAGCCCGAGTTCATCGATGGAGGCCGGCCGCAATTCCCAGGCCACGTGGTGAAGCGATTTACCCATCTGTTCAAGTTGCTTACGAAGAGCGCGAACACGATCCTGCCCGTCTTCAATGACCAGCAATTCAATGCCTTTCAATTCCATCATGACGGCAGCGAGATTCTGACCGGTCTGGTCGTGCAATTCGTGCGCCAATCGAAGCCGCTCACCTTCCTGCGCTTGCATCAGACGGCGGCGCAGATCCCTGCGATCTTGCTCCGCAGCGATGCGCTCTGTGATGTCCTGGATAACGCCGTGAATTCTTGATGGCTTGCCGGTTTCGTCAACTTCGACGCTGCCCTTGGAATTCAGCCACCGTACTGATTGGTTGTCCGGACGAACGATCCGAAATTCAACCTCATAGCGTTGCTGACCGGCGACGCAACGCTCCTTGATCTCATCGAGAATGTGGCGATCGGCGGGATGAGCGATAACGAGGAATGTGGAGCGGTTGGCCACGGTTGTAGTCGGGATGCCGAGCATTTTCTTGTAGCGGTCCGACCACCAGGTCTCGTCGGTCACCAGGTCCAAATACCAAGTGCCGAACGCGGCCGCATCGACCGCGAAAAGGCGTTGCTCTTCGCTGCTGCGCAGTTTAACCGAAGCGGCGAAGAGGCTCTCCTCGGCGCGCTTGCGCTCGGTAATATCCACCACGGTTGCCATCACCAGATTTCCGGTGCCGGTGTTGATTGGATTGAGCCCAATTTCGATTGGAAATTTGCTGCCATCCTTGCGCTGGCCGAATAGTTCGCGCCCGCTCCCCATCGGACGGGCTTGCGGCGCAAGCGCAAATTCGTTTCTCAATACTGAATGGGCGTTGCGAACGTGTTCCGGAATTAGCATTTCGACCGGCTGCCCAACCAACTCCCCACGGGGATAGCCGAACATCGCCTCCATTTGCGCGTTGACCAGGGCAATGAGACCGTCGCTGTTCACCGCGACGACGCCGTTGGGCGCGAATTCAAACAGCACGCGGAATTCCTCGCGCGTCGGCTTGCGATCGATGCCCAATGCCCCCATCGAGCGCGTCAGGCGGCCACTCAGGAAATGCGACAGGACAATCGCAAGCACCATAAGAAGGGTTCCAGTTACGCCGACGCTGTTCAACGCGAGCCTCAAGGGAGCCTCCAGCGCGCTGCTGGGAATGCCGACCGAAACAACCCAGCCGGTGGCGGCGGAGCGGGCATAAAACAGAAAGGTGTCGACTCCGTTGAGAGTGACCGACCTGATGACGCCCTGCGAGTCTTGCGGGAGGACGGAGCCGGGCGGAATTAATTTGCCGGAGAACTCGTCATGCTGGCTAGAGCGGGCTACGACCCTTCGTGCCGGATCCACAATCGATGCGATCCATTCGTTGTCCGCCACCGAGCGCTGGAGGATTTCGGCATACTTTTTTGCCGGAACAGCGACTTCGAGAAAATACGTTGGAACGCCATCTTTCATTACCGGAATCACAACCGCGCTGACCGTCGTCTTGCTGAGCCGGCCATAGAAAACGTTGGAGACTGCGATCTCTCCCGAGTGCAGCGCTTGCTCCTCCGCCAAACGGATTTCAGGCGGGCCGCCGCGGAGCGGCTCCACTTCGTTTCGCATGCTCGTGGTCAGTATCTGATTGTCCTGGTTCGGATCGCGCAGCACGATTTGAATACCGAGTTTCTGCGCAACCTCGGTCGCCTGCTTGTGAAACTCCACGAAATCGCCAGCCAGCAAAGTGCGGGAGCTTGCCAGCCCGGTCAGCGTGCCCCTTGCGGTAGCGATCTCGCGATCGATCGCCGCCGCTATCTCGCGCGCCGTCTGCGCCGCGCTTTGCTCGAGTTGCGCCCGCTCCGAGCGGGCCGCGGAAATGGCAAGCCAACCGGCGATCAGTAGCCCTGGAAACAAAACGCCAACGATCAGCGCCCCGAAGTAGACGCGCACCGGATAGCCGGTCTGGCCTTCAATTTGAAGGGCGCTCAGCAGTTTCAATATTCACCTGGCATTGGGCCGATGCCGGCCCGCGATGTTTGCATCACGCGCGTCTGCCGGTCATGCCGTCATCCTTTCCCGTTCGATCGGTATACGGACGAAAATTGTCGTGCCGATGCCGATCGACGAGTCGATCTCCAGGTAACCGCCTATCAATGACAGCCGTTCGCGCATGCCGGCAAGCCCGAGGCGGCCACGCCAACGGATACCGGCGAGTTCGGTTTGCGAGGCGACGTCAAATCCGCCGCCATTGTCCTCGATTGTGAGCTGCAGAATCGCGTCGGCGCGATCAATCACAACGCTGATGGTCGTGGTTTCCGACGCATGCTTGGCGATGTTGTTTAGCCCCTCCTGCACGATGCGGTAGATCGTTGTGCGCATTTCTTCCGGCAGTTCATCGAGCTTCGCATCGCGGCAGTGGAAATCGGCTTCTATGCCGTACTGCTCGCTCCATTCGGACACATAACTGGCGAGCGCGCTCGCCAGTCCCAGTTCATCGATGGAGGCGGGTCTCAGCTCCCAAGCGACGTGGTGAAGCGATTTGCCCATCTGGTCGAGTTGCGCGCGAAGTCCGCGGATGCGGTTGCGCCCGACCTCATTGACAAGCTGTTCAATGCCCTTCAGTTCCAGCATGACGGCGGCGAGGCTCTGACCAGTCTGATCGTGCAATTCGTGAGCCAAGCGTAGCCGCTCATCCTCCTGAGCTTGCATCAAGCGACGGCGCAAATCATCGCGCTCAATGATACCGGCAGAAAGCTGTTCCGCCGCACGCTTGCGTGCGGTAATGTCCACGACCGTTGCCATGACCAAAGTGCCGGCGCTGGTTCGGATAGGATTGAGGCCAATCTCGATGGGGAACTCGCTCCCGTCTTTGCGTTGACCGAACAAGTCGCGCCCCGCGCCCATCGGCCTTGCTTGTGGATCGAGCTTAAATCCTTTCCTCAAATCGGAATGCCCCGAGCGGAAGCGTTCCGGAATCAGAATTTCGACCGGCCGCCCAACCAGTTCTTCACTGAGGTAACCGAACTTCTTTCCCAATTGGGAATTTAGCAAAATAATCAGCCCTTGGCCGTCTACGACAATCACGCCGTTTGGGGCGGACTCAAAAAGGATCTCGAATTCTTTGTGTGTAGGCTTGCGGTCGATCCCCAGCGTACCGATGGACTGCGAGATACGGCCTCCGAAATAATACGATAGTGCCATCGCAAGAATGAAGAGCAAGCTACCGGCGCTTCCATAGCGGGCCATCGTACGCTGCAGCGGCGCGTTGAGCACGCTCTCTGGAACACCGACCGCAATAACCCAGCCCGAGATTCCAGAGCGGCGCCATACCCATTGATGATCGATTCCCTCGCGATTTACACCTTTGTTGACACCACCCGAAGCCGAGGAATCTCTAAAAAAATTGTTACGGATCGTCGTGCCGGAAAACTCGGCATGCTTTTCTGAACGCGCAATAATTACATTATTGCGGTCAACGATTGATACGATCCACTGGGGAGGAAGTTGCGTATTACGAAGAATCTCAGCGAGTTTCCTAGTCGGAATTCCGACCGAGAGAGAAAATACATCGTTGCCGTTTCGTGTCACTGGCATCACCAAAGCAATTACGTTTTGCTTAATGACAGGGCCCAAAAAAACACCCGTGACGAAAATTTCTCCGGGGCCTAGCGAGTGTAATACGGCGTCGCTGCGTACAGCCGGGACCGTGTCGAGAAGCGTGGTCCCCCATGGGACGCCCGTATTCACTAGCTGTCTCTTGAGAATGGGATCGCTCAGCACAATAGGAACGCCAAGCTGGCGGGAAACGGCCGCGGCCTGATGATAGAAAGCTTCAAAATTTTCGGTCCGCAAATCGCGTGAGTTCGCCAGAGCCGTCAACATACCCTTTGTGTTGAGGATTTCGTGGTCAAGTAGAGCAGTGATCCCGCGCGCTTCGAATTCAGCGTTGCTCTCAAGCTGCGCCCGTTCTGAATCGGCTGACCGAGTCGCAAGCAACCCAACGACGCCGAGGATAGGGATTAGAATGACAGCAACGACCACCACGACGTAGGCCCGGACCGAATATCCTCGTCTGAGCAGAGACGTCGCGTATCTATGCAAGTCCACAACTTCCCTCGATCTGAATGCGAACCGCTAATTGAGTTCGTTGGACCACAAAAACACTTGTACCCGGTCTCTCAGCCGGCACAGGACGCCGAATCAATACCCAGGCAAGCATGCATAGGATTCACAACGGAAACTAGGAACAAAACGCCCCCATCCTAGCGGGCGAGGCCTTTCGGTCAGTATGCATTGGGGCTCAGCCAATAACTCGTCCGAGACAGCTCTAGCAGCCGATGGACTATTCAACCTTCACCACGTCAGGGAGCCTTTACAGCGATCCCGCGTTCGGCTGCTTTGGGTCACTAGCGGTCGCCCGTCAGCATCAGCGGTCTCCATTCTACCGCTACGCTAACTTTTCAATCTTGCTTCATCGACGTGTACGTGTTGGCAGGTTATGCGAATTGGTCTTTCAGGCAGCCAATTCATAAAGAAGGCAAGGAATGGACGCGTCTCCTGCCCCGGCACACCCTCGGCACACGATAACTGGCGCGCCCGAGACGATTCGAACGTCCGACCTTTGTCCGTTGCCGCTTTGGGGCGGATTCGTCTATTGAAACGGCCAGGCGCCCGACATGCCCATCTCTCGGAGATGCCTAGCTCGATCATCACGTGATCAACACACGCCCGGCGGCGCAAGAGGCTTAGAAGTTTCCCTTTGCAGCCTCTGCCAGGATCAGCTTGTCCAGCGTCAGGTCTGAGACTGCTCGCCGGAGACGACAGTTCTCGGTCTCCAGCTCCTTGAGCCGCTTAACCTGGTCGCCCCTCAGACCCCCGTACTCATTGCGCCATCGAGTACGTTACTTCCGTTACGCCTATCGCCCGGACCGCGTCCGCCACCGGCCGACCCTGCGCCATCAGCACATCGACCTGCCGAAGCTTCGCAACGATCTCTTCCGCCGTATGCCTCTTCCTGCCCATCTCCGTATCCTCCTCTGTCAAAATAATACTTCAGGGAGGACCACTTCAAAGGGGGCAGATCAGGTGACTAGCTACAACTCAATCACAAACTCTTACTCGCGGATGGCGCCAAACACCGCGATAGTCATCCCAGTACGGTTCCCCGCGCGTATAATAACAACGATAACGCGGCGGCTCCATGTAAACCGGCTCAGGCTGTACGTAGACGGGGCCTGGTCCGTAGTAGCGGGGCTGCGGAGCGAGAGCGCCGCCCAGAAGCAACCCTCCAAGAAGGCCACCCGCAACGCCGGCGGCCACCTGGCCATTTTCCGCCCGAGCATTCGGGACAGCAATCGCAGACATTGCGGTGGCGATCGTTACAAGCGCAACTGCAAGCTTTTTCATGGTCCTCTCCGTCGCGATGTTCATCAACCCGTAATCCTAGATAACCTAGGCTGGGAAATATTTATGACAAATGAACGTCAGATTAGGCCCTCGTCTAGGAGCGCCGCTCCCCGATGCCCCTTACCGCCGAAAGAATCCTTTAACGGCTAGTCTTCAGATATCCTTCCGCTTCGTGCCAATAGCTGACATCGCACTTTGGGTTTGAAACGAAAGAGCCGCCAATTAAGGCGGCCCTTTTTAACCCCGTAAGCAAGCACTACGCCGCGTCGAGGTCGTGCGGTAGCACCTTGGCCTTAAGCTTTGAAACCAATCGCTTAAGCGCGGCGATTTCCACTTCCAGCGTCTCGACGCGCTTTTGCAGTTCGACATCAGACGCGCGCCGAGGCTCGGCCGAACGCTCGACCTCGAATGCGATACCGATCTCGTTTGGCCCGCGCCGTTGTACGCACGCGCGCAGCGTTTGCTGCTTGTGCGGGATGAAGAGTTCGACGTTGTCGGGGACGATGACCGGATGCTCGAAGGCGAGACGCGCGCCACTATCCGATATGTCGCGAATGACGCAATCAATCGAGGCGCGGCGATTGTCGTAGTAGAGCGTGCCCTTGAGGAACGTTCTTTGTCGGAAGGCAATTTTGGGTTCTTCTGCCATTGGTACCACGTCGTTATCGACGGCTCTTGAGAGTGTTACTGCAGCGCAACAATTAAGGGTTTCCCATTAAAAAATTGCTAATTGCCTCATTCCTGCTTTAGGTCCAAAAGCGGACATCAGACTTCTAATTAGGACGTCTGCTTTACTCCTAAATGCGGACATTCGACCTGTCGACGAATGAGCCACGACCACATTTCTCGATTCAGTCGACGACAGAGCGTGGCCTGTTCACGGCAACGCTTTCCGACACATTTCGCGTGACGTCAAAAATCGGAAGCCCTTGATCCGATCGGTCTTCCCTCGTCCGCTTCGTTCACGCCGTGAGCAATCGGCACGCAAGCGGCACAGCACCGATACAACTAGCGATAAGGAGGATTAAGTCCTTGGCTCCGCGCAAACGTCCGACCTTTGCCGAAGGAGCCTCTCCCATCATTCAAACCTAGCAAAATCAGGCCCGTTGCCGCTGCAAGCGGATTCGTTTATGAAACCCACAGGCGCCCGTAGCTCAGCTGGATAGAGCGTTGCCCTCCGAAGGCAAAGGTCGGACGTTCGAATCGTCTCGGGCGCGCCACTGTTTTTTATATTTTTGCGACGGCCCTCACTTGCGGTCGCAAATGTTCCGTCCATTTCGCCCGGCCGGTGCAAAACCAAAGATAATTTTCTTCAAATCGGCGCCTCGACGCTGCTCGCGTCGGCAAAAGAAATCGCTGCGAAAATACGGCGGCAGCCGAGCTAGACTCAGCGGAACCAAAGCGCCTTAGCTGACTTTTCTCAGCACGCGGCAACTCCGCTGCTCCGGGAAGATCGACGATGCCAGCACCAGAACCTTCTATCGAAGAACTGCGCTCGGAATCCGAGCGCGCGCGGGCGGCCCTTGCGGTCACCGTTGGCCAACTCCGTGACAAAGTCGGCGACACGACGAGCGAATTGAAGACGCTCCTATCGCCCGCGCACATCAAGAAAGAAATCAAGGATTACATTCGCGAGGAGCGCGAGAGTCTCGTGCAATCTTTGCAGCGGAAGGCCAAGGATAATCCTTTGCAGGCGGCAGCCGTCGGCGCCGCTCTGGCGTACCCGGCTTGGAACATGCTCCGAGCGATTCCAACCCCCCTGATTTTGATTGGCGCCGGGCTCTTTCTGACAAGCAGCCGCGGCAAGCGGGCGGCCGAGGACATCAAGTCCAAAGTCGATGACGCCGTGCAGCAGGGGACCGAGAAGGTTTCGGAATTGGCGGGTTCCGTGAAATCCGATTTGCAGGACCATGTCGCCGGCGCGCGGGCCGGGATCGAAAAGGTCAATGACGCTGCCACCTCCAAAGCAGGCGCCGTTGCTGACAAGGCAAACCGCGCGATCCACGACGCAACGGACGCAGTTCAAAGCGTATCCGCTGTCGGCATGGCGGCTTACGAAGAAGGCGTAGCGTCGGCTACGACGGCATCGGCGGACATCAAAGACCAAGCAACCGCCGTGGCAAGAGATTCGCGGAAAGCCGCGGCCGACCTCCTGAAAGACAACCCTCTGCTTGTCGCCGGGATCGCAGTCGCCGTCGGTGCCTTCATCGCGGCTTCCCTGCCATCGTCCGAGGCCGAAAATCGTTTGTTCGGCGCTGACAGCGACAAGCTCAAAAACAAAGCCCGGAAAGCGGCTGCCGATGGTCTCGATAAAGCAGGCGAGTTCGCGGCGCAGACAACAGGATCGGTCGCGGCCGCCGCGGCGCGCGAAGGCCTCGATTCGACAGGGGTTCAACACGCCTTGAATAAAGTCGCAGACAGCGTGCGCGCGGTCGCGGATCGCGGCCTGAACACCGCCGTCGGCGCTACACCGCAACCCGTCCAGCAATCGATGAGCGAGAGGAACGCAACATGAGCGACACCTATGCGGCACAGCCGGATTTGGCCGGAAAGGCCAAAGATATCGTGAGCGACGTCAAAGCGAAGGCGGCGGAACTGACCGACGGCGTCACCCGTGCGGCCAAGGATAACGCGTCCCAGCTCGGCGACGCCGCGATGAACATGGCGAACAACGCCAAGGACAAAGTCGAGGCCGCGGTCTCGGATCAAAAATCAGTCGGAGCAGACTACATTCAGTCGATCGCACAAGCCGCCGAGCGCGCGGCCAACGAATTCGACGACGAACTGCCTCAGGCCGCGCATTACATCCGCCAGGCGTCCGAGCAAATCCAAGGGTTTGCCGATACGGTTCGCGAGCGTGACGTGCGCGAACTCGTGGGCGAGGTCCAGGATTTCGCGCGGCGCCAGCCGACACTGTTCTTCGGCGGTGCCGTTCTCTTGGGCTTTGCCGCTCTCCGCTTTCTCAAGAGTGCTGCGCCCACCTCCAATGCACCGAACTTAACCGCAGGCTCTTTCAACGGTCAGCGCGAAGGGTAACGACATGTCGCTGCCTCAAGACCTCAATGACATCCCCAGGCTGTTAAGCAATGCCGCCGAGCAACTCGGTAAACTGGTGCAGAACGAAGCGAATCTCGCACGCGCCGAACTAGGCCAGAAGATCACGCAAGCCGGCATCGGCGCGGCCTATATCGCCGGTGCCGCGGCTCTTTGCATCCCGGTGCTGGTTCTCGTCTTGATCGCTCTCGCCCTTTGGCTCACGCAAATGGGGTTCTCGCCCGTCACAGCCCATCTCATGGCTGCCGTCGCCGGTGCTGTTATTAGTGCCGTTCTGGCGGTGATCGGCATGAACCGGCTGAAGCCGGAAAACCTCAGGCCCAACGTCACCATCCAGCAAGTTTCGCGTGACGTTGCGACCGCAAATGAGTTGGCACGATGACAGTGCAAAGTGAACTGAACCGGGCCGCGCCGATGATCGACGGCCTGAACGCTGCCATCCGCGAAAATCCACTGGCCGCAGGACTCATCGGCGCGGGCGTTGCCTGGATGTTGATGGGCGGGGCCAAGGGATTCGGCGCAATGGCAGGCGTCGCCAAGGCCGCCGCCGGTAAAGCGGGCGCCGCCGCGGCGAGCGCTGGCAATGCCGTGGCAGGCGGTCTGGCAAAGGCCGGCACAAATGCTGCGGCCGGGATGAAGGACGTACCAAGTGAGGCCGCTGGTTCGGTCGGTTCGATCGTTCCGGATTTATCCGTTTCGGATACCATGGACGACGCCAGGTCATTCGTCGGCGACCAACTCACTTCGGCAGCGGCTGCCAGTCGCGAATACGGCAGCGCCATCCAGTCCCGGCTTTCGGAAAGCCTTGAGCGGCAGCCTTTGCTTCTCGGGGCCATCGGTCTAGCCATCGGCGCGGGTATCGCGTCTGCCTTTGCGACAACATCGATCGAGAGCGAGTTGATGGGCCAGCGCGGAACGGCGGCCCGTGAAAAATTTCAAGAATTAGCCACCGACGCAAAGGACCGCGCCCGGCAGGTCTTATCCGACATGAGGGACGAAGCTGACAAGCAGGGTTTGACAACGGCGGCCGCTAAAAATGCAGCCGGTGATATTGCGGAGAAAGTCAAAGCTGTCGCCGGCGAGGCTCGAGGGTCGGTTACCCAGAGTTTGTCGCAACCCGCGTAACCAGCTCGGCTTTTAAATCGAGCTGGCGTGCGGCGGATTCATATCATACGTTCCTGGCTGCACAAGAACCGGCCGATATAAGCCGGGCGACATACGCAGGGGGAGCGCCATGACCATCTCACGCCGCAGTCTTATCGCATCCGCCGCTTTCGCCAGCGCCGCAACGCTGCTGCCACGCGCGGCATTCGCCGCCTATCCGGACCGGCCGATCCGCCTGATCGTGCCGTTCGCGCCCGGCGGCAATGCCGACATTGTCGGCCGCATCGTCGGCGAACGGATGTCGGCCGCGCTGGGCCAGCCGGTCGTGGTCGAGAACCGCGGCGGCGCCGGCGGCAGCATCGGTGCGGAAGCGGTCGCGCGTTCGGCGCCCGACGGTTACACGCTGTTCGTCGGCTCGAACGGTCCGCTCACCGTCAACCCCTTCGTGCAGGCCAAGCTCGGCTACGACCCGCTCAAGGATCTCGCGCCGGTCGCGCTGACCAGTTACGTGCCGCACGCCATCATCCTGGGCAAAGCGGTGGCGGCCAAGACCGTGCCCGAACTGGTCGCACTGTCGAAGAAGGAGCAGATCAGCATCGCCACATCCGGCGTCGGCAGCGCCACGCACATGACGCTGGAGCGCTTCAAGGCGCAGACCGGCGCCAATGTCGTGCACGTGCCCTATCGCTCGGGCGGCGCGCTGATGCCGGACCTGATCGGCGGCAGCATCCAGGCGGCGATGACGGAATTTTCCACCGCGCTGCCGCTGCACAAAGGCGGCCAGGCGCACATCGTGGCGGTCGCCTCGGCCAAGCGCTCGCAGCTCGCGCCCGACATCGCGACCTTCATCGAAGGCGGTGTCAAGGATTTCACCGCGTCGAGTTACATCGGCATTCTGGCGCCCACTGGCACACCGCAAGACGTGATCGCGCAATTACAGAAAGCGATCGCCGACGGGCTGAAAGAGGGACCGGCCGCCGACAAATTGCGCGGCATGGGTTCGGAAATCGCCACGGCCGAGCAGATGACGCCGGCCGGCTTTAGCGCGTTCATCCGCGACGACTACAAGCGCATGGCCGATGCCGCCAAGCTTGCGGGTCTCGTGCCGAAATGAGCGGGAAGCTTCCGGCCGGCGCCTGCGATTGCCATTGTCACGTGTTCGGTCCGGCCGCGCGCTTCCCCTATGCGGAGCCGCGCAGCTACACGCCCGACGACGCGCCGCTCGAGGCTTACATCGCGTTGCTCGACCGTCTCGGCTTCGACCGCGGCGTGCTGGTGCAGCCCTCGGCCTATGGCCGCGACAACACCGCGATGATCGACGCACTGACGCGCGAGCCCAACCGCCTGCGTGGCGTCGGCGTCGGCGGCACCGAGCTGACGCCGGCGGTCGTCAAGCAATGGCATGCTGCCGGCGTGCGCGCGCTGCGCGCCAATGAATTCCGCCGCGACGGCAAGCCCTATTATCAGAACGGCGCCGGCCTGAAAGATGTCGAGCCGCATTACGCGCTGATGGCCGAGCTCGGCTGGCATCTGCAATTGTGGATCGACACCCGCGATCTTCCCGAGCTGATGCCGCAGCTCGCGCGCGTGCCGGTGCCGATCGTGGTCGATCACATGGGGCGGCTGGAATATCACCACGGCGTCAACAACCCCGGCTTTCAAGCGCTGGTGCGCGGCGTCGGCGAAGGCAAATTCTGGGCGAAGCTGTCCGGCACCTATCGTCTCGGCGCAACAGCACCGGACTACGCGCAGGCGCGGCCGTTCCATGACGCGCTGGTCGCCGCCAATCCGCAGAATTTAGTGTGGGGCACCGACTGGCCACATCCGCGGCCGGAAGGCCCGGTGCCGGATGCGCAGCGTCTGCTCGATGTGTTTCTCGACTGGACGCGCGAGCCCGCCACACGGGCTGCGATCCTCAGCGGCAATCCGGCACGGCTGTACGATTTTGCGAAGGCGTAATGCCTAGCGCATCACACCGCCTTCAAACCCCGGCGCGGGACGGCGCGGCGCTGGCACGTAGCAATCGCCTACCTTCACCATCGGCCGCGGGTTGAAGGCAATCGATGTCAGCCGGTCGCGCAACGCCTTGGGCGACGTCGGCTTGATCAAAAATTCATGCACGCCGGCGCGCATCGCCTGCACCACCGACGAGCGTTGGGCGCGGTGCGTCAACATGATGATCGGCAGATTGGGGCGCGGAAACACGCCGGGCGAACGCACGATGTGCATCACCTCCAAGCCATCGAGCACCGGCATGTCCCAGTCGAGCAGCATAACGTCGGGATCGCAGAGGCGAATCTGCTCAAGCGCGACCAGACCGTCGGCGGCCTCGATCACCGACTTGGCGCCGAGGTTCATCAACATCGTGCGCGTCAGCCGGCGCATGTAGCTATTGCCGTCGACGATCAAGATATTGAGGCCTTGCAATAGTTTATCGACCGACTTGTCGTGCATGAGGAGGCGCTTCCTTGGCGGGACTTGCGCCAAAGCTAATTCAAAAAGTCTGTCATTGTCCTAAGATCAATCGTTCAATTTGTCGCAATCGCCGCTGCCGTTTTGAAAACGGTAACTATATGACCGGTGACGGCGGCCTTATGATTGATGAAAAGTAAGCAGCAACGACGGGCAGCGACATGAAAATCCCCGGCCCGCACCACCCGATCACCATCACCTCCAATTCCAAGCGCGTGCGCGTGACGTTCGGCGGACAAACGATCGCCGACACGACAAAGGCGCTGACCTTGCAGGAGGCCAGTTATCCGCCGGTGCTTTATGTGCCGCGCGCCGACGCCAAGATGGATTTGCTAACCAAAACCGAGAACGCCACCCATTGCCCGTACAAAGGCGACGCCAGTTATTTTTCGATTTCGGCCGGCGGCAAGCAGGCCGAGAACGCGGTGTGGTCCTACGAGCAGCCGTTTCCGGCGATGGCACAGATCAAGGAATACCTGGCGTTTTATCCAAACCGCGTGGATAAGATTGAGGAGAGCTGAAGCGTAGTCGCTGTCATTCGGGAGGCCTAGTGCATCCTTGGCCCTTTAAGAAACTTAGCGCGGTCGGATGAATTCACCCGCACTTCGAAAGTGACACCGTCGCGGTACAGCGTGAGCGGCACTTCGACGCCAGAATTTCCGAGCGACCAGACCTTGCGATAGAACGCCGCCAAATTCGTGACGTCTTCGCCCGCCACCGCCAGCACCACGTCGCCCGTCTTGAGTTCGGCGCGCGCGGCCGGACCCTTCGGCGCGATGCCGACGATCACGACCTTGTCCTCGATTTCGGTCGAATACACGCCGAGCCACGGCCGCACCGGCTTGTTGACGCGGCCGAACTTGCGCAGGTCGTCAAGCACCGGATTGAGCAGATCGATCGGCACTGTCATGTTGAGGTGCTCGTTCTTGCCTTTGCGCTCGCGCTCGATTTGCAACGAGCCGATACCGATCAGTTCGCCCTTCGGCGAAATCAGCGCGGTGCCACCCCAATTGGGGTGTGCCGGGAATGTGAAGATCGCTTCGTCGAGCACGTATTCCCAATAGCCGGCGAATTCCTGCTTCGCGGCGATGCGGCCAGCGAGCGAGCGGGTGCGGCCGCCGGCGCCGCCAACCACGATGCGCTCGCCGTTCTGCGCGGCGCTGGTCGAGCCAATCGGCAGCGGCGGCACGTCGATTTGCCCCAGCGCCTGCACCAGGCCGAAGCCGGTTTCCTGATCGATTCCGAGTGCGTGGCCCTGCACGACGCGGCCGTCGCCGTAATGCAGCCAGACCGTCTCGGCCTCGGTGATCAGATAGCCGATGGTCAGCACCAGACCCTTGTCGATCAGCACGCCATTGCCGGCGCGCTCAAGGCCCAGCGTATCGGCGGTGAAGGCGTCGGACGGCACGATGGAATGCAGGCCGACCACCGAGGACAGCGCGCGCTCCAGGTCGTAGGAGTAGTCCTCCGCGCGCGGCTGCGCGGAAGGCGGAACTTTCCATTCAGTCAACGCGGCCATCGTTCGATTCCCTCTCCGAGCCGGTGTTTAACATAGGCAATGTACGGCGCACAAAAAGATGCGCGCGGCGTGATATGAACCCCACATGATCCCACTCTCGGTGCTCGATCTTTCGCCAGTGGCGGCCGGCTCGACCGGCGCGCAGGCGTTGCGAAATTCGCTCGATCTGGCGCGGCTTTGCGACCGGCTCGGCTATACCCGCTACTGGGTGGCCGAACACCACAATATGCCGGCGATTGCGAGCTCGGCGCCCGACATCATGATCGGGCAGATCGCCGCGGTGACGGAGAAGATGCGCGTCGGCTCCGGCGGCGTGATGCTGCCGAACCATGCGCCGCTGATGGTGGCCGAGCGCTTCAAGACGCTCGAGGCGCTGTTTCCCGGCCGCATCGATCTGGGGCTGGGCCGCGCGCCCGGCACCGACCCGGCGACGTCCTACGCGCTGCGGCGCCGCCAGGGCATCAACGAGGAAGACGATTTCCTGGAACGCTTCCAGGAACTGATGCTGCTGGAGACGCGCGGATTTCCCGCCGGCCATCCGTATCACAACATCAAGGCGATGCCGTCCGACGTCCCGCTGCCGCCGATCTATCTGTTGGGCTCATCCGATTACAGCGCGCAGCTTGCGGGACAGATTGGTGCTGCCTTCGCTTTCGCGCATCACTTCGCGACCTTTCCCGCCGACGAGGCGATGCGGCTTTATCGCGACAGCTTCAAGCCGTCGGTGTCGCACAACAAACCACTAGCAATCCTCGGCACACAAGTGATGGTCGCGGATACCGACGCGGAAGCCGAGCGGCTGGCGCTGACCTTCGACCTCAACACCGTGCGCCGCGCCAAAGGCGAATTCCTGCCGCTGGCCTCGCCGGAAGACGCCGCGGCCTATGACTACAGCCCGGTCGATCGCGCGCGCGTCGCGCAGGGCCGCAACCGCATTGCGGTCGGCTCGCCGGCAACGGTGAAAGCCAAGCTGATGCCGCTAATCGAAGCCACCAAGGCCGACGAACTGATGGTGACCAGCATGATTTTCAATCACGACGCGCGCAAGCGCTCGTATGAACTGCTGGCGCAGGCGTTTGCGTGACGTCGGGGACAGACGGACGCGGAGTTGCCGTGGTAGAACCCCGGCGAGATTTGAATTCAATGTAACGGGAGGTTTCCTTTGGGTAAGCATCTTTCACTCACCACCACCGACCAGCACAAACTCGGCGGCTATCGCGCCGATCCGCAGGGCACGCCAAAAGGCGGCCTGGTCGTGGTGCAGGAAATTTTCGGCGTCAATCACCACATCCGCGCGGTCTGCGACCGGCTGGCGGCGGAAGGCTATGTCGCGGTTGCGCCGGCGGTGTTCGACCGCTTCGTGCGCGATTTCGACAGCGGCTATACGCCCGACGAGATTGCGCATGCCCGCAGCTTCCTCGGCAATCTCAACTGGGATCACATGATGGCCGACATGACGGCCGCCAAGGACGAGATGAAGGGCGTCGGCCCCTTAGGCGTGATCGGTTTCTGCATGGGCGGCACCGCGGCCTATCTCGCGGCCTGCCGGATTGACGGCCTGTCGGCGTCGGTCTGCTATTACGGCGGCGCCATCGCCAAATTCGCCGACGAGAAGCCGAAATGTCCAGTGCAGATGCATTTCGGCGAGAAGGACGAAAGCATCCCGATGACCGCCGTCGAGGAGATCAAGAAGAAGCAGCCGCAGGCCGAGGTCTATGTCTATCCCGGTGCCCCGCACGCCTTCTCGAACGATGACCGCGCCAGCTTCCAGAAAGAAGCGACCGATCTGGCCTGGAGCCGGACCAAGGATTTCCTGGCCAAAAATATGAAGAAGTGACGCCTCTTGGCGTCATCACCGGGCCGCGGCGAAAGCCGCGTGACCCGGTGATCGCGCACCACGAGTCCTCCTAAGCGCTATGGCTTCGGGCCTAGGGGCTTTTCATCTTTGCAGAGTTTTTCGTTCCGCTCCTTGAGCCGCGCCTGCATGCCGGGGCGGAACGTCTTGAAATAGCGCGGGTCTGGTATCTGGCACAGATAGCGCTGGTGCGGCTCGATCTCGATCTCGAACGCCATCTGCCATTCATCCTTGGCTTCGTGCTCACCGCCGCGGTCGGTGACGTAAAGCATCTCATCATACGCATAGAGCATGTGCGAGACGAAATTCTGATAGCGTTCGTATTCGAGTTTACTGCTCAACACCGCGTCATAGTTGGGCGTCGACAACTGCGGATATTGCAGCGTCGAATTGCTGTACGACATGTAGACTTTGCGCGCTTCCGACAATTCGGTGCGATAGGCCTCTTCGGACGTCTTGTGCCGGGTTTCCGCGATTTGCCAGATCACGAATGAGAAGCCGATCGCCGCGAAAAGCGCCGAGGCGATCTGCGCGCAATTGCCGTAACGCGAATACCAAAGAAGTTTGGCGGGCGCGGGCGTTGTCGATACGGCTGGTTTTTGCGCCATGATCGTTCGGTCGGCCGCGGGCTAAAACCACCGCTCCTTGACCAGGATGGTATCGCCGGGCCGCAGCGGGAAGCCGAGCGGTACTTCGCCCTTGAACTGCTGACCGGGAACATTGCGGGAGATCTCGACCTTGCCTTTGGCTGCGCGCGGCGCAAAGCCGCCGGCAATCGCGATCGCCGTTTCGGCAGTCATGTTCGGGACGTAAGGATACTGACCGGGATTGGTGACTTCGCCGAGAATGAAGAACGGCCGGTAGGCCTCGACATCGACGTTGACCGAGGGGTCGCGCACAAAGCCCTGCTTGAGCCGTTCGGCGATCATGCGTGACAGTTGCTGCGGCGAATAACCCCGCGCCGGCACGGTGCCGATCAACGGCAGGCTGATGTTGCCGCCGGCATCGACCATGTAGCTGTTAGTAATGCCGTCCTGGCCGAACACCACGACGCGCAGTTTGTCGCCGGAGTCGAGCGAGTAGGCGCCCTGGCCGCCGTTCGCCGGCGCCGCTGCATAAGGCCCGCCTTGCTGGAATTGCGGCGCGGGCCGCGGTGCATATTGCGGTTGCGGCGCGTATCGAGGTTGCGGCGCGTATTGCGGCTGCGTGCCGTATTGCGCGATGTAAGGCTGCTGCGGTTGCGGCTGCTGCACGTAAAGCTGCGGCGCATAGTTTTGCTGAGATCTTGTGCGCGAATTGAACAGACCGCGTTCGCCCGGCACTGCTTGCGGCTGTGCTTGCGGCTGTGCTTGCGGTTGCGCGTAAGTTTGCGGCACAGCCTGCGCATAAGTCTGCTGCGGATAGTTCTGCTGGCTATAGGTTTGCTGCGCGTAAGCCGGCGACGACGAGAACAGCCCGCGGCTGTCGGCCGGCTGCGATGGCGTGGGGTTCGGGGCTTGCGCGTATTGCTGCTGCTGGCTCATCACCGGCACCGGCTGGCCGGTATTGGGATCGATGACGTAATAGGTCTGCTGCTGGCGCGCGCAGCCGCCGACCGCTAGCGCGGCCAGGGTGGCTAACAGCAATCGGGCTCCCCGCATGACGCGTATCCAGGCCAGGTTAGAATCCTTAAGCCCGATTAACGCGTTATATGGTTAAGAAATCCTCACCGCGGCGGACATGGCGTTAAACCCCGTATCCGGAGCGGTTTGCGGCCGAGCCGCAAACGCAACGGGCGCCCCATGAGGCGCCCATGAGGCACCCGCGGTGTTTCGATTCTCGGCCGACGATACGCTAGGCGCTGGCGCCTTGCGTCAGCTTGGCGCCGGTGCCGATCGGGCATGACACCCCGGTACCACCGTGGCCACAATAGCCGCCGGGATTCCTGGCCAGATACTGCTGGTGATAGTCCTCGGCGAAGTAGAACTCAGGCGCATCGACGATTTCGGTGGTGATGGCGCCGTAGCGTTTCGCCTTTAGCTCCTTCTCGTACATCGCCTTCGAGGCTTCCGCCGCCTGACGTTGCGCCGGCGTGAAAGTGTAAATGCCGGAGCGATACTGCGTGCCGACATCGGCGCCCTGGCGCATGCCCTGAGTCGGGTCGTGACCTTCCCAGAACGTCTTGAGCAGTTGCTCGTATGAAATCTTCTTGGGGTCGTAGACCACCAGCACCACTTCGTTGTGGCCGGTACGGCCCGAGCAGACTTCCTCATAAGTCGGGTTCGGCGTCGGGCCGCCGGCATAGCCGACCGCGGTGACATAGACGCCCGAATCTTCTGAAGCATTGCCCAACTGCCAGAAACTTTTCTCGGAGCCCCAGAAGCATCCGAGCCCGAACATCGCCTTTTCGGTGCCGGCCGGATAAGGCCCCTTGAGCGCATGATGATTGACGAAGTGCTCCGCAGCGGTGCGGAGCGGCGTATCGCGGCCGGGTAATGCATCGGCGGCCGTGGGAATGGTGCTCTTCTTGAAGCCAAACATGATTGGTTCTCCCGCAATGGATAGGCGCAATATAAGCGCCCGCATGGCGTTTCGGAATGCCGTGCCCGATCACGTCGATGTCAGGTGGCGCTATCGCGCGTAGCCGATCAGCGGTTTTTTGCGGCGGCCGAACATCATCAGCAAGATGCCGAAGCCGCCCAGCAGGCTCCAGCTCGGCGCCGCCAGAATCGCGACCATCACCGGATCCCACAGGATGCCGCCGGCATAGGGCGAAATCAACGGCTGCAATTTCTGTAGGCTGCCGGCATTGATCAGCTCCCACAAGGTCCGGGTGTTGGTGATCAAAAGAGCGTTTCCGACGATCGATTTCATCCCATCATAAATGACAAGTATGAAAGCCAGCGCCAGCAGGATCAGGCCGATAAATCGGAATAGAAAACGGATCATAATAAGGAAAGCTCTTGTTACCCGCGCAATGCCGGTCTCTTAACACGATCTTTGCGCACGGATTATGGCGACCGACTAACCCTCACGGCCTTCTAGTTCAACCATCTCCCGGTCCAACCAATGCAAATACCGCAGGCCGCCCTTGTCTTGAGCTTATATGGTTCCTTCCGCTAACGTCCCCCGCGCCGGTCGTCTCCGGTGCGTATTGGAGTAGAAATGCCCGCAAAACCACCCGTCCGGCCGACCTTTACCGACCTCGAAGCCCTGCAATTTCACAGCGTCGGCCGTCCCGGCAAGCTTGAAGTCGTGGCCACCAAACCGATGGCGACCCAGCGCGATTTGTCGCTGGCTTATTCGCCGGGCGTCGCAATCCCCGTGCTGGCGATCGCCGAGGATAAAAGCAAGGCCTACGACTACACGGTGAAGGGCAACTTCGTTGCGGTTATTACCAACGGCACCGCCATTCTCGGCCTCGGCAATCTCGGCGCATTGGCGGCAAAGCCGGTGATGGAAGGCAAGGCGGTGCTGTTCAAGCGCTTCGCCGACATCGATTCCATCGATCTGGAAGTCTCCTCCGAGGATCCGGACGAGATCATCAATTGCGTGAAGCTGCTCGGCGCTGGCTGGGGTGGCATCAACCTCGAGGACATCAAGGCGCCGGAGTGCTTCATCATCGAGCAGCGGCTGCAAGAGTTGATGGACATCCCCGTCTTTCACGATGACCAGCACGGCACCGCGATCATATCGGCTGCAGGTCTCATCAACGCGCTCGATCTGACCGGGCGCGACATCAAAAACACCAAGCTCGTCTGCAACGGCGCCGGCGCCGCTGGCATCGCCTGCCTGGAATTGCTGAAGGCGATCGGCTTCACGCCCGACAATCTCATTTTGTGTGACACCAAGGGCGTCATCTATCAGGGCCGCACCGAAGGCATGAACCAGTGGAAGTCGGGCTACGCGGTCAAGACCTCCGCTCGCACGCTGGCCGATGCACTCAAGGGCGCCGATGTGTTCTACGGCCTCTCGGCCAAGGGCGCGGTGACCAAGGACATGGTCAGGTCGATGGCGCCAAAGCCGATCATCTTCGCCATGGCCAATCCCGATCCGGAAATCACCGCCGAGGAAGTCGCCGAAGTGCGCGACGACGCCATCATGGCGACCGGGCGCTCGGACTATCCCAACCAGGTCAATAACGTGTTGGGCTTTCCGTACATCTTCCGCGGTGCGCTCGACGTGCGCGCCTCAGCGATCAACATGGAAATGAAGATCGCGGCAGCGCATGCGCTGGCTGCGCTCGCGCGTGAGGACGTGCCGGACGAAGTCGCCGCCGCCTATGGCTCGCGGCCGAAATACGGGCCGGAATACATCATTCCGGTGCCGTTCGATCCGCGGCTGATCTGGACGATACCGCCGGCGGTGGCGAAGGCCGCAATGGAAACCGGCGTCGCGCGCAAGCCGATCGAGGACATGGACGCCTACCGCCATCAATTGAACGCCCGGCGCGACCCCGCTGCCGGCACGATGGTTCAGGTGTTCGCCAAGCTGCGCCGCTCGCCCAAGCGCGTGGTGTTTGCCGAGGGCGAAGAGGAACAGGTGATCCGCGCCGCCGCGAGCTTCGTGCAGCAGGGCCTCGGCACCGCGTTGCTGGTCGGCCGCGAGGATCGCGTCAAAGCGGCGGCAGCGGAAGCCGGCATCGATCTCGGCAATGGCATCGAAATCATCAATGCGGCGCTCTCAAAGCGCAATACCGTCTATCTCAACTATCTATACGAGCGGCTGCAACGCCGCGGCTTCCTGCTGCGCGATTGCCAGCGGCTGGTGAATACCGACCGCAATTATTTCGCCTCCTGCATGGTGGCGCTCGGCGACGCCGACGCCATGGTGACGGGCGTCACGCGGAATTTCTCGGTCGCACTCGAGGACGTGCGCAACGTCATCGATCCCAAGCCGGGTCACCGGGTCATCGGCGTGTCGCTGGTGGTGGCGCGCGGCCGCACGGTGGTGGTCGCCGATACCGCCGTCACCGAAATGCCGAACGCGCAGGAACTGGCCGACATTGCCATCGAGGCGGCCGGCGTGGCGCGGCGGCTCGGCTACGAACCGCGGCTGGCGATGCTAGCGTTCTCGACCTTCGGCCATCCGCAGGGCGAGCGCTCGGCGCGGGTGATCGAGGCGGTCAAAATCCTCGACGGCAAGCGGGTCGACTTCGAATACGAAGGCGACATGGCAGCCGACGTCGCGCTGAATCCGGAATTGGCGGTGCCCTATCCGTTTAACCGGCTGTCGGGCCCGGCCAATGTGCTGGTGATGCCGGCGTTCCACTCCGCATCGATCTCGACCAAGATGTTGCAGGAACTCGGCGGCGCCACCGTGATCGGCCCACTGCTGGTCGGCCTGGACCGGCCGGTGCAGATCGTGCAATTGGGCGCGAAAGACACTCAGCTCGTCAACATGGCGGCGCTGGCGGCCTATAACGTCAGCGGCTAAAAAATGGCGAATGGCGAATGGCGAGTAGCGAGTAGTAATGACTTTGCTTCTATTCGCCATTCGCTACTCGCCATTCGCGCCTTACATCAAGGAACAAACATGACTGCAAAGACCCTGTCCGGCGTGATTGCCGCCGTTGCCACCCCGATCGACGAGAGCGGCGCGCCCGATCTCAAGCGCGCCACCGATCTGGCGCGTTATCTGCTCGACAATGGCTGCGATGGCCTCAACGTGCTGGGCTCGACCGGCGAGGCGACGTCGTTCTCGGTTGCCGAGCGCAAGTCGGTGATGGACGCCTATAAGAAGAACGGCCTGCCGCTGGAGCGGCTGATGGTCGGCACCGGCGCTGCGTCGGTGTCCGACGCGGTCGCGCTGACCAAGCACGCCGCCGATCTGGGTTTCGCAGGTGCGCTGGTGTTGCCGCCATTTTATTACAAAGGCATCCCGGACGACGGCTTGGTGAACTACATCGAGACGCTGGTAAAAGCGGCCGCGGACAGCAAGCTGCCGCTGTACCTTTACCACTATCCGCAACTCACCGGCCTGCAATGGCACGTGCCGCTGATCAAAAGGCTACGGGAATCCTTCCCGTCCCGCATCGTGGGTCTCAAGGACTCCTCCGGCGACATGGCCTTCGCGCGCTCCGCCGCGGCGATCGCGAAGGACTTCGCGGTGTTCCCGTCGACCGAAGCCTGCCTGCTCGACGCGCGTGGCGGCGAGTTCGCCGGCTGCATCTCGGCGACGGCCAATTGTAATCCGGACTTGTGCGCGCGCGCGCCTGGCGCGCCGGCGATGCGGCCGCGCTCGAAGCGGCGGTTACGATCCGTAAGCTGTTCGAAGGCCGCCAACTGGTCTCGGGCGTGAAGGCGCTGCTCAGCCATATCCATGGCGACCCGGCGCTGGCGCGGGTCCGCCCGCCGCTGGCCCCATTCACGGCGGCCGACCGGACCGCGGTATTTGCCGGATATGACGCGGTGCGGGCCAAAAAGGTGGCTTAACCGCCGCGTTTTACGGCGTTGACGCCCCCGCCGGGCCTTACTATAAGCCTCGCAACAGCAGCGCGTTTTTATCGCGCTGCATTTTCCTGCAATTAACGGTCGCTTTGGCGGTAAGTTTCCGCCGCTAAGCGCCAGTGCCGACGAGAGACCAATGGCCAATACCAGTTCCGCCAAGAAAGCCACGCGCAAGATCGCGCGCAAGACCGAAGTCAACAAGCAGCGCCGCACGCTGTTGCGCAATTCGGTCCGCAAAGTAGAAGAAGCTATCTCCGGCGGCGACGCCAAGGTCGCGCTCGAAGCCTTCAAGGCCGCCGAGCCGGTGATCATGCGTGCAGCGCAGCGCAACGTCGTTCACAAGAACACGGCCAGCCGCAAAGTGTCGCGACTCGCGCACCGTATTGCCAAACTCGCCAAGTAGGTTTCCAATAGATTCCGCGTAAAGTTCGCGAGCCCGCGCGCCGCGCCTTGCGTGGCGGAACTTCTTTATAAAATTCAACTCATCAGCGACCGGACGGCTGCTTCCAAGTGTGAAGCGGTCGCAGCCGGGGCCTGCTGTTGCGAAATTGTCATCACCACGTCAAATAGTTTTGCCGGCGATGATTTTACTAGACAGAAATTGGCACAAGCCGAGAAAAGCCGCGCCGCTGCTGGGTTAGTTGTAAAAGCTACCCTGATTTTTTGATCAAGGATTTTTTCGGCACAGTAACGACTTACACGCAATGGGCCGCACGGGACCCAGGAATCGCTGCACGGCAGGCATTTCCGGCTCGTCGGCCAAAATAAAAAGTTTTGTCGGGTCGCTGCACCGTTTTTGAGATTTCGACTCGGAAATTCCCAGCGACTCTTCAACACGTTGGTAACCAAACAATCGCGGGGCGCGCTGCAAAACCGCCGGTATTCGCACTGCTGCCGCGCCATCGTTTGTGTGATTGTGATTGCCCAACTTCGCCGCATGTGTTTTTTTATAAATGCGTTCGGAGCTCTTCGAACGCGACCAGAAAAAAGGTTCTACTTCACGCTCATGCACGGGTGAGGACGGCGGGCGTTTGTCCGCTAACATCATCGGTGACAGGCCAAAGCAGAAAAGTGCCGGCGGCAGGTTCCAGAGCGCTAGAGCATCGCGAACGGGCGATACGACGAAGCATTCCAGACCGACGATCTGGAAGCAATCAGAGACCACCGGGCTTAAAGCCCGTACGCAACTGGGGGGTATCATGACAGGGTTGGGAATTGTGACCGCGAATTTCGCCCGTACCGTATCATGTCCACCGTCCAGGGTGGACGCGCGCCTCGCTTTCACAAATCCCGCTTGCATGGTTCGCCCTTCCACTCGTCAGATGTCCGGCCCCTTGGCGGCTCACGCGGCGAAAACGTTTACGACTGGAATTCGTACGGCGCCGCCGCCCTTGGGCTAAGGCGCAACGTCCCTCGTTCCGTGTCGATGTCGCACCGTCGGCCTTGTTTGCTTCCGCGGCGCCTCCATCTCCCGGCATCATCGAGTGAGCGTTTGCGTCGCGTCCGGCGCGTTGACGGCAGCATCTGCCGCCAGGCCGACCACCGAGTTCGTTCAACCAATTTATCGAATAGAGCAAAAGAAAATGTCGGACGAAGATCAAGGCGGCTGGACACGGGTTCGCAGCCGCTTGCGCGCCGAAGTCGGCGACGACGTCTATTCAAGCTGGTTTGCCCGCATGGATCTGGAAGCGATCGAAGAGGGCGCCGTGCGCCTGTCGGTGCCGACCCGCTTCCTCAAGAGCTGGATTCAAAATCACTACGCCGAACGCCTGTTGGCCTGCTGGCAGGTGGAAGACGGCAAGATCGGCCGCCTCGAGCTGACGGTGCGCTCGGCGGTGATCAAGACCACTGTGGCGCCCACCCGCAAGCCGGAGATCGCGACCGGCGGCAATGACGGCAGCAATCGTTTCAACAGCAACGGCAATGGCCGCCCGATGTCGGTCGGCGATCCAGGCGTGCATGAGGCGCTCGGCGGCTCGCCGCTCGACGCGAGGCTCTCTTTCGACAGCTTCGTGGTCGGCCGTTCCAATACGCTGGCGCATGCCGCCGCCAAACAGGTCGCAGCGGCGCGGCGCACCGATCCGGTGATGTTCAATCCGCTCTACATCCATGCCGGCGTCGGCTTGGGCAAGACGCATCTGTTGCAGGCCATCACCTGGTCCGGAAATGCCGCAGGCGAGCGCAAGGTTCTCTACCTCACCGCCGAGAAGTTCATGTACGGCTTTGTCTCCGCGCTTCGGACGCAAACCGCGCTGGCCTTCAAGGAAGCGTTGCGCGGCATCGGCGTGCTGGTGATCGACGACCTGCAATTTCTGCAAGGCAAGTCGACTCAGGCCGAGTTCTGCCACACCCTCAACGCGCTGATCGATGCCGGCCGCCAGGTGATCATCGCGTCGGACCGTCCGCCGTCCGATCTCGAAAGCCTCGACGACCGCGTCCGCTCCCGGCTGGCCGGTGGCCTGGTGGTCGAGATGGGTTCGCTCGGCGAGGAACTGCGCTTCGAAATCCTCAAAGTCCGGGTGCAGGCGGCGCGCGCCTATCATCCGACCTTCGACGTACCGCTGCCGGTGCTGGCCTATATCGCCAAGACCGTCACCCATAACGGCCGCGACCTGGAAGGAGCGCTCAATCGCCTGCTGGCCCATAACAAGCTGACCGGCCATGCCGTCACGCTGGAAATGGCCGAGCGCGAGGTGCGCGACCTGATCCGGCCGCAAGAGCCCAAGCGGGTCAAGATCGAGGACATCCAGCGGGTGGTGGCGCGCCAGTACAACGTCAGCCGGTCCGACCTCTTATCGTCGCGCAGGACCGCCAACGTCGTCCGCCCTCGGCAGGTCGCGATGTACCTGGCCAAGACCCTGACGCTTCGGTCCTTGCCTGAGATCGGGCGGCGGTTCGGTGGTCGCGACCACACCACGGTTCTTCATGCAGTGCGCAAGATCGAGGGCCTGGTCGGCAACGACATGGCGCTGGCCGAGGAAATCGAGATTTTGAAGCGGCAATTGCAGGAATAGGCTCCCCAGGCTGTGAACTCCTGGGGATATGAGCGGGGACGCAACACCGCACTTGCGCATTGCGCTCGCTCTTGTCACCTTTGCTCCCCGGCCTCGCATTCCGCGAACGGTCGGCTTGGCGTCTCGACCTGATAGGTCTTGCCTTGATTGAAGGCCTTTTCAAAGGCGCCGAAGCGGGTTTCTCATGAAAGTTACCGTCGAGCGTGCAGAGTTGCTGAAGTCGCTGGGCCACGTCCACCGCGTGGTGGAACGGCGCAATACCATCCCGATTCTCGCCAACGTGCTTCTCAAGGCCGACAAAGGCACGCTCAGCCTGAAGGCGACCGATCTCGATCTCGAAATGACCGACAGCATCGCTGCCGAGGTCGCACCTGGCGGCGCCACCACCGTGCCGGCGCATATGTTCTACGAGATCGTGCGCAAGCTGCCCGAGGGCGCGCAGATCGTGATCGAAGGCTCCGGCGACCGCGCCGTGCTCTCGATCCGCGCCGGGCGCTCGCGCTTCACCTTGCAGACGCTGCCGGAGAGCGACTTCCCCGATCTCGCCGCCGGCGAGATGACGCATTCGTTCAAGGTCGGGGCCGGCGATCTCAAGCGGCTGATCGACAAGACCCAGTTCGCGATCTCGACCGAAGAGACGCGCTACTATCTCAACGGCATCTATCTGCACGTCGCCGGCACCGCCAAGGCCGGCACGTTGCGCGCAGTGGCGACCGACGGCCATCGCCTCGCTCAAGTCGAACTGCCGCTGCCCGAAGGCGCCGCCGGCATGCCGGGCATCATCGTGCCGCGCAAGACCGTCGCCGAAGTGCAGCGCCTCATTGAGACCGGCGAAGGCGAAATCGCGATCGAACTGTCCGCCGGCAAGATCCGCTTCACCATCGGCAATGCGGTACTGACGTCAAAGCTGATCGACGGCACCTTCCCCGATTACGGCCGCGTCATTCCGGCCAACAACGACAAGAGCCTGATCGTCGACAAGAAGGATTTCGAGGCGGCCGTCGACCGCGTCTCGACGGTGTCGAGCGAGCGCGGCCGCGCCGTCAAGCTCGCCATCACCGCCGGGCGTCTGGTGCTGTCGGTGACCAATCCGGACAGTGGCAGCGCCACCGAAGAAATCGAAGTCGAGTACGACAACGAGCCGCTCGATATCGGCTTCAATTCTCGGTACTTGCTCGACATCGCCGCGCAGATCGAAGGCGAAGTCGCGGTGCTCAAGCTCGCCGACCCCGGCTCGCCGACGCTCATTCAGGACAAGGACGCCAAGGGCGCGCTCTATGTGCTGATGCCGATGCGGGTGTGAGTCGCTTATTTACGCGATGACCTCTCCGCCTTACCCTCTCCCCTTGCGGGAGAGGGTGGCGAGGGCCAGTTGGCCCGAGCCGGGTGAGGGGTCAGTGCCTGCTGGATTTCACCATCGTCCGATCGCAAAGCGTAGCCGCAGTAATGCGCGGCAAATGCGTCACGACGCAACGCAGGCCGAAGCCGCTATGTGGCGGCTCCTCCGGCATCGCAGACTTGTAGGATTCAAATTCCGCCGCCAAGTTCCGCTCGAAGGATTTATCCTGGACTTTGTCTGTTTCGATCGAAAGATCGTGATTGAAGTGGATGGCAGCCAACATTTTTCCTCGCAGCGCGATCAAATGCGAGATTCTCGGCTAGAGCGCGAGGGCTTTCGCGTCCTGCGCTATTGGAACAATGACGTGCTGCAAAGGCCAACTTCGGTGCTCGAGGATATTTTCGAGCATCTTACAAACGACCAGCACTGACCCCTCACCCGGCGCGCTTCGCGCGCCACCCTCTCCCGCAAGGGGAGAGGGTTTCCGAATGTGCCGCAACATCACATGACCGCCGCCTTCATCCAACGCCTGACGCTGACGAATTTCCGCAGCTATCACGCCGCGCAGGTATCGCTTGAGCGCGCCGGTCCGGTGGTGCTGACCGGCGCCAACGGCGCCGGCAAGACCAATCTGATCGAGGCGATCTCGCTCTTGGCGCCCGGCCGCGGCCTGCGCCGCGCCACCATGGACGAGTTGGCGTTCTCCGAGGGCGACGGCTCCTGGGCGGTGTCGGCCGAGATCGAAGGCATGATGGGCCTCTCGACGCTCGGCACCGGCATCGACCCGCCGGCCGGCGAAGACGCCGCCACCTCATCGCGCAAATGCCGTATCGACCGCGAGAGCGTTGGATCGGCCACCGCCTTCGCCGAACATCTGCGCGTGGTGTGGCTGACGCCATCGATGGACCCGCTGTTCAACGGGCCGGCCTCGGAGCGCCGGCGTTTTCTCGACCGGCTGGTTCTCGCCGTCGACGCGCAACATTCCAGCCGTGTCTCAGCGCTGGAGCGCTCGTTGCGTTCGCGTAACCGGCTGCTGGAAGAAGGCAACAGCGATCCGCATTGGCTCGACGCCATCGAGCACGAAACCGCGGAAGTCGCGGTCGCGGTCGCCGCGGCACGCGCCGAAACCGTGAACCGATTGTCCGGCGCGCTCGTTGCGACGCGCGACCAGTCGCCGGAATTTCCGATGCCCGAAATCGCGCTCGACGGCTGGATGGAAAAACTGCTGCCGAGCCAGAGCGCGCGCGAGATCGAAGACCGCTACCGCGCTTTGCTCAAGGACAACCGCGCCCGCGACGCCGCCGCCGGGCGCACGCTGGACGGTCCGCATCGATCCGATTTTGTCGTCATCCACGCGAGCAAGGGCGTGCCGGCCGCCGACGCCTCGACGGGCGAGCAGAAGGCGCTGATAATCCGGCTCGTACTGGCGCATGCGCGGCTGATCAAGGAGATGACGGGCTTTGCGCCGCTGCTGCTGCTCGACGAAGTGGTCGCCCATCTCGATCCGGCGCGGCGCGCGGCGCTCTACGACGCGCTGTCGGCGCTCGGTGCCCAAGTCTGGATGACCGGCGCCGATCCGGCCGCGTTCGGCGATATTGTAGGCCGCGCGCAAGTTCTCGAAGTGCACGGCGGTAACGTCAGGCCGGCCCGGTAAGGTTCCAATAAGCTATTGGCAATCCTTCGTTAATCGAGACAACGTGAACGGCGGGGAAATCGGAACCATCCCGCTTCCCATACCTTAACCCTGCACACATCAGCACCGGCAACAAGATCGGTCTAGGAGCAGCAATGAAAACGGCATCGGCCATAGATCGAGTAAGGCGCGAGTTACGGCGCGTACTCGATCACGTGCGCGCCGATCTCGATCGCATCGAGATATTGACCGGGGCGCTTAATGCCTTCAACAAGCCGGTTCCCAATTATGAACCGACGTTCCAGCACATCGACGGTCTGGCGCTGACGCAGCACCAAATCTGACCGCTACAGTTCCCCGAGCAACTCGCGGCGCTGGCGCTCCGATGCGTCCGAATAGCGCCGCAAGGCGTGCGCTTCGGTGAGCAGGCCGATGACCTGGCGGCGCTCGGCGGTATCGACCACCGCCAGCGCTTCCGCCTCGAAGCCTTCGAACGCCGCGATCGCCTCCTGCACCGTCAACTGCGCCAGCAGCACGTGATCGGCGTGGTGCAGAATGTCGCGCAACGGCTTGGTGCCGGCCTGCGCTGACAGATAAGCGCTTGGCCGACGGAAGGTCCCCACCGTGATCAAGCCCGACGATCGAGAGGGCCACGTTTCGACAGCGGGGACCCCTCATAAGCGCCACTGATTCGGCGTCAAAAACGGGTCCAAAATTGCGCCGGTTTTTCGCGCCGAAACCCTTTAAAAAATTCTTTCGAATCAACATATTAGCTGGGATGAGATTACCCTGTACGGGGCTCGTTTTTCGTGTCACACAAAATGACAATTCCGACTCAATTTCCCGCCCGTTTTATAGGTGACGCCCATGGCTGAACCGGCCCGTGATATCCGCTCCGACGACACCGACTATGGCGCGGAATCGATCAAGGTCCTCAAGGGACTCGACGCCGTGCGCAAGCGGCCGGGCATGTACATCGGCGACACCGACGACGGTTCCGGTCTGCACCACATGGTCTACGAGGTGGTCGACAACGCCATCGACGAGGCGCTGGCCGGTCACGCCACCGAAGTGGTGGCGATGCTCAATCCCGACGGTTCGGTGACGGTGCGCGACAACGGCCGCGGCATTCCGACTGGCATCCACGCCGGCGAAGGCATCTCGGCGGCCGAGGTCATCATGACCCAGCTGCACGCCGGCGGTAAATTCGACCAGAACTCCTACAAGGTATCCGGCGGTCTGCACGGCGTCGGCGTCTCGGTCGTCAACGCGTTGTCGAGCTGGCTCAAGCTCTCGATCTGGCGCGACGGCAAAGAGCACTTCATGGAATTCAACGACGGCGTCGCGGTGGCGCCGTTGAAGGCGGTCGGCGACAGCAATGGGAAACGAGGAACGGAAGTGACGTTCTTCCCCTCGCCCGCGACCTTCACCATGGTGGAATTCGACTTCGCCACGCTCGAACATCGCTTGCGCGAACTGGCGTTCCTGAATTCCGGCGTCAACATCGTGCTGTCCGACATGCGTCACGCGGTCGAGAAGCGCGAGGAAATGAAATACGAAGGCGGCGTCGAAGCCTTCGTGAAATTCCTCGACCGCAACAAGACGCCGCTGATCCCGAAGCCGGTGATGATCAAGGCCGAACGCGACGGCATCGTCGTCGAATGCGCGCTGTGGTGGAACGACAGCTACCACGAGAGCGTGCTGTGCTTCACCAACAACATCCCGCAGCGCGACGGCGGCACGCATCTCGCCGGCTTCCGCGGCGCGCTGACGCGCCAGATCACGCAATATGCCGAGAAGGCCGGCACCACGAAAAAGGAAAAAGTCGCGCTCACCGGCGACGACTGCCGCGAAGGCCTGACCTCGGTGTTGTCGGTGAAGGTGCCGGACCCGAAATTCTCGTCGCAGACCAAGGACAAACTGGTGTCCTCGGAAGTGCGCCCGGTGGTCGAAAACGTCATCAATCAGGCTTTGCAGGACTGGTTCGAGATTCACCCACAGGAAGCCCGCGTCATCGTCGGCAAGGTGGTGGAAGCAGCAGCAGCCCGTGAGGCCGCGCGCAAGGCGCGCGATCTCACCCGCCGCAAGGGCGCGCTCGATATCTCATCATTGCCGGGCAAGCTCGCCGATTGCCAGGAGCGCGATCCCGCCAAGTCCGAACTGTTCATCGTCGAGGGCGACTCGGCCGGTGGTTCCGCTAAGCAGGGCCGCAACCGCGAATTCCAGGCCGTCTTGCCCCTTCGGGGCAAGATCCTCAACGTCGAGCGCGCGCGCTTCGACAAGATGCTGGGCAGCCAGGAAATCGGCACGCTGATCACCGCGCTCGGCACCGGCATCGGCCGCGACGAATTCAATATCGAGAAGCTGCGCTATCACAAGATCATCATCATGACGGACGCCGACGTCGACGGCTCGCACATCCGCACACTGCTGCTGACGTTCTTCTTCCGGCAGATGCCGTCGCTGATCGAGCGCGGCCACCTCTATATCGCGCAGCCGCCGCTCTACAAGATCGCGCGCGGCAAGTCCGAGCAGTATCTCAAGGACGAGCGCGCGCTGGAGGATTACCTGATCACCACCGGCATCGAAGAAGCGGTGCTGCGGCTGTCGAACGGCGAAGAGCTGGCCGGCGCCGATCTGTACAAACTGGTCGAGGATTCGCGCACCATCCGCGGGCTCTTGGGCGGCCTGCACAGCCGCTATAACCGCAAGGTGATCGAGCAGGCCTCGATCGCCGGCGTGTTGCGGCCGGAAGTGACCGGCGATCCGGCGGCGGCGACCGCCGCGGCGAACTACATCGCCAAGCGCATGGACGCGCTGGCCGACGAGACCGAGCGCGGCTGGACCGGCACCTTTGACGAAGAAGGCTTCCATTTCGAGCGCACCGTGCGCGGCGTCAAGGAAGTCGCGATCATCGACCAGGCGTTGCTCGCCTCGGCCGACGCCCGCAAACTCGACGAATTCGCGCCGGCCCTGCAACATACGTTCCCACGGCCGACGCCGCCGGCGATACTGCGCCGCAAGGACGAGGAGATGCAGATCCACGGCCCGGTCGGCCTGTTCGAGGCGCTGACCAATGCCGGGCGCAAGGGCATCACCATGCAGCGCTACAAAGGGCTGGGCGAGATGAACCCCGAGCAGCTCTGGGAAACCACGCTGGACAGCAACGTGCGCTCGCTGCTGCAGGTCAAGATCAAGGAAGGCGAGGAAGTCGACAACGTGTTCGCCGAACTGATGGGCGAATTGGTCGAGCCGCGCCGCCTGTTCATCCAGAACAACGCGCTGTCGGCGAGCGTGGACGCGTAAGGGCGCCTCACAAGGCGCCGCCCATCCCGAGCGTATATGTATTTTACATCTTGAAGTTGTCTTAAAATAATTGCAACCTCCGGACGTTGTGTCTGGGGGGACCATCATGAACATCGGATTTTGCCGCTTTCGCACAGCATTGCTGGCCGCGCTGAGCTTGCCGCTGCTGATAACCGTATCCTACGCCGCCAATCCGCCGGCGGCACCGCCATCGCCCAATTGCGACGCGGTGCTGGCCGCAGCGCCTCCCGTCGTCACCAGCGCCGTCAATATGCGCACCGGAGACAAGCGCATCTCCCTCGGGGAAATCGTCTCGATTACCGGCACCAATCTGGAAAAGCTGTTCGACAAAGCGTGCGCCGGCCGCGAGGTGGTTCTTTTTCTCGAAGGCTGGCCGCTGTCCGACGTCAAGCCAAAGCCGCCCGTCGATCCGTCGGCCGGCACCTTGCACTTCAAGCTGGTGAACCGGCATTACGACGAAGGCACCAGCGATCCCTGGCTGCCGATCCTGGGCAGTCCCGGATTCAAGCCGGTGACCGTGAAAGCCAGCGTCGGCTTTGCCAACGGTTACGCGATGCCGCCGATGCAGAATGGCCAATTGCCCACGCTCGAACTGACCGTGTTACCGCCATTGTGGATGCTGCTCTGGGCCGCGATCTTCATCGGCATGGTGCTGCTGTTCTGGTATCTCGTCCGGCACACAACGATCCTGCGCGATCCCGGTCCCAAAGGCCTCGGCGGCGTGTTCAGCCTGTCGCGGTCGCAGGGCGCGCTCTGGTTCTTCATCATTCTCGCCGCTTATCTGTTCATCGGCATCGTGACGGGGGACTTCAGCAGTTCGATCAACAGCACGGCCTTGATCCTGCTCGGCATCGGCGCCGGCACCGTGCTGGGATCAGCCGCCATCGACGCACAGAAAGATGCAAGCGGTTCGGCCCCGACCATTGTGCAGTCGAGTGGGTATATCGACGATATTCTCAGCGACGCCAACGGCATCAGCTTCCATCGTTTCCAGATGGCGGCGTGGACCGTGGTGCTGGGGATCATTTTTGCGATCGAGGTCTACCGCAACCTCGCCATGCCGACCTTCAACACGACGCTGATGGGCCTGCTCGGCCTGAGCGCGGGCACCTATCTCGGCTTGAAGATTCCGGAGGCCACGACGCCAGCCAAGGGGTCCAAGCCCTAAGCCGACCGCTACGACGTCAGCCCTCGCCCGATGGCAAGGCCGATAACAATCGCGCCCAAGAACAGCACCAGGAAGATGCCGAACAGCCATTTCGCGATGGTGGCGGAGGCCTCTTCGACGCCGGTGAAGCCGAAAATCCCGGCGACGATGGCGATCAGCAGAAATATGGCGGCCCATTTCAGCATTGGCGGCTCCTGACGCGGTCGAGAAAACTCGCCCCGTTAATCGCCGCGCGCGCGCAAAGTTCCACCTGACCTGTCATCTTTCGAGGCTCGCCATAAGCGCGTTCACGCGCGTCTTTGACGCGCTATGGCTCGCACCTCAGGATGACGGGCTACGGCGCCGGCTGAACCGACCTTGGATCGCGCGGCGGCCAGCGGCCGGCATCGACGCGGGCGAGGAAATCGCCAACGGCCTGGTTGAACAAATCCGGCTCCTCCAGATTCACGACGTGGCCCGTTTTCGGCATCATCACCAGGCCGGAAGCGGCGATGGTCTTCTTCAGGAACAGGCTCGGCTCGATGCAGCGCTCGTCTTCGTCGCCAACAACGATAAGCGCCGGCGTTGTGAGC
>JANMSH010000308.1:0-24375 GCA_031389105.1 Hyphomicrobiales bacterium
GAGGCGCTGGTGTTCAAGGCCTCGCGCGGGATCGAGGACATCTATGAACTTACTTACATCCGCAAGGATGGCAGCCGGTTCCCGGCGGTCGTGTCAGTCACGGCGCTGCGCGACGCGCAAGATGTCATCATCGGCTATCTGTTGATCGGCACCGACAACACCGCGCGCAAGCAGGTCGAAGCTGAGCAGAAAAAACTCGATCAGCGCCTGCGCGACCAGCAATTTTATACTCGCTCGCTGATTGAATCTAACATCGACGCACTGATGACCACCGATCCGTCCGGTATTATCACCGACGTCAACAAGCAGATGGAAGCGCTCACCGGCTGTACCCGCGACGAACTGATCGGTGCGCCGTTCAAAGACTATTTCACCGATCCGGAGCGGGCCGAAGCGGCGATCAAGCGCGTGCTGATGGAAAAGAAGGTCACCGATTACGAGCTGACCGCGCGCACGCGCGACGGCAACGAAACGGTGGTGTCTTACAATGCGACCACCTTTTACGACCGCGGCCGCACGCTGCAGGGCGTCTTCGCCTCCGCACGCGACGTCACCGAACGCAAACAGCGCGAGCGCGACGCGCTGAGCCTGACCAACGAAATCTCGCATCGAATCAAGAATAATCTGCAGGTCATCGTTGGCTTGATCGCTTACGAAGCCAAATGGACGGCGGCGCCGTGCGTGCAAGGCTATAAAACCATGCAGGCGCGCATCGGCGCCATTGCTCAGCTTTATGACCTGATATCCCACACGAGCCGCGGCCAGACTGTCGCCGTCGACGCTTACTTACGCGAAATTGCCAAGACCATGTCAGCGAGCCTGCTTGGAAACATGTCGGGAATCAAAATCGAGGTTGAGGCCGAGCCGGTGGAAATCGACCCGGACCGTGCCGTTCCGTTCGGCCTTCTGGTCAATGAGTTGACCACCAACGCCATCAAGCACGCTTTTCCGCACGGCAGCGGGCACATCAAGCTGTGCGTGGAACGGGTCGGCGATCAAATTGATCTGGTTATTTCCGATGACGGTGTCGGTATGAAGAGTAAGGATTCGACGAAGAGCCCGGAGAAACGCGGCTCCGATTACGTCGCGATCTTTGTGCGCCAGCTTGGCGGCGCCATCGTACCCTCTAAACAGGGACCAACCGGAACGACCGTCAGAATAAGGCTGCCTTTGCTTCTGATCCCATCGGGCGGCACCGAGCCAATCGCGGCATAGCGCTTTCAGCGATCCATCCAACGCAGAAACTTACCGCCGCCTCGGACGTTGACATCCGTCACGTCCGTCGGAGACGTTGGCGAAACCGCGACAAAAAGGAGATGCGAAGATGGCCAGCGAACTTCTACACCCGGCGGCCGAACTCGCCAAGAAAGCCAGCAAGCCGTATCCCAACGACAGCGAACATTATCGTGCCGCGCGCACCGCGCTGCTCGCCGAAGAAATCGACCTGCGGCGGAATCTCGAGCGCATCGCCGCGCAACGTCGCGCGTTGCCACTCGGCGGAGAAATTGCGCAGGACTACGAACTCATCGCCGAGGACGGCAAACGCGTGCATTTCTCCGATCTGTTCTGCGACAAGGATACGCTAGTGACTTATTTTTGGATGTTCGGGCCGCAGCGCGAGCGCCCCTGCCCGATGTGCACATCGTTCATCGGCTCGATGGACTTACCGGCGCGCGACATCATGCAGCGGGTTGCCTTCGCCATCATCGGGCGCTCGCCGGTCTAGCGGCAGATCGCGTTCAAGCGCGCAACCGGCGACGACTTCCCGCGCGACTATCGCGGGCTCGCGCCCGACGGCAACGAGTGGCCGGCGCTCGATGTCTGGGTCAAGCGCGCCGGCAAGGTCCGGCACTTCTGGGGCGGCGAAATGAGCGGTGAAACCGCCGACCCAGGACAGGACCCACGCGGCGCGCCCGACCTGGCGCCGCTTTGGAATGTTCTCGACATGACGCCGGCCGGGCGCGGCGCCGACTGGTATCCCAAGCTCGAATATTGAACGTCACTCAAAATGAAGCCGCCGGCGATTCGACTCGCCGGCGGTTTCGTTTGAACGCAGTTGACGATCAGTTCTTCTGCTGCGCGGTCTGGTTCTGCGGATTTGCCGCCAGATAGTCCTGGTAGGTCTTGCCGGCGAAATTCGACGGGCTCTGCACTTCGCTCGCCTGCGCCGGTGCGCCTTCAGCCGGCGCGCTCGCCATTTCCTTGGTGCAGAGATCCTTGAACACCACGGCGCCTTCCGGCGTGTAGCCCTTGGTCAGGCAGGTGCACGGACCTTCGACAACCGGACGGACATAGGCGACCGGACGAATATAAGCGCGCTCGTAAACGCGGTGGATGCGGACGTGTTTGTGGAAATGCGGACGGTGGATGCGGACGATCCCGTGGCCATGACCGTGGCCTTTGACGTGGGCGTGGCCCTTGATCGGCTTGGCGTCGGCGGCGCCGGACGCGAGAGCGGCGAAGGCCAGCGTGGCGATGGCAGCGAAGCTGAGGATCAGTTTGCGGGACATATTGAACAGCATGGCGTTCTCCTGGGGTTGCATGGGCGCGCGATGACCATGGGTCGCAGCGCCGACACAAAAGGTTCACGCGAGAAGACGCCTCTTGTTGCCGCCGACCGGCGAAAACCTGTACCGGCAGGCGGGTAAACCTCTCGCCAGGCGGCTTGCCAAAGTCGGTTGGACGCCCGACAATCTTTCTTTCGCGGCGTGAAGCTTGCCAGCCATAAGTGCAAGCCCGGCGAAATTTGGGAGGATATGATGCGACTTATGAAGCTCGCGCTGGCCAGCATGTGTGCGCTCGGCCTGTTCGGCGCCGCGACCGCGAATAGTGCGGAGCCGGTGAAAATACGCATGGCCTGGGTGGCGCCGGTCGCCAACTGGGGCTCGATCATTCTGGAAAAGAAGGACCTCGCCAAGCATTTGGGCAAGTCCTACACACTCGAGACCATGCGCTATCAAGGCACGCCGCAGATGATCACGGCGATCGCCAACAATGAGCTTGAAATTTCCAACCTCGCCTACTCCTCGCTCGCCATCGCGATCGAGAATGCCGGACTTGAAGATATCCGGGTGATTGCCGACGAGTTCCAGGACGGCGTGCCGGGCTATTTCAGCCAGCAATATTACGTCCGCAAGGACTCAGGCATCAACAAGATCGAAGACCTCAAGGGCAAGGTGATCGGCACCAATGGCGCCGGCAGCGCCGTCGACGTCGCCATCCGTGCCATACTGAAAAAGCACGGCCTCGAGGACAAGCGCGACTACACCATGCTGGAAGCCCCGTTGCCGGCGATGCCGGCCATGCTGCTGGAAAAGAAGGCCGATCTGATCCCGGCGGTGCTGCCTTTCGCATTCAATCCGAAACTGCGTGAAGAAGGCAAGGTTCTGTTCGAACTCAAGGATGCCCTCGGTGTAACCCAGATGATCTCGTGGAATGCCCGCAAGGGGTTCATCGAAAAGAACCGCCCGGCGCTGGTCGATTTCATGGAAGACATGCTGGTGATCACCCGTTGGTACCACGACCCCAAGAACCGTGAGGAAGTGGCCCAGATCGCCTCCAAGATCACCAAAGCGCCAGCCGCCCAGTTCAGTTGGCTGTTCACCAAACAGGACACCTATCGCGACCCGAACCTGTTGCCGAACCTCGAGGCGTTGCAGCGCAATGTCGACGCCACCCGCGACCTCGGATTCGTGAAAAAGAAGATCGATATCAAGAACTACGCCGACCTGAGCCTGGTGCAGGAAGCGGCCAAGCGCCTGCAAAAATAGGCCCTGCCCGCCTCTATATCTTGCGTTCGATAGCCTCGGGAACCCCATTCCCGGGGCTATTTTATCGGTCGCTGCGGGTGCGACGAAATATGGTTAATTTTTTCTTTACAAAGTGGCCAAAACCAGAAAAACTAAGGCAGTGGCTTAACTTATATGGTTAACGGGGCTTTAAGATGAAAACTATCTCCAAGGCAATCTGCGGGGCCCTGCTCGTGATCGGGGTCGCGAACATCGTTCCGACCCAGGCCTCGGCTGGGACTTACTATGACGCAGTTTGTAACTGCCGGCGACCGGATTCTGAATACAACACCCGCAAGGTCGTTCGTGGCGCGCCGCAGGTCAACACCCGCACCCGCTACGTCGATCGGACCCGCGAAGTGAAGAAGACCAATCTGGTTCAGGAAAACCGCCTGGTCGTGCACGTGAAGCCGGTCATCAACCGCGAAATCGTCGTGCATCGCGTCAATACGGTGATCCGCAACATCACCCTGCATAAGGTCAATACGACCAACAAGACGCAGGTTGAGCACCGTAACGAGACGGTCAACCGCTACGCGCAGGGGTCGACCCGCACCGTCAACGAGCGTCGTGAAGTCCGCGGCGTGAACTGTAATTGCCCCGGCGACGCCAACTACAACGGCGGCAGCTACAGGGGCGGCGAGCAGGTCTCCTACCGCAACTAAGCTGAGCAGCTAAATCGATACCGAAACCGCCCTGCCGGGCACTCCGGCAGGGCGGTTTTGTTTTTGGCCTGCGTTGTTGCTGGAGCTAGATCCGCGTGAGCGGGATCGCACCCAGAAAGTCGCGTTGCCGATATCCACGCCGGCCATCTCGCTTAGGGGCGCACAGTTTTGCCCGAGCAGTTCGAAGAAGCGATTGATCTTGAGTCGGTGTAGCCGCAGCCGGTGGTGAGCCGCCATTTGTCGGTGATCTGGCCGACGGCGCCTAGTTCGATACCGGATACACGCGCCACGCCATCCAGGAGCTGCACCTGCTGCGCATTCGGCAGCGTCGGATCGTTGGCAACACGCATGTTCAGCTTCTTGGTGTGGAAAACCGTGCCGGTCAGGCTCAATTTGCCGCCAAGCACATCGGCCTTCACGCGCCCCCGCGTGATTACTATACTTTAGAGCTGTAATAATAAGGCCGATTACTACACTAGTTTTGAAATCACGACCTGTATTCGAGGTCAACACTATTTATTTTGTTACATAACTATTGAATTAGAATATTTCTAAACTAGTCTTTACTGTTTGGAATACTTAAAAACTGCGATTTTGCTGATGTTTTTTGTTCTCATCGCCGCTCGGGCTGCTATACGGTGGCGTAAATTCGCCGGTAAACCCTGGGCAACGACGACATGCGCGCCGCAACACTCCGCCGCCTCTGGCTCAATTTGCATTTATGGATCGGCGTGGGACTGGCCGTCCTGCTGATCCCGATCTCGATTTCCGGCGGCCTTCTTGTCTGGCACGACGACATCGACGCGCTGATCAATCCACAGCGTTATGCCGTCAGCGGCGCCGACGTCGCCTTGCCGCCGTCGGCCTTTCTCGCCAAAGCCGCCGAAGCGGTGGCCAAAGATCCGGCCGACCTGCGGGTCGCCGGCCGTAAGGCGCTCAAAAGCAGCGCCGCCCAATTGCGCCCTGCGGAATGACACGAAGATTGTTATAATGTTACACTTGCCCGGCTGGACTGAAGGACGTTATGAAATGAGGCTTATTCGACGCAATTCTCTGGCCCGGCGTTCGGTTGCGGCCTTGCTCGCCATGAGCTTGATGCTGCCTGCCGCCACATTGGCGCAAGCGCCCGCGATCTCGCCTGCCCCGGCAGCGCCTGCCGCCGTCGAACCGGCGACGTCTGCTGCACCCGTTCCACAAGCTGCTGCACCGGCTGCGCAACCCCCCACACCGCAAGCCATTGCGCCGCAAGCTCCGGCGCCCGACGCCATGCTGAAATTGCCGAAGGATCTGTCACCCTGGGGCATGTTCATGGCGGCCGACATCGTCGTCAAAGCGGTCATGATCGGCTTGGCCTTCGCCTCGGTGCTGACCTGGACGATCTGGTTTGCCAAAGCGATCGAACTGATGCTGGCGCGCCGCAAGCTTCGTTCCGCGATCGAAGCGCTGGCCCAAGCTCGCGCCTGGAGCGATGTGCGCGATCTGCAAGGCGGCAGCGACCCGGCCTCCGCGTTGATCGGCGCCGCCGACCTGGAGTTGCGGCAATCCGCTGACGCGATGTCGCCCAATGGTGTCAAGGAACGCATCGGCTCGCGGCTGGAGCGGCTTGAAGCCGCCGCAGGACGTCAGATGATCCGCGGCACCGGTATTCTCGCCACCATCGGCGCCACCGCCCCGTTCGTCGGTCTGTTCGGCACGGTATGGGGCATTATGAATGCGTTCATCGGCATTTCAAAATCGCACACCACCAATCTCGCCGTCGTCGCGCCCGGCATCGCCGAGGCGCTGCTCGCGACCGCGCTCGGCCTGGTGGCGGCGATTCCGGCAGTGGTGATGTACAACATGTTCTCGCGCTGGATTGCCGGCTATCGCGCACTGCACGCCGATGCTTCGGCGGAAATCCTGCGCCTGATCAGCCGCGATCTCGATCGTGGCGCCTTCGACCGTCCGGCCGAGCGCCGGCGTAACGTCGCCGCAGCCGAGTAATCCACATGAGCGTCCGACTCGATCACGGCGACGATGCATTAAGCGAGGTCCACGAGATCAATGTCACGCCGTTCATCGACGTGATTTTGGTGCTGCTCATCATTTTCATGATCGCCGCCCCACTGGCGACGGTGGATATCTCCGTCGATCTGCCCGCCGCCAGTGCGGAGCGCACGCCACGTCCCGACAAGCCCCTGTTCTTGACGCTCAAATCCGATCTGAGCCTGGCGCTCGACAACGACCAGATCTCCCGCGCCGCGCTCGCCGCGACGCTCGACAAGGCAACGTCCGGCGACAAACAGCAGCGCGTGTTCCTGCGCGCCGACAAGACCGTGCCCTATGGCGAGTTGATGTCGCTGATGAACGAATTGCGCATGGCGGGTTACCTGCACGTCGCGCTGGTAGGTCTCGAAGGCGACAAACCATGACCAGCTGCCGCCCCTCATATCGTTGGCCGGAATCGGCGCGCTGGGGCGTATGCTTTGCGCTGGCGTTGGGCATTCACGCTGCGGGCGCCGCGGCGCTACTGGCGAAGTGGCATGAGAGCTCGGATCTGGTGGCGAATGCGCCGGTGATCATGATCGATCTGGCGCCGGTTGCAGTCGCACCCGAGATCGTCCCCAACGAATTGCCGCCCGATCAGGTCGCGGCCCGGGCCGAAGAGCCGGAGCCCGAGCCGGAAAAGCCGGTCGAGAAACTCGAGTTGCAACCGCCCGAAGCGCCGAAGCCGGAAGTGGCGCTGCCGCCGCCGCCGCCGAAAAAAGTGGAAAAGCCGAAAGAGAACCCGAAAAAGAAATCCATCGCCCGCGCGCCGAGTTCGGCCGATCAACGCGCCGATATCGCCGCGGCGCCGATTCCGGGCGCATCCTCGCGCGACGCCAACGCGATGCCGAACTGGAAATCGCAATTGGTTGCGCGGCTCGAGCGCTACAAACGTTATCCGTCGGAAGCGCAATCGCGCGGCGAAGGCGGTGTGGCGCAACTTGCTTTCTCCATCGATCGCGGCGGCGGCGTGCATAACGCGCGTATCGTCCGCAGCTCGGGTTCAAGCCTGCTCGATCGCGAAACGCTGGCGCTGGTCGAACGCGCGCAACCTTTGCCGCCGCCGCCGGCGGAAATGGGCGGCTCGCAAGTCGCGATCGTGGTGCCGATCCGTTACAACATGCGCTAGTCGCATCGTATTTAATTAAAATTTTAGCTTTAACCATGTTCTCAGCACGCTGGGAACGAATGCGCGCTTTGACTTGAGCATGCCGTTCTTATCGGGAAAGGTGCGCGGGTTAACCACGCAGCGGCACGCTGCCCACAAACGGCGGCGTAAGGCTGTAAGAAGCAGAGGAAGTCCCGGCGGAGATTGCCGGCAGGAATTGGAAACATGAAACGTTCGATCGCAACTTTGATCATTTGTGTTTTCGCACTTGGCATGGCGGCGCCGGCGCATGCGACCGGCGAAAAGCGCAACGAGCGCTTCGCCAACACCGAGCCACTCGAAACCATGGCGCGCAGCCGCACCGACGCAGCCGACGCCGCGGCGCAAGTGCCGGGCGCAGCCGGTGTGCTGCTCGAAGCGCTGCGCTGGCGCGGCCGCACCGCCAAACAGCTCGGTCTGCCGGCGCAGCTCTGGTGCGCCGACTTCATGAATTTCGTTCTGCACAAAGCCGGCGGCAAAGGCACGAAGTCGCGCGCCGCCCGCTCCTTCCTGGATTTCGGCAAGAAGCTCGATGGCCCGCGCGTTGGCGCTATCGCCATCATGTACCGCAAAGGTCCCAATACCGGTCATGTCGGCGTCGTACGTGGCACCGATGGCCAGGGCAACCCGATCGTGGTGTCAGGCAATCACGGTCCCACAGTGATGCAGTCAGTCTACAAAAAAGAAAAGGTCATGGCTTACGTCATGCCGCCCGACTACGTGCTCGAGGAAATGGCCGCCACCGCTCGCGCCGCGGCTCTCAAATAAATCGCCATATCATTTTCAATTCCCGTGGCCGCGACGAATTCAACTTCGTCGCGGCCACAAACATTTTTGTGCCAAGCCGACGCGATTCCCATTAACCCGATTTCGTTAATGCGACGCGCGCAGAGCGGCGGCGCGGATTAATGTTAACCCGGGCAATACCTCCGCGCGTGCGACTCTCAGCCCGAGTTTCAATCTAAATTCCAAATGGATCAGAAACCTAGCCTGGTGCGGGAACTCCCGGCACCGGGAGCAATGAGGCGGTATGAACTGGGGAGCGCGACGTTTCGGTGTTTTTGCGGCGGCTACAGCCATCGTGCTGTCCGCCGCGCCGCATGCGTACGCGATTTCCCGCGAGCAGATGAAGTCGTGCGTCAGCGAGGATGTCTCCGCCGACCTGCGCATCGAAAACTGCACGGCCATCATCGATGAGCAGCCAGCCAAGCCGACGAAGAAAAAACAAAATACAGAATCGAACGAGGTCAGCAGCAAGGATAAATCCGCGGCTTACTTCAGCCGCGGCAAAGCCTATCGAGCCAAGAACAACAGCGAGCGCGCGATTCGCGATTTCGACGAGGCCATCAAGCTCAATTCGGGCAATGGCGAATTCCATTTCGCCCGCGGTCTGGCGTTCCGCGACCGTGGCGAATCCGATCGCGCGGTTCAGGATCTCGAACAGGCGGTCAAATACGACAAACGCAATAGCGTCGCGCTCAGCACGTTGAGTCACATCTACTACAGCAAGCGCGACTACGACCGCGCCATCTCCAGCCTCAACCTGGCGATCACGATCAACACGAATTCTCCGCTCGCCTACTTCAACCGGGGCATGGCCTATCGCGCCAAAGGCGAGCCCGACCGCGCCATTCCGGATTACGACCGCGCCATCAAACTTAATCCCACCGACGCCGTCGCCTATCACAGCCGCGGCCTGGCCTATCGCGATATCCGCGACTACGAGCGCGCGATCCAGGACTTCGACCAGGCGATCAAGATCAATCCCGAATACATCCTGGCGCTGAACGACCGCGGCATAGCCTACGCCGCCAAAGGCAGCGTCGACCGCGCCATTCAGGATTTCGACCAGGCCATCCTGCTCGATCCGCGTGACGGCTTTGCCTACAACAACCGCGGTCTCGCCTACCGCAACCGTGGCGAGGTCGACCGCGCCATCAAGGATTACGACCAGGCCCTGCTGCTCAACAACAACTACGTGCTGGCTTATTACAATCGCGGCAACGCGTTCTATGACAAGCGCGACTACGACCGCGCCATTCAGAACTACGACCAGGCGATCAAGCTCGATAGCGAATACGCACTGGCCTACTACGACCGCGGCGTGTCGTACTTCGAGAAACGCGACTATGACAAGGCGTTGCGCGATCTCACCCAGGCGATCAAGCTCGATCCCAAAGATTCACTGTCGCACTACAATCGCGGCGTCACTTATGCGGCGCGCGGCGAGCCCGACCGCGCCATTGCCGACTTCGATCAGTCGATCCGGATCGATCCGAAGAACGCTCTGGCGTTCTACAATCGCGGTCTGGCGTTGCGCGCCAAGGGCGACGAAGAGCGCGCCATTGGCGACTTCACCCAGGCCGTAAAGCTCGATCCGAAGCAGGCGCTAGCCTACTACAATCGTGGCATGGCCTATCGCAGCCGCGGCGACCTCACTAATTCGCTGACCGATCTCGACCAGGCGATCAAGCTCGACAACAACAACGCCTTTGCTCACTACGAGCGCGGTAATGCCCTGTTCGACAAGCGCGACTACGACCGCGCCATCGCCGACCTGAACCAGGCAATCAACATTAAGCCCGACTATACCGCCGCATTCAACGTGCGCGGCATGGCCTATAACGGCAAAGGCGACAGCGACCGCGCCATCGCCGACTTCGATCAGGCGCTGCGCATCGATCCGAAATTCGCCGCCGCCCTGAGCAACCGCGGCGACACCTACCAGAAGAAACGCAATTTCGAGCGCGCCATCGCCGACTTCGACCAGGCGCTCAAGGCCAACCCTAATTACGCCAGCGCCTATTTCAGCCGCGGCCTCGCCAATCAGGACAAGCGGGACTACCAGGCCGCGGCCGCCGACTTCGCGCTGGCCATCAAGCTCGATCCGAAGAACGCTGCTGCCTTCAATGCGCGCGGCTTCAGCTATCTCAGCCTGCGCGAGGACGACAAGGCATTCCCGGATTTCGACCAGGCGATCAAGCTCAACCCGAACTACGGCGCAGCCTATTACAATCGCGGCATGGCGCATTTCGAGCGCCGCGCGCTGGATAATGCGATCGCCGACCTCAGCCACGCGATCCGGCTTGAGCCGCGCGACGCCCTCGCGGCTCATGCGCGCGGTATCGCCTACCGCGAGCGGCGCGACTTCGACCGCGCCATTGCCGATTTCGACCAGGCGCTGAAACTCGATCCGAAATTCACCGCGGGCTATGTCGACCGGGGCAATGCCTACCAGCAGAAGGGTGACTACAATCTCGCCACCCGCGACTATGACTTGGCGATCAAGCTCGACCCGAAATATGGCGCCGCCTTCACCGAGCGCGGCAATACCTATGCGGCGCGCGGCATGGTCGACCGCGCCTTGCAGGACTTCGAACAGGCCATCAAGTTCAATCCGACCTATGCCGGCGTGTTCAACAGCCGCGCCATTTTGTTTCAGCGCAAGGGCGAACTCACCCGCGCGATTGCCGACCTCGACCAGGCCATCAAGCTCGAACCCAATTTCGCCGCCGCGCTCAATAACCGCGGCAATATCCACCAGAGCAAAGGCGAATTCGACCGCGCTATCGCCGACTACGAGCGGGCGATCAAAGCCAATCCGCACTATGACGTGGCTTTGAACAGCCGCGGCATGGCCTACAAGGCAAAGGGCGACCTCGACCGCGCGCTCAAGGACTTCGATCAGGCGATCACGATCAATGCAGGCTTTGCGGTGGCGCTGCTCAATCGTGGCGAGACGCTGCAGCAACTGGGCTATCACGACCGCGCACTGAAAGACCTCGACCACGTCATCCGGCTCAATGCCGGGAATGCAACCGCCTACAACGCGCGCGGCCTGGCGCTGAGCAACAAGCGTGACTACGACCGCGCCATCGGTGACTTCAGCCAGGCGATCAGGCTCGATGGTAAGCTGGCATCGGCCTTCAACAACCGTGGCCTGGCCTATCGCGCCAAAGGCGACAACAACCGTGCCATCGAAGACTTCAGCCAGGCCGCCAAGATCGACCCGAACTACGCGCTCGCCTTCAGCAACCGTGGCAACGCTTTCTTCGACAAACGCGACTACGCCCGCGCGATTGAGGATCTGAACCAGGCGATCAAGCTCAATCCGAACTATATCCGCGCCTATTATGATCGCGGCATCGCCTTCGGCGCCAAAGGCGAAACTGACAGCGCTATCAAGGATTTCGACTACGCGCTCAAGATCGACCCGAAGAATAGCGTCGCGCTGAACAATCGCGGCCTCGCCTATCGCACCAAAGGCGACAGCGACCGCGCGGTGGCCGATTTCGGCGAGGCCATCAAACTCAACGAGAACTACGCGGGCGCCTACTACAACCGCGGCAACGCCTATTTCGACAAGAACGACTATGACCGCGCCATCGCCGACTTCAGCCAGGCGATCAAACTCGATGCCAAGGATTCATTCGCCTATCACGACCGCGGGGTTGCCTATTACGAGAAGCGCGATTTCGAACGCGCCATCGGCGACTTCGAGGCTGCGATCAAGATCAACCCGAACTACGCCTTCGCCTCGAGCCCGCGCGGCAACGACATCCGCGGCCAGCGCGGCTACGACCGCGATGTCATGGAATTGGCGCAGCCGATCCGGCTGAGCCCGATCTTCGCGCTGGCCTATAATGACCGCGGCATCAATTTCGCCTCGAAGAACGACCTCGACCGCGCCACCGCCGACTTCGATCAGGCCATCAAGATCAACCCGAATTTCTCAGCGGCCTATTACAATCGCGGCAACGCCTTCTTCCAGCGGCGCAACCACGACAAGGCGATCGCGAACTACGACCAGGCGATCCGGCTCAATCCGAAAGACGCGATGGCCTATTACGACCGCGGTGTCGCGCGCTATGAGCGCCAGGACTATGACCGCGCCATTGCCGATTTCGACCAGACCACCAAGCTCGACGGCAAGAACGCCAACGCGTTCTACAATCGCGGCATCGCGCTTTATGAGAAGCAGGATTACGACCGCGCCATCGAGGATTTCAACCAAGCGATCAAGCTCAATGGGAAGCTGGCGCAGGCCTATAGCGCGCGCGGCAACGCCCACGCGAGCAAAGGCGAGTTCGACAAGGCGGTTGGCGACCTGACCCAGGCCATCAAGATCGGCCCCGACCAAGCGCTATTCTATAACGATCGCGGCATTGCTCATGGGCTCAAAGGCGAGCCCGACCGCGCCATCGCCGATTTTGACCAGGCGCTCGCGCTCAACGCGCAATACGCGCCGACTTACAACAACCGCGCCATCGCCTATGCGGCCAAGGGCCAGCTCGATCGCGCCATCGCGGACTACGACCAGGCGGTCAAGCTCAACAACGGCTATGCCGTCGCCTTCTATAACCGCGGCAACGCCAAATACGACAAGGGCGACTACACCACCGCTGTTGCCGACTACGACAGCGCGGTCAAGCTCAATCCGGCCGATGCGCTGGCTTTCAACAACCGCGGCAACGCCAACACCAACCGGCGCGATTTCGAGCGGGCCATCGCCGATCTGAGCCAAGCGCTCAAGCTCAATCCGGCTTACGCCCAAGGCTACAATGACCGTGGCGTCGCCTATGCCGCCAAGGGCGATGTCGACCGCGCGCTCGCCGACTTCGAGCAGGCGGTCAAATACGACGCCCGTAACAATCTGGCCTATTACAATCGCGGCCTCGCCTTCCGCGACAAGAACGATATCGACCGCGCCATCCAGAACTTCGACCAGGCCATCAAGCTCAACCCGGCTTACGCGGTTGCCTACTACAATCGCGGCAACGCGCTGGAATTTAAGCGCGATTACGACCGCGCCATCGCCGACTTCGACGCCGCGCTGAAGATCAATCCCGGCTTTGCAGTGGCCTTGTACGACCGCGCACTGAGCTACGGCGCCAAAGGCGATAACGACCGCGCCATCGCGGACCTCAATGAGATGCTCAAGCTCGAACCCAGTAACGCGCTGGCGTTCTACAACCGCGGCATCGCGTTCCGGCTCAAGGGCGACATCGGTCGCGCCATCGCCGACTTCGGCGAGGCGATCAAGCTCGATACCAAATTCGCGCTCGCCTTCTACCAGCGCGGCAACGCCTACTTCGAGAAGCGGGATTTCGACCGCGCCAGCGCCGACTTCGGCGAAGCGGTCCGGTTCAACCCCAATTTCGATTTGGCGTTCTATCACCGCGGCCTGAGCTATCGGGAAAAGCGCGATTACGAGCGCGCGCTCAATGATTTCAGCCAGGCGATCCGGCTTGACGGCAAGAACGCCTCGGCGTTTGGCAATCGCGGCCTCGCTTACCGGATGAAGGGCGATCTGGAGCGCGCCATCGCCGACTTCGACCAGGCGCTGCGCCTGAACCCCGGCGCCGCAGCCACCTTCACCGACCGCGGCACCAGCCACGGCATGCGCGGCGACAACGACCGCGCCATCGCGGATTTCGACGCCGCCATCAAGCTCGATCCGAAGGACGCGGTCGCCTTCAACAACCGCGGCTTCGCCTATCGCAACAAAGCCGATGCCGACCGCGCCATCGCCGACTTCAGCGAGGCTATCAAGCTGAACGCCAACTACACCGTGGCGCTGTTCAACCGCGCCAATGCTTATTTCGAAAAGCGCGACTTCGACCGGGCAATCAAGGATTTCGACGCCACGATCAAGCTCGATCCAAATTTCGCCGCGGCCTACAACGCTCGCGGCGTCGCCCGCGACAACAAGAACGAGTTCGACGTCGCGATCCAGGATTTCAGCCAGGCCATCAAGCTCGACCCGAAGAATTCACGGGCCTTCAACAACCGGGGCTTTGCCTATCGCAACCGCGGCGAGTTCGACCGCGCCGTTGCCGACTACAATCAGGCACTGGCGATCAGCCCGAATTATGCGCTGGCGCTGTATAACCGCGGCTTCGCCTATTACGACAAGCGCGACTTCGACCGCGCCAGCCAGGACATGAATCAGGCGATCAAGCTCAACCCAAGCTTCTCGACCGCCTTCAACGATCGTGGCATCAGCAACTACGACAAAAACGACTTCGACCGCACCGTGCCGGCCGTCGATCCGCAGATCAAGACCAAGCCGGTTTACGCCGTGACGTTCAGCGGGCGTGGCAGCGCCTACGAGAACCGGCGCGAGGGCGACCGCATCATTCAGGACGCCAACCAGGCGATCCGCAACAACCAGTACAACGCCTACGCCTATTCGCCCGACACATTCCCGCCGGTCACCTCGCAGCCGGCCGCGATCGAGCCGGCGCCTACGCCGCGCGCGCAGACGCCCGCGGAACAGCCGGCGGCGAAACAAGGCCGCGCCGAAGCCCCGGCAACCGAGAACGTGCCAATGCCGCAGCCCCGGCCGACGCGCGCAAGGGCGGATTCGCAGCCGGACCGCGCGATGGACAGGATCCAGGACCGCTACCAGGACCGCCGTCCGGATCGCCAGGGCGTGCGGATTGTGCGCTAGTCGCGTGGCAATCAGTTGAGGTGTGCGGCTGCTCGGCGTTCGGCGAGCGACATGGTGGCCTGCTGCCCGCCAAACACATGGCCCAGCATCACCAAGACCGGACCCGGCAGATTGGCGTGCGCGATGCGGGCCGATAATTCGGAGATCGGCGCCGCGATGACCTGCTGATCGGGCTGCGTCGCGCGCGAGATCGCAATCGCAGGCGTGAACGGATCGAGCCCTTCTTCAGTGACCTTGGCGACAAGCGCGTCAAGCGTCTTCACCGGCATGTAGATTGCCGTTGTGGTCGTCGGATCGGCCAGGCTGCGCCAATCGATGTCGGCCGGCAATTCTCCGCTCTGCGCATGGCCGGTAATGTATTGCACGCGGCGCGAATTATCGCGGTCGGTCAGTGGAATGCCCAATCTGGCCGCCGCGCCCTGCGCAGCCGAAATGCCGGGCACGATATCGACGGCGATGTTGGCGGCCTTGCAGGCGTCGATCTCTTCCGCGGCACGGCCGAAGATCAGCGGGTCGCCGCCCTTGAGGCGGACAACGCGCTTGCCCTGCTTGGCCAGACTGACCATCAGCGCGTTGATGTCGTCCTGCTTGCACGATGGGCCAAAGCCGGTCTTGCCGACCAGCATCTTGCGGGCCTCGCGGCGTGCGAAGTCCAGCACCTCGCTCGACACCAGATCGTCGAACAGGATCACATCGGCGGATTGCAAAGCGCGCACGGCGCGCAGCGTCAGCAGTTCCGGATCGCCCGGCCCGGCCCCGACGAGTGTTACCGAACCGTTCTCGACAGCCGCTCCGAGCCCCTTCACCTCGGCGACGAAGCGATCGAAATCGCTCTCGCGCGGTGCAGTCTCGGGATTGGCGACCGCATGCGCAGTGAACACCTGCCAGAACTTGCGCCGCGCCACGAAGGACAGGCCCGATTCTTTCACCATCAAGCGCCAGCGCGCCGCGGCGGAAGCCCAATTGGCAAAGCCGTGCGGCAGCAGCGCTTCCAGCTTGGCGCGGATCGCCTGCGCGAATACCGGGGCGGCGCCATCAGTGGAAATGCCGATCACCAACGGAGAACGGTTGACGATGGCACCAAACGAGAAATCGCAGAACGCCGGCTTGTCGATCACATTGACCGGAACGCCGGCTGCGCGGGCGGCAGCGGCAAAAGACGACGCGCCTTCATTGTCGTCGAAATCACCGATGGCGACAGCAGCGCCGGTTAAATCGGCCGGCGTCCACGCACGTTGAATGATGACGATCTCGCCGCGCGGCGCATCGGCCGCGACCTGGCTCATCTCCTCGGAGATTTCTTCTGCATAGACTTCAACCCGCGCGCCGGCCGCCGACATCAGCTCGGCCTTCCAGGCCGCGGCATTGCTGCCGCCCGCCAGCACGACGCGCTTGCCGTCGAGCGCCAGGAACACCGGCAGCCGCGCCAAAGGCACCATTCTCTCCGGCCGCGCTTCAAGCGGTTTACGTTCGTTGCTCATAGCGCCCGCCTCGCGCCAGTATTATTGTGGAAATCGCGGCCATTGCTGGTCGCAGCGACAAAGCCGGCGCGGATGGTGAAATCGCCGAAGTGCTCATCCTTCTGCCGCTCGGCAGCATAGGCCGCAAAGATCGGATCGAGCGCGGCGACGATGCCGGCGTCCTCGACGTCCTCGGCATAGAGCTTGGACAGCCGCGAGCCATCAAACGCCGCTCCGAGATAGAGGTTGTAGCGGCCCGGCCCTTTGCCGACCAAACCGATCTCCGCAATATAAGGCCGTGCGCAGCCGTTCGGGCAGCCGGTCATGCGGATGACGATGTCGTCGGCGGACAGGCCGTGTGCCGACAGGCTCTTATCCAGCGAGGTGACGAGGTCGGGCAGATAACGTTCGCTCTCGGCCAGTGCCAGGCCGCAGGTCGGCAGCGCGACGCAGGCCATGGCGTTGCGGCGCAGACCGGACCATGGCGCCAGGAGACCGGCCTCACGCGCGATGCGCTCGATCTCTGCCTGTTGCGCGGTCGGCACGTTGGCGATGATCAGGTTCTGGTTCGGCGTGATGCGGAGTTCTCCCTTATGAATATTAGCGATCTCGCGCAGCGCCGACATCTGCGCGGCGCCGGGAAGATCGTGAATACGGCCATTTTCGACGAACAAGGTCAGATGGCCGCAGCCATCGCTGCCCTCGCTCCAGCCATAGCGGTCGCCGTTCGAGGTGAAGGTGAAAGGCCTGGCTTCCTCCAGTTTCACCCCAGAGCGGCGAACGACTTCAGTGCGGAAAGCATCAAGTCCGCGATCTTCGATGGTGTATTTCAGCCGCGCGTGCTTGCGGTTGGCGCGGTTGCCCCAATCGCGCTGCACGGTAACGACGGCTTCCGCAATCGCCACCGCATCCTTGGCGGCGCAATAGCCCAAGACGTCGGCCGTGCGCGGATAGGTTTCCGGCTCGCCGTGGGTCATGCCCATGCCGCCGCCGACTGTGACGTTCCAGCCAACAAGCTGACCCGCCTCGTCAGCGACCGCCACATAGCTGAGATCGTGCGCGTAGATATCGACGTCGTTCGAGGGCGGCACCGCCACCGCGATCTTGAATTTACGCGGCATATAGGTCTTGCCGTAGATCGGCTCGACAACATCCTCGCCGGCGCCGATGATACATTCGCCGTCGAGCCAGATCTCGCGATAAGCGCCGGTGTGCGGCGTCAGATGGGCGGAAATCGCGCGCGCCGTCTCCAGCGCCGCAGCATGCACGCTCGACTGGTCGGGATTGACGCCGCACATCACATTGCGGTTGACGTCGCCGCAAGCGGCAATCGAATCGAGCAGCGTTGAATCGATCTTCTTCAGCGTCGCTTTCAGGTTCGACTTGATAATGCCGTGCAATTGCACCGTCTGCCGCGTAGTGAGCCGCATGGTGTGGTTGCCGTAGTCGCGCGCCACCTGATCGAGCTTCAGCCACTGCGCCGACGACAGCACGCCGCCCGGAATGCGAACGCGGATCATGAAGGAGAAGGCCTTCTCCATTTTCTTGCGCGTACGCTCCGACCGCAGATCACGGTCGTCCTGCAGGTACATGCCATGGAATTTGACGAGCTGCTGATCGTCCTCGACGATGGCGCCGGTGACTTCCTCGCGCAGGCCCTCGGCCAGCGTTCCGCGCAGGTAATCGCTAGCTTCTTTGATGCGCTCGTTGCGCGATACTTCGTCGGTCATTGTTTATCCAGCTTAATGCAGGCTTAGTAGGTGTCCTGCAGGTAACGCTTGTCGCGCTCCAGGGTTGCCACAGCCTGTTCGGCGGCTTCCGGCGTCAGCGATTTGACGTCGGTATAGGCGCGCACCAGCGTCGCGCGCACGTCCTTAGCCATGGCTTTGGCATCGCCGCAAACGTAGAAATTGGCGCCGCCGTCGAGCCATTCGATCAGGTCGCGGCGCTGGTCCCACAACTTGTTCTGGACGTAGACCTTCTCCGGCGTATCGCGCGAGAACGCCACGTCCATGCGGGTCAGCGCGCCGTCCTTGAGGGCGTCCTGCCAGTCGAGCTGGTACAGGAAGTCGTGGGTGAACTGGCGGTCGCCGAAGAACAGCCAGTTGCGGCCCTTGGCTTGCGTCGCACGGCGCTCCTGCACGAAGGCGCGGAACGGGGCCACGCCGGTGCCGGGACCGACCATGATGATGTCCTTGTCCGCCGCCGGCAGGCCGAAATGCTTGTTCGGCTTGAGCTTCACGCGGACCTTGCTGCCGCGCTTGATGCGCTCGGCGGCATAATTGGAGGCGACACCCTTGCGGGCGCGGCTGTGGCTGTCGTAGCGCACGGCGGAAATCAGCAGATGCGCTTCCTCGCCGACTTCGCTGCGCGATGACGCGATCGAATAGGCGCGCGGTGCCAACGGCCGCGTCACGGCGCGCAGATGATCGGCGGTCAGCGCGATCGGGAACATCGCGATCAGATCGATGAGTTGGCGGCCGACGATCCATTCCTTGGCCTCGCTATTGGCGATCAGCGCCTTGACGTACTGATGCCCGGTCTGCGCCGCATAGGTCTCGACCGTCTTGAGCGACAGCGTGGTGACATCGCGCGAGGCGATGAACTCGGCGCGCAACTTGTCGTCGCCTGTCAGCCCTGCGAGCTTCAGCAGTTCATCGACATAGCCCGGATCGTTTTCGGCATAGAGGTCTAGCGAATCGCCCGGCTGATAGGCCGGTGCCACACCATCGAAGGCAAGCGCAAGATGGATGGTTTCTTTGTCCGAGCGCGAGGAATTCAGATTGACATGTTCGGTGACCTCGGCTTCGACGATGTCAGTGTTGGGCGAGGCTAAAGGCTTAGCGCCGAAATCGACTTCGATGACGCGGCCACGGCCGGCTTCCGGTGGTGACGCCAAAGCCTTGACGGCATCGCTGATCCACTCGGTGGCGGGCATTGCGAAGTCGAGATCGCAATCGACGCGGTCGACCACGCGTTTGCCACCCAAGGCCGCCAGCCGATCATCGATCTTCTTGCCGATGGCACAGAATTCCACGTAAGCCGTATCGCCCAAAGCCAGCACTCCGAACTCGACGCCGTCGAGCCGCGGCGCGCCCTCGCCCATCAGTTCGCCGTATGCCCGCACCGCGCGGGCTGGCGGATCGCCCTCGCCCCAGGTTGCGGCGATGAACACCAGGCGCTTCGCCGAGGTGAGCGCCGCAGGATCGAGATCGGCCATGTCGATCAGATTCGGCTTCAGGCCGTTCTTGCGCGCAATTTTGGCGAGATCGTTGGCGAGCTTCTCGCAGTTACCAGATTCACTGGCATAGACAATGTTGATCGGCTCGGCCGGACGCGCCGGCGCCGCAGGCTGCGCAGCGCCCGACACCGACTCCACGCCGGCCAAGAATCCGGCGAGCCAGGCGCGCTGCACCGGGTTGGCCGGTCCGACCACACGGTTGAGCATTTCGACGTCCTCTTCCGAGAACGGTGCATTCTTTGGGATGGTGGCGAAGGAGCTCGACATCCGTGCGCGGCCTTACAATGGAAAGCGCGGCAACACGCCGGCGACAATCAGGACAATGAATCCGGTAGCGAGCACCAGGGCCCAGCGGTCGAGCAACGGAAGGCGTCTTGTCTTGTGCTTGACCTTGGGCATGGAATGTTCCGGGACCTTCGACAGGAGCACTTAAATAGAAGACTATTCTGCGTAATCGCAATAAGTGGCTGAAAATAAGAAGGTTTCGGCTAAAAGCGCTGGGTCCAGCGAAAGTCTTTCCTGTCCGCACCCGCTTGTGGAGAACGCCGGTCCCGCCTGATTGCACGGTTTTTATATGCGAAACCATGATTCCAATGGCCACTCCCGCTTACCGGAAACGCTTGCGCGCCCTGCTCACACCGGCCGAGCAACGTCTGTTCGCGCGACTCGATAGCCCGCAAAAAATCCAGACCTTCCTCGACCGGATACCGGCCAATTTCGAGCCGGATGGCGACACCGTCATGTCGCCGCGCCGCATGCTGAAAGCGCGCGTATGTCATTGCGCCGAGGGCGCGTTGTTTGCTGCGGCGGTACTGACATTTCATGGCGAGGCCGCGTGGCTTCTCGACATCCGGGCGCTGCCGAGCGATCACGACCATATTGTCACACTGTTCAGGCAGCGCGGGCTGTGGGGCGCGATCAGCAAGACCAACCACGCCATTTTGCGCTGGCGCGATCCGATTTATCGCAGCCCGCGCGAACTCGCGATGAGCTTTGCGCATGAATATTGTCTGCCCGGCGGCAAGAAATCGATGCTGGAATTCTCCAAACCGTTTTCGCTCTCGCGCTTTGCACCGGAGCGTTGGCTGATCGCCGACGAGGAACTGCACTGGTTGATGGACGAGCTGGACGATGCGCCGCATGAGCCGGTGGCGCCAGCGCAGGCCATGCGCGCACGGCGGCGCTCGTCGAAAATCGAATTGCTGGCACAAGAAGTGGTGGAGTGGAAGCGCCCAGCCAAGCGGAGCAAGCCGTGACGTCCTTCACTTACCGCCGGCAGCTGACCATCGAATGGGCGCACTGCGACCCCGCAGGCATCGTCTTCAATCCGCGCTTCTTTGAGTTCTTCGATACCAGTTCATGGTTGCTGTTTGAAGCGGCGCTCGGCGTGAAGCCGGAAGCGCTGGCGCGGACTTACAACTTCATGGGAATTGCGCTGGTCGACGCCCGCGCGAATTTCAAGAAGCCGGCAAAGTTCGGCGACGTCGTGGAAATTGCCTCGCGGGTGAAGGAATTCCGCCGCTCGAGCTTCGATGTCGAGCATCTGATTTCAATCGGTGGCGAGATCGCGGTCGAAGGCGGCGAAACCCGGGTCTGGGCGGTGCGCGACAAGACCGATCCGGAGAAGATGGCGACGACTGCCATTCCCGCTGAGGTCATCGCGAAGTTCGGCTAGAATTTCACTTTGCGGTCGATGAAATCGTCCACCAGCGCGGCGAACTGCTCGGGCGCCTGATAGGGCATGAAGTGCGCGCCCTGCTCCACCACGGTGAATTCCGAACCTTTTACGAGCGCATGCACGCTGCGCGACAGCTCCGGCGGCAACAGAGTGTCATGCGCGCCGACCGTCACCTGCGTGGGGACGTCGAGCCTCTTCAGGATTTCCGTATTGTTGGTGCCGACCATGCCGAGCGCCAGCGAGCCGTAACCCTGCGAATTATTGTGCCGGAAGCGCTCCAGGTAGCGCATGTAACGCTCGTCTTTCGGCAGGCCGTCGAACGCCATGTCGATGACCGTCGGTAGCAGCGCTTCCATACCCTTTTCGGCAACGAGCTTGAGGCGACCTTCGTGACGCTGGCGCGAGGCCTCGCCGAGTTCGGGCGTGGTGTTCGCCAGCACCAGGCCGCGCACCACGGCGGCGTCCGCCGCGGCATAGCGCGCCACCACGACCGAGCCGACGGCGCATCCAATGGCTATGACATCGCGCAGGCCGAGCGCCTCGCGGACCGAAATCACGTCCTGAACGTGCTCGTCGGCTTTCCAATTGCGGTCGGGGATCGGCGAAGCGCCCGCGCCGCGCAGATCGACCGCGACGACGTGAAAGCGCCTCGACCAGATCGCGGCGCACTCATCCCAGAACACCCGGAATGAACTGCTTGCCGATCGACGGCTTGCTGACGCCGAGACCGGGCAATTCCCATACGCCGGCGCCCGCGGGATTGATGTCGGCGGCGATATCGACGTCGATCAGATAGGGCTTGTTGGCCGCGATGCCTTTACGGATAGCCTCGGCCAAATCGGCGGCGCGGTCGATGCGCACACCTTCGACGCCGCAGGAGCGCGCCATCGCGGCGAAGTCGGGGTTGTAGCGTTGGCCGGTAATTGGATCGTGGAAGTCCGTCGCCAACTCGCGTTTATCCAAATAGCCGCGCTGCAGGCCGCGGATCGAGGCATAGGCGTAATTGTTCCAGACCACCCAGACCACGGGCAGATTATATTCGACCGCCGTGCCGAGCACGTTGGCCTGCATGAAGAAAGCGCCATCACCGCACACCGACACGCAAGGCCGGTCAGGCGCCGCGAACTTGGCGCCAAGCACGCCGGCAACACCAAAGCCCATAGAACCAAACGCCATGCAGCTGATGAGCGAATCCGGACGGCGCGGTTTGCAGTAACCGAGCAGCCAGTTGTGGTGCACGCCGATATCGCTGACCAGGATCGCGTCGTCGGGCAATCCCCTTTGGATTTCGAACGCCGCGCGCTGCGGATTGATCGGCTGGGTGTCGTCGGTGAAGCCCGGCGCGACCAGTTTGTCCCACTCCTTGCGATAGCCATCGATCTGGCCGAGCCACTTCTTGCGGGCTTCGGCCTTCCTGGTCAGGTCCTTGCGGCGATCGAGTTCGGCGAGAACCTGGCGCAGGAAAGTGCGGATGTCGGCCATGAGGCCGAGCGCGACCGGATAGTTGCGGCCGATCTCGTCCGGGTCGATGTCGACATGAATGAGCTGCGTCGGCGGGATGGTGAAGGAGTAGCCCGGGATCCACGAGCTCGAGGTGCGGTCGTCGAAACGCGCACCGAGCGACAACAGCACGTCGGCCTGACGCGTGGCGTGATTGGCCTGATAGTGGCCGCCGCGCGCAACCATCCCGAGCGCGAGCGGATGAAGGGTGTCGATGGCACCAAGGCCGCTCATCGACGCCGCCACCGGAATCTGCAAACGCTCGGCAAGCTGGAGCAGTTCACCGGCTGCGCTACCGTGGCGGATGGCTTGCCCGACAAAAATGACAGGGCGATCGGCGCCGAGCAGCATGTCGACGGCCTTCACGACGCCTTCCGGATCGGCGCCGCAACGGCTCGAAATGTTGCCGTTCCAGGCCTTCGCGTCCGGCGCTTCTTCAGCGGCCGATTCCATGAACACATCGTACGGCACGTCCAACACCACCGGGCCGGGCCGGCCTGTCACCATCGTCTTCCACGCCTGCCGCACCGCGAGCGGCACCATCTCGCCGCGCGTCGGCTGAAACACCCTCTTGCAGATGCTGCGCACGGTCGACGGGAAATCGGCCTGGTTCTGCCGGTACATTTCCTGGAAGGCGCCGCGGTTGAACTGGCTGGTCGGCACGTTGCCGGTCACCGCCAGGAATGGCACCGAGTCGAGATAGGCGGTGGCTAGCGCGATCGGCAGCTGCGCCGAACCCGGACCGCACGACGTAAAGGTCGCGGTCACCTTACCCGACACGCGGTAATAGCAGTCCGCCATGAAGCCGGCGACGCTTTCGTGATGCGTCGAGATGGTCTTGATCTCGGACGAGCGCTCGTAGAGCGCGTCGATGAACTGGATGTTGCCGTGGCCGCAGAGGCCGAACACCTGGGGCACCTTCTCCTGGATCAGATAGTCGACAATGACCTGCGCGCCATTGAGCTTGTTGTCAGCCATCGGATCAGTCCCCTCCAGGATGCTGCCGGGCAAATTACAGGCCCGGGCGGGTCTCGTTTTAGATCATGAGGGGCCAGGCCCGCACGCGATAGAGTGCATCTCCTACATTATGAGGTACCGTTTGCCAATACTGGAACAGAGCGCGCGCAGGGACAAAAACTCCCAGAAACTGGGGTTTTGCGCGAGCGCGTTTGCTAGTTCTCGGCAATCCGATACCCGATCCCCGGTTCGGTCAGGATGATGTGCGGATCGTCGGCCTGCTCTTCGATCTTCTGCCTGAGCTGGCCGACGTAAACCCGCAGATACTGCGTGTCTTCGGCGTGGGCCGGACCCCAGACCGCAATCAGAATCTGCTTGTGCGTTACGACACGGCCGGCGTGGCGGGCGAGGAACGACAGCAACTCGAATTCCTTCGGCGTCAGCTTGAGCTCAACGCCTGC
>JANMSH010000205.1:0-3789 GCA_031389105.1 Hyphomicrobiales bacterium
TGTGCTGGCCGCTGACGTCTGCATGTATCTCGACAGTCTCGGGCCGGTGCTGAAGGCGGTTGCGTTGGTGCTGGCGCCGGGCGGGCTGCTGGCCTTCAGCGTCGAAACCCATGACGGCGACGGCGTCATGCTGCGCGACACGCTGCGTTATGCCCATGGCGCGGCGCATGTGCGTGACGCGCTCGCCACCGCAGGGCTCACGCTCGTCAGCCTCGATTCCGCCTCGACACGGACCGAGAAGGGAATGCCGGTGCCCGGGCTGATCGTGGTCGCCAGAAATTAAAACGATGGAACCTGCGCGCAACATTGATGTCGCTCCTTTGCTGCCCGACGCCTTCGAGCGCTGGTTCGCGCAGCGCGGCTGGGCGCCGCGCGCGCATCAGCTTGAACTGCTGGCGAGGGCGCGCGACGGCCGATCGTCGCTGCTGATCGCGCCGACCGGCGGCGGCAAGACGCTCGCCGGATTTCTGCCGACGCTGGTCGAATTGAGTGAGCGTAACACGCGGCCGGTGAAACTCACCTCCACGGGCCGCGATGTGCGCCGCAGCCAGGGCCTGCACACGCTCTATATCTCGCCGCTGAAAGCGCTGGCCGTCGATATCGCGCGCAATCTCGAAACGCCGGTGCGCGAGATGAACCTGCCGATCCGGCTGGAGACCCGCACCGGCGATACGCCGGCGTCAAAGCGCATGCGCCAACGCCGCGATCCGCCCGATATTCTGCTGACCACGCCGGAGCAACTGGCGCTGCTGCTCGCCACCGCCGATGCGCCGTTTCTGTTCAGCACGCTCAAGCGCGTCATCCTCGACGAATTGCATTCGCTGGTGACGTCCAAGCGGGGCGACCTGCTGGCGCTCGGCCTCATGCGTTTGTTCGCGCTGGCGCCGCAGCTCACGACGGTCGGGCTGTCGGCCACGGTGGCGGAGCCCGACGAGCTTTGCCGCTTTCTGGTGCCGCAGCCTTTGGAAGGAGTGGCGCAAGCCGATCTCGTCATCGCGCATGCGGGCGCGCAACCCGACGTCACAATGCTCGACACGGAGGAGCATCTGCCCTGGGCGGGGCACTCCGCGCGGCACGCGCTCAACGAAATCTACGATCTGGTCAAGCGCCACACCACGACGCTCATCTTCGTTAACACGCGCAGCCAGGCCGAGTTCATGTTTCAGGAACTGTGGCGCGTCAATGACGACAACCTCGCCATTGCGTTGCATCACGGCTCGCTCGATGTGGCGCAGCGCCGCCGCGTCGAGGACGCTATGACCGCCGGAAAATTGCGCGCGGTGGTGTGTACGTCGTCGCTCGATCTCGGCGTCGACTGGGGTGACGTCGACCTGGTCATCAATATCGGTGCGCCGAAGGGTTCGTCGCGGCTGATGCAGCGCGTCGGCCGCTCCAATCACCGCTACGACGAGCCGTCGAAAGCGGTGCTGGTGCCGGCCAACCGCTTCGAAGTGCTGGAATGCCGTGCTGCGATCGACGCGGTGGCCGACAATGCGCAGGATACGCCGCCGCTGCGTACCGGCGCGCTCGACGTGTTGTGCCAGCACATTCTCGGTCGCGCCTGCGGCGAACCTTTCCTCAGTGACGAATTGTTTGCCGAAATCCGCTCTGCCGCGCCTTACGCGACACTGGCGCGGAGCGATTTCGATGCCGCGGTCGATTTCGTCGCCACCGGCGGTTACGCGCTGAAAGCCTACGAGCGCTTCGCCAAGATTCGCCAAGGGAAAGACGGCAAGTGGCGCGTCACCCATCCGCGTGTGGCGCAGCGCTACCGTATGAACATCGGCACCATCGTCGAAGCCGACATGCTGAAGGTACGGCTGATGCGCTCGCGCCGTAGCACAGCCATGATCCCGCGCGGCGGACGGATGCTCGGCCAGGTCGAGGAGTATTTCATCGAGATTCTGTCGGTCGGCGACAGTTTTGTGTTCGCGGGCGAAGTCCTGAAATACGAGGTTCTGGTCGAGGACGAAGTCTATGTCTCGCGCTCTAGCGCGACCGATCCGAAAGTGCCGTCGTATGAAGGCGGCAAGTTTCCACTGTCGACCTATCTCGCCGCCCGCGTGCGCGGCATTCTTGCCGACACCAAGGCGTGGCGCGGCCTGCCCGATCAAGTGCGCGAGTGGCTGGAGATCCAGCAATGGCGCTCGATGCTGCCGCCCGCCGGCGATCTCCTGGTCGAGACGTTTCCGCGCGGCGAGAAATTCTATCTGGTCTGCTATCCGTTCGAAGGCCGCCTCGCGCACCAGACGCTTGGCATGCTTCTGACGCGTCGGCTGGAGCGCGCCGGCCTGAAGCCGCTCGGCTTTGTTGCCACGGAATACGCACTCACCGTCTGGAGCCTCGGTGACCTTGGCTTGCGTGTTTCGCGCGGCGAGCTGTCGTTGGCGGAGCTCTTCAACGAGGACATGCTCGGAGACGATCTCGAAGAGTGGCTCGCCGAATCCGCATTGATGAAGAGGACGTTCCGCTCCTGCGCCATCATCGCCGGACTGATCGAACGCCGGTTCCCTGGCGAAGAGAAATCGCGCCGCCAGCTCACGATTTCCACAGACCTCGTCTACGAAGTATTGCGCAAGCACCAACCCGATCACGTTCTGTTGCGGGCGGCGCGGGCCGACGCCGCCACCGGGCTCCTGGACATCAAGCGGCTCGGCGAAATGCTCTCGCGCATCAAGGGCCGAATCGTCCATAAGACGCTGGACCGCGTCTCACCGCTGGCGATCCCCGTGATGCTGGAGATTGGACGCGAGACGGTCTATGGCGAGGCCTCGGACGCGCTGCTGGCGGAAGCGGCGGACGAATTGATCAAGGAAGCGATGAGTTGACGAATTACTGGACCCTGCGCGCGAACCATCGGAGGGCGAAAGCCCCCGCGCGGGCCGAGCGAGCGCCTTCATCGGCGCCGCGCAGTTTTGAAATCAAGCTCTCCGACAATTCCCTCATCGCCGACCCCTCCGGTGTCCTCTATTGGCCCGACCACGGACTTCTCGTTGTCGCCGATCTGCATCTGGAAAAAGGTTCGAGCTACGCCGCGCGCGGCCAGTTCCTGCCGCCTTATGACACGGCGGCAACACTCGCGCGGTTGGCAAAGCTGATCGCGCATTACGCGCCGCGTTGCGTCGTCGCGCTCGGCGACAGTTTTCACGATGGCGGCGGGCCGGCGCGTCTGCACGCGACTGACCGCGAGAGCCTGACGGCTTTGCAGCGCGGCCGCGATTGGGTCTGGATCACCGGCAATCACGATCCGGAGCCGGTTGAAAACATCGGCGGTTCGTTCCACGAAACGCTGAGTCTCGGCGCGCTGACGTTCCGCCATTTGCCGACCGGCACTGCGAACGAGATTTGCGGCCATCTGCATCCGGTGGCGCGCGTCGCGCATCGCGGCCGTGCAATCAGCCGCCGCTGCTTTGCCGCCGACGACACGCGGATGGTGATGCCGGCTTTTGGCGCTTTCACCGGCGGTTTGAATGTTCGCGATGCGGCCTTCGCCGATCTGTTCGGCACGCTGGCCTTCACCGCTCATATGCTGGGCGAAGACAGGCTTTATGCGTTCACCGCCAAGCGGTGTCTGCCGGATTGAACTGACTCCGCTCGTCCCCGCGAAAGCGGGGACCCAGAGTCGAGAACTGGATTCCCGCTTGCGCAGGAATGAGCAGGAGAATGCTCAGTCCCTTCTGAACACCACCGCGCCGATCCAGCCGATGAGCAGCGCCAGCATGGCGGTCGCCAGCCCGTACAGCAGACCGTAGTCGCGCGCGGCCTCGGCGACGAATTGCTCGAAGCCGG
>JANMSH010000331.1:0-15328 GCA_031389105.1 Hyphomicrobiales bacterium
ATGGTGCTGATGCTGGCGCTCGCGGTGCCGGCGTTCCAGCTCACGTCCGACGACGACTGGCTCAAGAAGTCCGAACTGGCGGTGACGTTTCTGGACCGCTACGGCAACGAAGTGGGTTCTCGGGGTATCAAGCACAACGATTCCGTGCCGCTCGACCAGTTTCCCGACAGTCTGATCAAGGCGGTGCTCGCCACCGAGGACCGGCGATTCTACGATCATTTCGGCATCGACCTCGGCGGCACCATGCGCGCGCTCGTCACCAATGCGCGCGCCGGCGGCGTCGTGCAGGGCGGCTCCTCGCTGTCGCAGCAGCTGGCCAAGAACCTGTTTCTGTCGAACGAGCGCACCATCGACCGCAAGGTCAAGGAAGCGTTTTTGGCGATGTGGCTGGAAGCGCGCCTGACCAAGAACGAGATTTTGAAGCTGTATCTCGACCGCGCCTACATGGGCGGCGGCGCCTTCGGCGTCGATGCCGCGGCGCAGTATTACTTCAACAAATCCGCGCGCGACGTGAATTTGTCGGAAGGCGCGATGCTGGCCGGGCTGTTCAAGGCGCCGACCAAGTTCGCGCCGCATATCAATCTGCCGGCGGCCCGCGCGCGCGCCAACGTGGTGCTGGATAATCTGGTGGAAGCCGGCTTCATGACCGAGGGTCAGGTGTTCGGCGCCAGGCGCCACCCCGCCACCCCCGTCGACCGCCGCGACGAGCGCGCCCCGAATTACTATCTCGACTGGGCCTTCGACGAGATGAAGAAACTCGTCGACACTTTGCCGAAGTCAATGACCGAGCGCGTCTTCGTTGTCCGCACCGCACTCGATTCCAATCTGCAAAAGGCCGCTGACGCGGCAATCGAGAATTTGTTGCGCCAATACGGGCAGGAATATAACGCCCGGCAAGCATCTTCGGTCGCCATGGAAGTCGACGGATCGGTGCGTGCCATGGTCGGTGGCCGCGATTACGGCGCCAGCCAATTCAACCGCGCGACCGACGCAATGCGCCAGCCGGGTTCATCGTTTAAGCCGTACGTGTATGCGGCAGCACTCGGACACGGCTTCAAGCCGACCTCAATCGTGGTCGACGCGCCCATTTGTCTCGGCAATTGGTGTCCGCAAAACTATAGCAACGGCTATGCGGGCTCCATGACGCTGACTCAGGCGCTCACGGCTTCGATCAATACCATCGCGGTACGGCTCTCGGTCGCTATCGGTGACGGCAATCCAAAGCTCGGCCGCTCGCGCATTATCAAGCTCGCCCACGACATGGGCATCCGCTCGCCACTGCCCGACACGCCGTCGCTGCCGATCGGCGCCGATGAAGTGACCATGCTCGATCATACCGGCGCCTATGCGGCCTTCCCTAATCTCGGCAAGGCTGTGACGCCACACGCCGTCCTCGAAGTACGCACCGGCGCCGGCGAATTGGTCTGGCGCTTCGACCGCGACGGCCCCAAGCCACGCCAGGCGCTGACCCCGCAGGTCGCGGGCGACATGGTCAAGATGATGACGAACGTCGTCGAAAACGGCACCGGCCGCCGCGCCCGGCTCGACGGTATCGCCGCGGCCGGCAAGACCGGAACCACCAACAATTATCGCGATGCCTGGTTCATGGGCTACACGGGCAATTATGTCTGCGGCGTCTGGTTCGGCAACGACGACTATCAGTCGACCAATCGAATGACCGGCGGTGCGCTGCCCGCTATGGCATGGCGCGCCATCATGGCCTATGCGCATCAGGGCATTGAACTGAGGCAGCTCCCCGGCGTTCCGGTGCCTGCCGTTCGCCAGCAGCCGGCCGTCGCCGACGCCAAGAGCAAAGCCATCGAACCGCCGCCGGTTCGCCCGACCGTGCTGACCAAGCGCGGAGCCGACATTCTAGTCCGCGTCGAACGGATGATGGATGAGGCGCAGCGGGCCTTGGGTCCGTCGCTTCCGACGGTTTCGGCGGACAAGAAGAAACAGGCTGCGACCCCGCAAAAAAGCGAGGCTCTTGCGTCAGCATTAGAGGCTCAGGCCTTCGGCGGTCGGAACTGATTAGCCGCACCGCCGCGGCAAGCGTAGTCTCCCTTCATTCGAATCAAACTTCCCCACTACCAGCGGATCGATCGTGCGGCTGCTTCTCGGATCGCTGTTTGCCCTGGCTGTCGCCGCGCTTGTCGGCCTCGGCGCGACTTATTTTGCGCTGAGCCGCGGCGCCGCCTTCGGCTCCTTAACCATCGGCAGTTGGACCGCTTGGCCAAAAACCGGGACCGTCGATGCCGACCCCTACGCGCGAGCAACAATTGCGCGAACCGGTCAATTGCCAATCGCGCTTGGTGACGGTGTATCGTTCACAACCCAGACCGACGACAATGGCAAAATTCTCGACGGACGCTGCAACGTCATTCTTTCTGGCATAACTCCGGCGGCGCGTTTTTGGACGTTGACCCTCTACAACGTCAACGGCGAACTGGCAGCCAATTCGGTCAGCCGCTACGGGTTCACCAGTCAAGAGATTGTCCGCAACGCCGACGGCAGTTTCGAAATCGCAATTGGGCCACGCGCGAATCCGGGCAACTGGCTTCCGACAGGCGGCGTCGAACGATATACGCTTGTGCTGCGGTTTTACGACACGGCTGTTGGCGTTTCGACCAAGGCTGGGCGCGAAATACCGATGCCCGCCGTCGGCACCAGGAGTTGCCCATGATCCGGTGGCTGTTGTTGTCCCTCGGCGGAGCGCTACTCGGCGGCATAGTTCATCTGGCGACCGTCATTATCATGCCGCGCACGGCGACCCAGGATGCTTATTCGCGACTGGAGCGGATCACACCGGTCAACACCGTCACCGCCCTGCCCGCGCCGACGCCAGAAGCCGCGCCAATGCCATTCATGGATCCGGCATTCGCCAGCGCCGTCTGCCGTTACGATCTGTCGCAAGGCCCGTTAAAGCTCACGGTGCCGGTCAGCCTCGCCTACACGTCCGTGTCATTTTATACGCGCTATGATGTCGCTTATTACGCAATCAATGATCGTGCCGCAGGCCGGCGCATCATCGAACTGGAACTGATGACGGCGGAGCAACACAATCAGTTGCCGGACGATGAGGAAATTACCGCCGCCGACCGGCTAATCGTGGAATCCCCGACAATCACCGGGTTGATCGCAATCCGCGCGCTGGCGCCGGAGCCCGGCCTGATACCGATGGCGCAAAACACCATTGCGAACGCCCGGTGCATCCGGCAGGACGAGCCTAGATCTCGATAATCAGCGGGCCGATGCCAAGCTTTGCTCGCGTACCCAAGGCCGCGGCGAATTACGATAATGCGCGATTAGCGATTGCAGCCGATTGAGCGACTGCTCGACCTCGACCGCCTGCGGCGACGGCGTCATCACCACCACGCGTTCAAGCGCATAACGATAGGCCGCCACGCGTTGCGCCAGCCGTGCGCGCACCAGCGATACGAGCGATACGTTCTCGCGTATGCGGCGGAGCGCTTCCTCGCGTTCGCCCGGCGGCGAACTGGTAACAAAAGCCAAACTCCTTCGCCGTTTCTGGTCGATGTCGAGCACCCGCCCCGCCGTTTCAAAAAATTGCGGCAGCCGGGTAATGTCGTTGCGGATGTCCTCGGTCATCTGCGCGTAGCGTGCCGAGGGCGAGCGATAGCGCGAACTCAGCAGATGGTTCGCGTAACTGGTCCGCGTAACACCAGCGGTGCCAGCCGCCCCATATTCCATCCCGACGGAATAAGGTTGTTGCCGGTCGTAGGGCGCCTGGATGAGCGGGTAGCCAAGATCGCGAAGCTGACGCTCGTCATCGGTCAGTTCGAAGCTTGAGGGAATTCCGGAGGTGGCATCGCGGCCGACCCAGTCGTGGATGTCATCGCGCACCAGCATCGGACGAACTTCGCCGAAATCTCCGGTGGTGGAGCAGCCCGTGAACGCTCCCAACATCATCAGCGCAAAGATGCGCCGGCCCCAAAGGAGCGTCCGCGGCGGCATCGGCGGAGTCATGAAATTTGTCAGGCAGCGGCCCGTTCAGCGACCGACGCGGCGGCGACGGCGGCGGCCGGCGCTGTTGCCGGCATTCGGTTCGAGACCGTTGGAGCCATCAGGATCGCGTTCGATCCGGATGACGGGAAGAATGATCACGGTCGCAGGTTCGCTGGTGGCATCGACATATCTGCCACCACGCGCGTATCCCGCCTCGTCGGGAAATCGAATGACTTCGCCCATTTCAGTCCCCTTTCCGTCCCGGCTCAAAAGCCAGGATCGGCACGTCCAATTAAAGGGGCCGCAAGGTTAACGGTCTGCTAACGGGGGCCTACTAATGTGAGGCCTGTCGCCTGTCAGTAAAGCGTAGCCGCCATGAACAAATTGCCCGCCTACCCCCATCTCGATGGCTTGGTGGATCTTGCGTGCCGCGACGGCGTCGATATTCGCCCGACTTTGCTACGCGTGCTCACCGACCTCTACGTGCAGAAGCCCACGCATAGCGCGATGGAAGAAGCTCAGTACCTAGAGCTTGCGCTGGGACTGGTTGATGCGGTCGATGAGCCGACGCGCGCCGCCGTCGTCGCCAGTCTCGCCAATTATCCGGCTGCACCGGTGGCCATCCTGCGCAAGCTGGGCGTGCCCGAAAGATTAGCCGAACCCATGCCGTTGACTGAGCGCGCGCCCTCCAGTCTGATCGACATGTTCTTCGCCGCCGCATCGGATGAGCGGCGTCTGATCCTGGAGAATCTGGAGACGACGCCGCCAGCGCTAGCGCGCCGTCCGGCGCCACCCTCGAGCGAGGTCATTCGCCGCCTGGAAAACGCGGCATTACAACACAATACCGGTGAATTCGGCCGCATCCTTGAGCGCGCGCTTGGCGTCAGCCATGCGCTGGCCGAGCGGATTGCACGGGATTATTCCGGCGAGCCTCTCGTGATCGCAGCCAAGGCACTCGGGATGAACGCATCGATATTTCAGCGTGTGCTGTTGTTTCTCAATCCGGCGATCGGGCAATCGGTCGGACGGGTCCATGACCTCGCCCGCCTGTTTGACGATCTCAAGCCGGATTCCGCGGATCGGATGGTGTCGATCTGGCGCGAGGCCGGGCGGACGTCGCCACCGGTTCACCAGCCGGCGCTTTGGGACGACGAACGCCGCGGCGCCCGGTCGCTGTCGACGGCCACGCCCCGTCGCAGCCTGCAGAATCGCGACGACCAGCCTTCGCGCTTCAAGAGCACTGGGCGCTAAACAAACTCAGACGACCGCGTCGTCGAGAAAATGCCGTCCCGCGCGATCCTCAACCTCGACAAGCCACACATCGGGGTCGTAGCGGATCTCGCGCAGGAGCCGCGCCTCGACATCGGCGTCGGGCACCGGAGCCTCTCGGCCGGCGATGACGGTGAATTTCCGGCCCGCAGGATGAGCGTCGTCAAACACGGCCTGCGGCGCCGGGCCATACAATGTGGCGGTACCGTCGAGCCGACTGATCTTGATGTAGACCGCGCCGGCCTCTTCAGCCCCGCGCCGGCGCACCGCGGCGAAGGCGCCTTCGACATGGCAACGGCGCACATAGGCCGCCACCCAGATTCCGGATTTCAACCGCATGGCGTTCATTAGCATGAAGCCAAGCCGCGCCGCTATTCCAGCAGACGCCCGGTCATCGCGGCGAGTTCACGGACGAAGCGGTCGGAAATCTGCCCGGTCACCGGCAAACGGCGGTCGCGCTCAAATTTCTCGATCGCCGTTCGCGTTTCCGAATCGTACAGGCCGCTGGGCTTGATCTGGCCGTAGCCGAAATCGGATAGAGCGCGCTGGACCGCCAGTACCCGCTTGGACGGCGCGATCAATTCCGCAATCGGATCGTTACGCACCGGCTCGGCTGGCCGGTTCACTTTGGCGCCCGACGACATGATGACGCGCAGCAAGAGCTCGCCTGGCTCCGGATTGACCCTTACGCCCGCCGCCTGGATGAAATCGCGGCTCGCGGCATCGGTCTTGGCGCCCCAGATCCCGTCGACCGCGCCATCATAAAATCCGCGGCGGCCGAGTTCGCGCTGGATATTCACGACCAACTGTTCGCGGTTTAACGCCAGCGTTTCGGGCGGCATGGTCTGCGTACCCGGTTGCATCAAACTCGGCCGCGCAATGGCAGGCGGCGCCGGCGGCGGCGCGATAATCGCTTCTTGTTTCAGCAAGGGCCGCGGCGCAAAGATCGGCGCCGGATGCGGGCCTTTTTGCATGAACAGCGCATTGATGCAGATCGAAAATATAGCGATGGTCGCCATAACACCGCCGACAAATTCGCGCGGATAACGGCTGATCACGCCGGCGAACCTGCCGCCGCCGGTTTCGTCCATTTCGTCGGGATGCACGCGCCTACGCACTCTTCTTCACCCGCACTTGAGTGGCCGCCACAAACTCGTTTGCCCGCTCGGTAACAAGCTTGATCGGCTCAACGGCGGGACGGCTGTCTTCATTCTCGATCGGCAGACGCACCGTGACTCGCGTTCCTTCGCCCAGCCGGCTGTGAATATCGACGTCGCCACCGTGCAACTGCACAAGACCCTTGACGATCGACAGGCCAAGGCCGGAGCCGTCATGTTTGCGGTCGTAAGACGCCCTCGCCTGGAAAAATGCCTCGCCAAGACGCGGCAGATCATCCTCCCCGATACCGACGCCGGTATCCTCGACCGCGAGGGCGAACCTCGGACCGTCGCACATCGCGCTGACGGTCACGCGGCCGCCACGCGGCGTAAACTTGATCGCATTCGAAATTAGATTGATCAGGATCTGGTTGAGCGCGCGGCGGTCCACCATGACTTCGGGTAAGTCCACGGCAATCCGGGTCTTGAGTTCGACGCCGGCGTCGCGCGCCTTGAGCGCCAACAGATCGCAACAGCTTCCGATCGCTTGCGTGGGTACGAACGGCTCCGGCGTGATCTCGAAGTTGCCGGTTTCCATCTTCGACATGTCGAGAATGCCGTTAACGACCGACAGCAGATGACGCCCGGAATCGTTGATCACCTTGGCGTATTCAAGCTTGCGCGCCGCATCGAGCACGAGCGAGTCATCGGTCATCATTTCGGAGAAGCCGATGATGGCGTTGAGCGGCGTGCGCAGTTCATGGCTCATGGTGGCGAGGAAACGGCTCTTGGCATTATTAGCGCGTTCCGACTCGGAGCGCGCGATTTCTATAGCGCGTTCCTGCGTCTTACGTTCGCTGACGTCGCGCAGGACGGCTACCACGTCGCGTTCGCCGATGTCGGGCGTGCCGGTGACGCGGTCGAAGGGGCGGCAGCGCATTTCCACCCATACAAAATGGCCGGCATGCGCCTCGCTGTCACCGCCGCGACGAATGCGGAATTCAACCGAACGGATTTCGCCAAGGGCCGCCGCGTCGGCCAACGCGGTGAGATAGGCCGGGCGATCGCCGACATGGACGCGGTCGAACAGGCCGTGACCTGACAGTTCGCCCGCGGGGACGCCGAACAGCGTTTCGGCTGCGGGCGACACGAACAGCACCGCGCCATTGCGGCCATGACGGCTGATGACGTCGGTTATATTGCGCGCCAGCAGACGGTAGCGGTCTTCTTCGGCATAGAGAAGCCAGAAGCTGGTTCGCGCCAGCGACTCTGCGCCGAGCGCAAGTCCAGTGGCATAGAGCGCGGCCGAAATAATCCCGAGCGCAGCTAGCGCACCATGTTCGCTTGCCACCGTCGTAGCAGGGGGCAGAAGGCCGGTGGCGCTTAGGATAAGGAGTAGTCCGGCAGCGACCAGCGCAAAGGTCGAGGCCATTGCCACCACACGGCGCGATGCGGAGAGTGCTGCTTCCAGCGGCACGACCACAAGCCAGATCGCTGCAAACGAACCGATGCCGCCGGTGCACCAGGCGACGACCGCCACCAGGCCGGTCAGTGATAGGGAAGAGAGTACGTGCGCGTTTTCGTAACGGCCGGTGCGCGACAGAAAATAGGCGATCAGGATCGGCGCGACCAGCCAGGCAAACACACCGACCTCAAGCGCGCTCGGCACACCGCGAAACACGATATAGACCGGAAAGCTCGCGAGCGCGGCGAAGCTGCCGAGCAGGCGCGGTGCGATGAAGGCGCGATGGCGCGCCGCGGTCAGCGCATCCTGTTGCGCCACCGGATGCACCAACGCATCAACATAGTTCCACACTGGAGTGAGGAAACTCACGATACCTGTCCCACGCTTTGAATCCGACGCGCCCTTTTTTCGTTCGGGAACCCTAAGCTGGCGCCACTTAAGCGAACGCTAAAGCGCACCTCGGGCAAGGCAAGTTCGGCATCTGGCTGGCCCTTTTCGGAACAACCTTCGCGGCCATTCGGCGGGCATGGTGAAATTTCAGTTGCCGCGTGGGCCGGCGCGGCAAAACCTTACCACCGCAGTAACCATACCCTTTGCGGCGAAATCAATGCGCGGCCGGGACCGGCCTCGTTCTCTAAAATTTTAATAAAATTCGATCTTCTCCAATTTGAATAAAATTCGCGTCTTATTCGCATCGACTTTGCCCAAAAACGTCGCTTCATCACCAACGACAGCTTCAAGCCTGTCTGCTAGATTTAATTCAAGACGGCGTAAAAAGCCGTCGGGGATAGTGGGTAGGGTCATGTTCTTTCTGTTGCGAATGGCATTCTGGTTGACCGTCGTTTGCGTGCTGCTGCCAAGCGGTGCCAGCACGACGTCTCCCGATGCGCAGATCGACGCGACGCAAGCGGCGTCGCTGGCAACCGCCGCCGTCTCTGATGTCCGCGGCTTCTGCGATCGCCAACCCGACGCTTGCGAAGTCGGCGGCAAGGTCGCAGTTGCGCTCGGTCACAAGGCCGAAGCCGGCGCACGTACGTTGTTCGAATTCATCGCCGCCAAGTTTAACGAGAAGTCGGCACCTGCCGACAAGGCGGCCGCAAACCTGGCCTCGACGTCGCCGGCCACGCCGGTCAGCGGCACCTTGACCCAGGGTGATATGGCTCCGGCTTGGCAAGCGCCGGTCCCGCTGCCGCCGCGCCGCGAAGCCCGCGCCACCCGGCCGCAGGTTTAAACGTCCGATTTTTGCGGTCTTTTAGCGCGGCCAAAGCCGCAGCGATGTTCTTTGGCGATTGGCGTAACTGGCCTTATACATCTCGCCATGACCGCAATCGACGAGATCGTAGACAATTTCACGCTGCTCGATGAGTGGGACGACCGCTATCGCTATGTCATCGAGCTCGGTCGCACTTTGGCGCCACTGCCGGAGAGCGACCACGTCGAAGCCAACAAGGTTCAGGGCTGCGCCAGTCAGGTGTGGCTGGTAACGCATGTGAAGCCCGACGGCGGCGCGGGGCCTGTTCTGACATTCGAAGGCGACAGCGATGCGCATATCGTGCGCGGGCTGGTCGCGATCTTGTTCGCGCTCTATTCCGGCAAGCAGGCCCGCGAGATCTTGGCGACCGACGCCACCGCACTGTTTGACCGCATCGGCCTGCGCGAGAACCTTACGCCGCAACGCTCGAATGGCCTGCGCTCGATGGTCGAGCGCATCCGTTCGGAAGCGCAGGCCGCGCTGGTAGCCACGGCCTAACTTTCTTTTAGCTTGTCGCCATCAACGCTGAATGACGCACCATCGGCAAGCCAGGTGCGAATCGGTGCGCGCGTTCTGCCCCTGGTTTGCGCCGCATAGCCATAGTGGCGGGCTAGCCGGTCAAGCCCCAATTGGAGCACAACCTTGGCCGAACGCAGCGGCCAGGTACGCTCGCGCTCGATATCCTCGAGGCCCTTGAGAAAGCAGCAAACATCGATCAACAGCCCGCCAAATTCCGGACCGGCCGCATCGAGCGCTTGATGGACGTGTTGCCGCGAAGCGACCATGGTTTCTGTGAACGCGCCTGCGCTGTTGCCGGCACCGCGACCGGACGATAACGGGCTCGCCCAATTCGATGTCGTGCGTGGCATCAGGTTTGCGCGGGTAAAATCGGCACGCAACCGCTCGCCGGCTTGCAATTGGTGCGGCTCGATCATGGCGCGTCCGTCCCGGCCGCGCCGCCGTGCCAGCCAGGCCAGCGGGCTTTCAGCATCATCGATGGTGACGTTTGCATGGCCCAGTTCAGTCGCGATCTGTTTTTGCGCCACGGCAAGGTGCTGGCGGCGAAACGCGTCGATGGTTGGACGCTGCGATTCTGCATTTTGGGCGCGCGTCTGAGATTTAGGGGTTTTGGCGCTCATGGCCATCGGCAATCTCCTTGTTAGGTTTATTTACCTAACAGAAAGCGCCGCCGGTGACAAGAGCTAATAGGAATTATGTCCAAAATTCAAGAGGCTTATTTGGCGCGCCGCCGGCGTTGCTGGCCGAGGCCCATTTGCTTGGCCAATTGCGAGCGTGCCGCCGCGTAATTCGGCGCTACCATCGGGTAATCGGCGCCGAGGCTCCATTTGTCCCGGTATTGCTCGGGCGTCATATTGTACTGCGTGCGCAAATGCCGCTTGAGCGACTTGAACTTCTTGCCGTCTTCGAGGCAGATAATGTACTCCGGCGTGATCGATTTTTTCACCGACACCGCCGGCTTGAGCGGCTCGGCCGGAGCCTCGCCGGATTTTCCCGACACCCGCGCCAGCGCGGTATGAACCTGGCTGATGAGCCCCGGAATTTCGCTGGCCGGCACCGTGTTGTTGCTTACATAGGCGGACACAATTTCCGCCGTCAGTTCGATGTAATTGCCGTTGGCCGGGGTGTCGCTCATCGAAATTGCCCTCGCAACAATTTTTCGATCTAGAATCTATATTTGAACTTTACTCGCCGACTTCAATTGCCGCAAGAACAACATGCTGATTACAGCAGCCTAGACTTACCGTTTTGCTGTGATGTTATTGAAGTATTGGGCAGATCGCGGCAATAAAAAATGCCGCCCGCACCAGGCGCGAGCGGCATCGTTATTGGAAAGTAGATTACGCGTTCTTTTCGAGGTGGCTGCGCAACTCGTTGATCGAGGCAAAACGCAACGTGCCCTGCGGCAGCTCGGCCTCGATCGAACCGTCGACATAGAGCGTGTAACCCATGCCATCGACGACGCCGGATTTCAGGATCGCGACCCCCTGAAGCTCTTCCACCTTCGGCTCGGGCAATTCCGGCTCGGCATCCTGGACCGGCGCGTCATAGGTCTTTAAATCGATGTCGGCATTGGCGGGCTTGGTGTCCTTGGGCTCGGCCGGCCACATGGCGTCGAAATAAGCGGTGTGCTTGCGCTCGGACGACGACCGGGCCCCCGGACGCCAGCCAGCGTCGAGCGTGGGCTCATGCCGCTCCTCAGTCATTTCCGAGGTGTGGTTGTCGAACAACGACTTGGAGCGCTGCTCCGGCTCGTCGTGATCCGCAGCCGGCTGCGGCGCCGGGCCGGTCATCGGATGCCGCGGCGACAACGAAACGTCGTCCTCGACGGTCAAGGAAGACTCTTCCGGATTACGAAGGCTTGGGGCGAAAGAATGGGCTAAATCCTCGGCAATCGGCTGCTCGGCCGGCGACATTGGGTTCATGGTGCTCATCGGCCCCAAACGCGGCTCGGGCGACAAGGGCTCTCGAGTGGCGGAATCGGCTTTTGGCTTGGGCGGGAACGGAACCCGGGCCGGCGCCGGAGCGCGCGAACCGCCATTATCGAACATATCGAGCGGGCGGCTGGACCGGATCGGCGTTCGCGCGGTCAAAGCCTCTGCGATCCGCTGCAACTGCGCCACCACGACGCCCAGGGCCATGACGATCAAGCCACCGGCGACGGCCGTGACGCCGGAGACGATTAGGGTGTTTCCGAAGCTGAATTCATTGACCGGAATGCCAAATCCGATCATCACAGCACCCGCCACAGCGGCGACGGCGCCGACAACAAATAACAGACCCGACATACGCGTTACGATCCTCTACTAAAACACCGGCCGGTCGCCATGCGGCACAACTAGTGGCTAAACACTTCTAATCAAATAACATTCTCGCTTGTTCCGCCGCCTGCGGCAACTGTTAATGTTAAAATACCAAACAATGCCTTCAAACTTCATTAATCTGGGCCGGGGAATGCCCTTAATTCCCTTGATTCCTAGGGCTTGTACGGCGGGGAATTCCCCTCACCCGGGCTGCCAAGAATAGACGTTTCCCGGCCGTTGCCCCGGAACGCTGCACGGCCTAACTAGCTTAACGAGGAACTCGCCTGGGACGTGCCCGGTCTCATTCAGAGACCGGCTTATTCCACCGTCATATAATGTGGATTTTAGGAGAACCCGATGTCATTCAAACTGCCCGAGCTGCCCTACAGCCATGATGCGCTCGCGCCTTACATGTCGCGCGAAACGCTCGAATATCATCACGACAAACACCACAAGGCCTATGTCGACAACGGCAACAAGCTGCTCGACGGCTCAGGCCTCGAGGGCAAGTCGCTCGAAGAAATCGTGAAGGGCTCGTTCGGCAAGAACGCCCCCCTCTTCAACAATGCCGGCCAGCACTACAACCACACGCACTTCTGGATGTGGATGAAGCCGAACGGCGGCGGCGACAAGATCCCCGGCAAGCTCAAGGCCGCGATCGACAGCGACCTCGGCGGCGTCGAGAAGATGAAGACCGATTTCGCCGCGGCCGGCGTCGGCCAATTCGGCTCAGGCTGGGCCTGGATCGAGGTCAAGGGCGGCAAGCTCGCCATCTCGAAGACCCCGAACGGCGAAAGCCCGCTGGTGCATGGCGCCTCGCCCATTCTCGGCTGCGACGTGTGGGAGCACTCCTACTACATCGACTACCGCAACCGCCGTCCGGACTATCTCAAGGCGTTCCTCGATCACCTCGTGAACTGGGATCACGTCGGCGAGATGTTCGAAGCCGCGACCAAGTAACATTCCCAGGTCATCGACGATGCAAGACATGCGGTCGGCAAATTTATTTGCCGACCGCTTTTCAATCGCGGTGTTGGCCGCGGTGGCGATGTTTGCCGCTTTCACGTTCCCCGATTACGGCCTCGGCTGGGACGACTTCACCCATTCGCAATATGGCGACCTGCTGCTCACGCTGTACGGCTCGGGCTTTGCCGACACGCGCGCGCTCTCGTTCGTCAATCTGTTCAAATATGGCGGCGGCTTCGACATGGCAGCGGCGCTAGCCGCGAAGGTGTTGCCGTTCGAATTGTTCGAAACGCGCCGCCTGATCGGCGCCGTCATCGGCATCGTCGGACTGTTCGTCACCTGGCGGCTCGGCCGCCGCGTCGGCGGTCCGGTCGGCGGCCTCGCCGCTCTCATCCTGCTGGCCGCATGCCCGCTGTACTACGGCCATATGTTCATTAACCCGAAAGACGCGCCCTTCGCGGTGGCGATGGCCGTGCTGTTGCTCGGGATCGTGCGCGCGATTGATGAATATCCGCGGCCGCATGTGCGCACCGTCGTGCTGGTTGGCGCCGGTCTCGGCCTCGCCTTCGGCACGCGCATTCTCGCCGGGCTCGCTGCGCCCGCGGGCCTTGCCGCGCTGGTGTTGATCGTCTTGACCGAGAGCCGCACGCACGGCTGGAAAACCGCGGCGCAACGCTGCGGGCAATTTCTCTGGATCATGCTGCCGGCGCTGGGGCTCGGCTATCTGATCATGGGATTGTTGTGGCCCTGGTCAATTCTTGAACCGCTCAACCCGCTGCGCGCCGCGGAATATTTCGACACGTTTTTCGAAAAACCGTGGGAAGAACTCTATCAGGGCCGGCAGATCCCGGTGCCCAACATGCCGCCCGGCTATCTGCTTCATCTGTTCGTGCGCAAGCTGCCCGAAATCATGCTGGCGCTCGGCTTTGCCGGCATTGCGGGCACGATTGCGGCGTTGGGGCGCGGCACCGCGCCCATTAACCGCCGCGCGAGTTTGCTCGTCCTGGTGCTCGCCGCGCTGCTGCCGATAGCGGTCGCGATGATAACGCGGCCCGCGCTGTACAACGGACTGCGCCACTTCATCTTCCTTGTGCCGCCATTCGCAGCGCTCGGCGGCTTTGCCTTCGGCTGGCTGTTCAATCGCGCGGCGAAGGTTGATGACGGTCTCAGCGGCAAGGTCGCGCTCAGCGCTCTGTGCGCGGTGTTCACCGCCGGTATCAGCCTGCCGGTGATCGATATGGCGCGCCTGCATCCTTATCAGTACACGTCGTTCAACACGCTGTCCGGCGGCGTGCGCTATGCGCAAAGCCAATACATGCTCGACTATTGGGGGCTCGCGTTCAAACAGGCCGCGATCGAATTGCGCACCCGGCTGGAAAACGCCAGCGACCACCCGCCGGCCGGCCGGCGCTGGGTGGTCGCGATCTGCGGGCCGCAGCCTGGTGCCGAAGTCAGCCTCGGGCCGCAGTTCGAAACAACTTACGATCAGAAGAAAGCCGACTTCGCCATGGCGCTCGGCACGTTCTATTGCCGGCATTTGCAGGCGCCGATCATGGCCACGATCGAGCGCGAAGACGTGGTCTACGCCACCGTCTACGACTTCCGCGGTATTGCTGCCGAACGGCTGACGACGACACCGCCGCCGTGAGGCAAGCGACGGCTCTGCCAGTAGCGGCCACCAAATTGTCGTTATCGATGTCTGCTTTGTGCCAAAAGCCAACATTGTGCGTTTGGTTTTAAAATGAACGAGGCCGCCGCCTGAAGCGGCCGCCTAGAAAAGACCCGCCCTTATGCGCATCTGGGGTATGGGGAAATAAGGACGGCTTCGTCGGACGACCCGGGCACACTTCCCCGTATCTTTCGAGAATGCTGATCCAAACAGCGCCCAATTGAATTAAGCCACTGTTATCTTCAAATCAGCCCGCTAGAGGTCGCGACGCTCGTCTTGGCCGCGCTATGATCACGGGCATAACCCTGATTCGGCGCCGGCAACTTGTGCCTTGTGAACCACAATAACGGGTATTCATCGGTGCCACTCGCACGCCCCTTCGAAGACAAAGCCTTCTTATTGCTGATCGTTGTAGTATCGCTTGCCTTCGCGTGGATTCTTTTGCCGTTTTTTGGTGCGGTTCTCTGGGGAACCGTCATAGCAATATTGTTTGTTCCGCTGCACCGACGGTTGTTGGCGTTGACCCGTCGTAGGCAGAACCTAGCTGCGTTCTTTACGGTCATGATCATCATCGCGATAGTCATCATGCCCATAACGTTGATCGCCGCGTCATTAACTCAGGAAGCGTTAGGCGTTTACGGAAAAGTTCAGTCAGGAGACATGGATCCCGTCCGATTTTTTAAGCAGATCCATGATGCCTTACCTGCGTGGGCGACCACACTGCTGGAACACTTTGGCCTTCAGAGTCTGGGCGCAGTGCAGGATAAAATCTCCGCCGGCCTTATGGCGGGTAGCCAGTACATTGCCACACAGGCATTGAGT
>JANMSH010000343.1:0-3068 GCA_031389105.1 Hyphomicrobiales bacterium
TCGAAGCACTGCGGCTCAAGACGCGCGCTTTCATCGAAGAACATGTGCTGCCGCTCGAAGCCGATCCGGTGAATTTCTCCGAACACGAGAACATTCCGGAAGACCGGCTCAAGGCCGTGCGCGCCAAGGCAAAAAAGGCCGGTCTGTGGGCGCCGCAGTCGCCGAAGGAATACGGCGGCATGGATTTGCCCATGGTCGCCTGGGCCGCGATCTATGAAGAGGCGGCGCGCTCATTGTTCGGGCCGCTGGCGATCAACTGCATGGCGCCGGACGACGGCAACATGAATATTCTGAAGCTGGTCGGCACGCAGCAGCAAAAGGACAAATGGCTCAAGCCGATTGTCGATGGTGACGTGCGCTCGGCCTTCGCGATGACCGAGCCTGCGCCCGGCGGCGGTTCCGATCCGACCATGATCCGCACCAAGGCCGAGAAGAAGGGCAACAAATACGTCATCACCGGCCGCAAGTGGTTCATCACCGGCGCCGACGGCGCGGCGCATTTCATCGTTGTGGCGCGCACGTCTGACGACAAGCGGCGCGGCCTCACGGCATTTCTGTTTCACAAGGATCAGCCGGGCTGGCGCATCGTACGCCGCATCGGAATTCTCGGACCGGAAGAGCACGGCGGCCATTGCGAACTGGAATTCACCGGCCTCGAAGTGGGGCAAGAAAACGTGCTGATGGGCGAGGGCGACGCCCTCAAACTGATGCAGATGCGGCTCGGCCCAGCGCGGCTGACGCATTGCATGCGCTGGACCGGCTGGGCCAAGCGCTGCCTCGAGATCGCGCAGGAGTATGTGAACCGGCGCGAAGGCTTCGGCGTGCGGCTCGCCGACCGCGAGAGCGTGCAGATCAAGCTGGGCGAAGTCGCGCAGCAGATCCAGATCGGCCGGCTGCTCACCATGCACGCCGCCTGGATGCTCGATCAGGGCGGCCGCGCCCGCAAGGAAGTGTCGATGGCGAAGGTTCACGTCGCCGACACGTTGCACAAGGCCGCCGACGTCGCGATCCAGCTTCAGGGAGCGCGCGGATTTTCCAAGGACACGCCGGTAGAGTGGATCTATCGCGCCGCGCGCTCGGCGCGGTTGGTGGATGGCGCGTCCGAAGTGCACATGATGGTGCTGGCGCGCTTCATGCGCGAGGAAGGCCGCGACTTCTGGCAGTGGGGTCCGGGCGAGGGTCGGCGGAACGCGCCGTAACGCTCGCCCGGGACGCCGTTAGTTCCGATAGCTGTTGTCGATCCCATCGAGCACGCGCAGGTAAGCCGACCAGTCGGCGCTGCCGCGGCCGCTGTCGTGGTGCTCGTACTGCTCGGCGGTCTTGGCGCAGATAGCCGCCGGAATCTCGACCGGCTCGTTTTTGGTCGATTCCAGCGTCAACTGAATGTCGATGGCATCGACCAGCGCTTTCATCAGCACGAAGGATTCGCGCGCGGTCTTGCCGACCGTCAGCAGGCCGTGATGGTTCAGGATCATCGCGCGGTTCTTGCCGAGATCCTTGTTGATGCGGGCGCGTTCGTCGAAGTCTTCGGTGATGCCTTCGTAGGGGTGATAGCCGATGCGCTGATAGAAGCGGATCGCCTGCTGCGACACCATGCGCAGTCCGTCTTTCATGGCGCCGATCGCCATGCCGTTATTGGTGTGGATATGCACCGAGCAGTTCACGTCGTCGCGGGCTTGCAGCACGCCGCCATGCAGCGTGAAACCGGGACGGTTGACGCCGGACTTCTCGTCAAGATCATGGTCCATGCTGACCTTGACCAGATTGGAGGCAGCCACTTCCGTATAGAGCAACTCGTGCCGCTTCATCAGGAACATGCGCGGCTCGCCCGGCACCCGCATGGCGGAATGGTTGTAGATCACGTCGTCCCAACCGTAATGGGCGAGCAGGCGATAGACTGCGGCGAGATCGACCCGCGCGTCCCATTCACCCTGTGAAATTCCGGCCGGAATGCCGCCGGCGATCTTGGCATGCGTGTTCATAGGGGCGTCCTCCAAATTTGCGCGGAGACTACCACATCGGCGGCGCTTGGCCAGATCGTGTTGCCCCGATATAGAAGCGCGACAACAGCGAGTATTCATGACCCAGCCAATCCAGATCCGCATGGGCGGCTACGGCCCGCCGACCACCAGCTTCAGCAAATCGCTGAAATTCATTGGCGACAAACTGGAAGCCGAATTCGGCGGCCGCGTCGATATCAAATACGTCTGGAACGTCATGGATCTCGGCTTCAAGGCCGAGGAGATTTTGTGGCTGGTCGAGCACGGCATGCTGACCATGGGCTACCAGTCGTCGAGCTATCTCACAGACCGCGTGCCGGAATTGGGCTTCGTCGATCTGCCATTTCTGTTTGCCAACAACGCGCAGGCGCGCGGTGCGATGGACGGTGAACTCGGCGCCTTCCTCTCGCGCAAAACAGAAGAGCGGGTCAATTACAAAATCCTCGGCTGGTTCGAGAACGGCTTCCGCCACATCTCCAACAAGCTGCGCCCGATCCATATGCCGGCCGACATGATGGGCATGAAAATCCGCGTGCTGCCGAGCGAGATTCAACGCCGCACGTTCGAACTGCTCGGGGCGCAAGCAATGCGCATGGACCTGACCGAAGCGATCAAGATGGTAGACGCGGGCACGTTGGACGCGCAGGAAAATCCGCTGGCCAATACGGTGACCTATGACGTGCACAAGTTTCACAAGTATCACACGCTCTCGTCGCACTTTTATATTTCACGTCCGATCTTCTTCCACCGCGCATCGTTTGAGTCGTGGCCGGAGGATTTTCAGCAAGCAATACAGAAGGCGGTGACCGAAGCGGTGGCGCGGCAGCGCGAGATGGCGGTCGAGGAGCACAAGCAATCGCTCAAGGCGATCGAGGACCAAGGCTGTGAGGTCGTGGAACTCAATGCGGCGGAACATAAAGCTTTCGCCGATGCGGTGCAGCCGCTGCTGGACGACTCCAAGAAGATGTATGGCGAGGAGATGTTCAGGATGTTGCCGCGCGTTTAACGCGCGCTTAACCAAGGCAATCGCGCCGTCCGGTTTACACCGCTGAAACCTGTCTGCTGTAC
>JANMSH010000380.1:0-2101 GCA_031389105.1 Hyphomicrobiales bacterium
GTCTATGCCATCGCCCGCAGCATCTGCGAGTTCTTCCGCGAGCCCGATGCCCAACTCGGATTCCTATGGGGCGGCGCGACGATGGGGCAATTATTGTCAATACCTTTGTTCCTCGCCGGGGTCGGCTTTATTGTCTACGCGATGAAGCGACCGGCACGCACATGATACCGAAAAGTGGGCACGGGTTTTCGGATGAGATCGTGCGTATAAAAAAGCGGAGCGTGTAATGAGCGAGTTCTCGCCGCTCGAAATCGAAATTCGCCGGCGCATCACCGCCGCCGGTCCGATGCCCGTCGGCGAGTACATGGGCCTGTGCCTCGGCCATCCCGACCACGGCTACTACATCACGCGCGACCCACTCGGCAGCCGCGGCGATTTCATCACCGCGCCCGAAATCAGCCAGATGTTCGGCGAATTGATCGGCCTCTGGATGGCGACCGTCTGGACACAGATGGGCGCACCGGAAAACATCCGCGTCATCGAACTCGGCCCCGGCCGCGGCACATTGATGAACGACGCCTTGCGCGCGGTGCAGATGATCCCGGCGTTTCGCGAAGCTTTGGTGGTGCATCTGGTGGAAATCAGCCCGGCGCTCGAGAGTGCGCAGGAGCGTACGCTGGAGCATCTGGGCATGGCGATGTCCTGGCACCCGACGCTCGAGGACGTGCCGAAGGGTCCGGCCATCATCATCGCTAACGAGTTCTTTGACGCGCTGCCGATCCATCAGGCGGTCAAGACCGAACGCGGCTGGCACGAACGCCAGATCGAGGTCGGCCCCGACGGCAAGTTCGCTTTCACCACGGCTCCCGACCCGATCGCGCATTTCGACATGCTGCTACCCGACGTGGTGCGCGCGGCGCCGCCGCAATCGATCTTCGAATGGCGCGACAACAAACCGGCCATGCATCTCGGCAAGCGGATCGCCGACCAGGGCGGCGCCGCGCTGGTGATCGACTATGGCCACGCCGACAGCGGTGTCGGCGAGACCTTGCAGGCGGTGGGCAATCACTCCTACGCCGACCCGCTGACCGCGCCGGGCGAGGTCGACATCACCGCGCATGTCGATTTTCGCGCGCTGGCGCTGGCGGTCGAAGCCATGGGCGCCAACGGCTTCGGCCCGATCGACCAGTCGCAATTCCTGCGCCGCCTCGGCATCGAGACGCGCGCGGCGGCGCTCAAGAAAAAGGCCGCGTCGCGCGCGGCCTCCAACGATGTCGATGCGGCGCTGGCGCGGCTCACTGGCCACGGCCGCACCGGCATGGGCGAACTGTTCAAGGTCGCGTGTTTTGCACACGCCTCCGTCGGCGTGCCGCCGGGCTTCGAGAAAAGCTGACGCTAAGGGCAGCGATAGCGCCGGCCGTCGCCCGCGATAAAAGTCCGGCTGCGGCGATCATAGCTGCGATAGCGCCGGCAGTCGTTGCCGCGCTGCGCCTCGTTGGCGATGATGGCACCCAGCAGTAAGCCGCCGAACACACCGGCTGCAACCGCGCCGCCGTCATCGCCGCCGTGACCGCGATGGCCGCCGTGGTGACGCTGGCCGCCGCCACCGTGATGCTGTCTGCCGGCACCATGATGCTGTCCGCCGGCACGCGGACTTCCGCCAGCGCGCGGGGCGACGCTAAGCGGAGGCTGAGCCGGATCAACCATCATCCGCTGCACCTTGATGACTGGCGCGCTATCGCCAAATTGCGCCGGCAACACGAAAACCTTGATCGCACTTACCGGCGCGGCTTGCGCCGGACCAGCCAAAAGGCAGGTACCAATAAGCGCGGCGATAGAAAATGAAAATCGCATAGGTCGCGACTCCTTGTGACCGAGGAGCCCTTTTTCGCATACAAAGTTCCGTTTACAACGGCCGCGAACTGGATTCTCTGTTTAACGCACATCTTTTGGACACAGCCACGATGTTGCAGGCCCCCTCACTCGGCAAATTGGCGGGTATCCGCCACGGCTTTTTTACCCGCACCGGCGGCGTGTCGCAGGGCGTCTACGCCACGCTCAACGGCGGCGTCGGCTCCGACGACGCGCCCGACAGCGTCGCCGAAAACCGCGCCCGCATGGCGCGCGCGCTGGGCGTCGCCGCCGACCGGCTGATCACGCC
>JANMSH010000214.1:0-2940 GCA_031389105.1 Hyphomicrobiales bacterium
CAGATCATGGCGACCTATTCGGACATGGAAGAACTGATCCGGCTCGGCGCCTACCGGCCGGGCTCGAGCGCCGATGTCGACGAGGCCATTGCCTTCCACAAGCCGCTGGAGGCCTTCCTGTCCCAGCTTAAGGAAGAGTCAACGAGTATGGCGGAGGGATATCAGCGGCTTGAGCAAATACTCGGCGGTACAGCAACACAAAACTAACGATATTGCGCCACAGTCGGACCGCTGAGCGTCCAGGACGTCCGCGCAGCCGAAGGTATCGGCTTCCGTCGCACGTTGTTCGGGGCTTCGGGGGAGTATCTAGTCGATGAAGTCACGTGAAACCCTCATCCGCCTGAAGAAGTTTCAGGTCGACGAGAAGCGGCGCAAGGTCGCGCAGATCGAAGCCATGATCGCCGAGTTCGACCGGATCGCTTCCGAGCTCGACCGCGAGATCAAGCTCGAGCAGGACCGCGCCGGTATCCACGATCCCGCCCATTTCGCCTATCCGACTTATGCCAAGGCCGCGATCGGACGCCGCGAGAATCTCAAGCGTTCGGCCGACGAGTTGAAGGTCCAGTGCGACGACGCCAAGGCGGCGCTCGGCGAGGCCTTCGAAGAGCTCAAGAAGGTCGAGATGCTCGACGAGCGCGACCACGCCCGCGAAAAGGCAGAGGCCAATGCGCGCGAGCAGGCCGAACTGGACCGCATCGCCGCGATGCGCTTCTCCACCAACGGCGCGCACGCTTAGATTTCGAAAATCCGAATGCAAAACGGCGCCCTCGAGGGGCGCCGTTTTTGTTTGCGGGCGGTGAGCGCATCCGCCTAATTATTCCTGTTGCGCCCTTTTATATCTCCCTTGACGGCCGTCGCCGGGGGATTCAGGAAGGCGTCGAAACGCTCCTTGACGATGGCGTAGCACTCGCACGATGCCTGCTCGAGGCCCTGGCGGTCGAGAACCTGTATCGTTCCCCGGCGATAGCTGATCAGGCCTGCGCTCTGCATCGATTGTGCCGCTAGGGTCACCGATTTGCGATTGGCACCCAAAATGTGCGCCAGAAACTCGTGGGTATAGGTCAAGGATTCGCCTTCCGCCCTGTCATGCATCATGAGCAGCCAGCGGCACATGCGCTCTTCGGTCGTATGCATGGCATTGCAGGCAACGGTTTGCTGGACCTGCGACAGCAGAGTTTCCGAATAGCTCACGAAAAGATCGCGCACGTGTTCGCTGTTCTTGAATTCGGATTGCAACAACTCGATCGGACAGCGAACCATGCGGCCCTCCAATTGCACAATGCATCGGTTGAATGAAACCCGGCTATACATTGCGGCGAACAGACCGAATGCGCCTTCGCGCCCAATGTTTGCCGTCTCTATGGCCGAGCCGTTTTCCAAAACGGTCAATAGCGAGAGAACGGAGCCCTGCGGAAAATAAGCGTGTTTGAGCAGGCCGCCAGCGTCGCAGACCACGGCCCCGAGCTTGAGGTCTACCGGCTCAAGATGAGGGTCGACGCGCGCACGGCTCTCCGCCTGCAAGGCACCGAGCAACTGATTGCTCCGCACCTCTGCTACAGCTTTGAACATGGCGATTTTATCGGATCGATCGACCAAATATCCACCTTGTCAATTCAGCACATTTTCAGGGCGGCGGCTGAGCAGAATGGCTCAATACGCCTAAGACAACGCGACCGCAGCGACCGTGTTCCAATCAGGGGCCGAGTAGCGAGCGGATCTCGGAAATCATTGTTTCGGCGAGATAGGGCTTGCTGAAAAATCGGCTGTCCGCCGGCAAATCGCGTTCCGAGAGCTGAATTTTGCCGGATACGATGATGATCTTGATGGGCGGCCAGCGGTTGCGCACCGCATGAGCGAGTTTCAACCCGTCCATGCTACCGGGCATGTTGACGTCAGTGAGCAATAGAACGATGTCCGGACGGCATTCCAAAATGGCCACAGCTTCGTCAGCATCGTCTGCGTGGAGTGCAACGAAGCCGGCTTCCTCCACGATATCAACCGTGAGCAACTTCAAAAGCTGATCGTCTTCGACGATCAGAATGGCAGGTGGGGGAAGTCTGCCATCTGTCACGTCGTCAGCGCGTCGTCTTTTGAAAGGTTCTGGCCAAACTTCGTGCCCGGACCGGATACCGCCAAGGCGAGCCAGTTCCGCGCCATCCGAACGAAATGCGATTGCAGATCAGGGTTGCGTGCGTCGCCCGCCAATTGCATGCAATCGGCCTGCAGGCGCAGGCAGTCCAGAGCGTGCTTTCGCAGATGTTCCGGCTTGGACACGGCCTACCTCGCATAGCCCCGCCATCGTGGTCGCACGGCCTGCCGGTTTTGTCGGTGGTCTGCGCCACAGAGCAAAAACGAATAAAATTCTTTGCTTCGGTGCCGCGGGGTTTTCGGCGATGATTTTCGGCCCCCGATTCATGCTTGGGAGGCTGCCGGACTTGCGAGGCTGCCGGATTATTTCTTGCCGGGATCGGCCTTGGCACGCATTTGCGCCATTTCGCCATCGAGCTTTGTCAGCGCCGCCTTGAGCGCGGCGATCTCGGCTTTGGCGCTAGCCGCTTCGCGGCTGGCGGCGGCGAGCTGGTTTTGCGTCTCGCGCTTGAGCTTGATCAATTCCTGCTGAAGAAATTCGACATTGGCTTGCAAACAGCCGGTGCGGCGGTCCATCTGCTTTTCGGCGCTGCAAAGTTCCATGCCACGGATGTCCTGCGCGGAGGCGGGTGACAGCAGCGCCGGAAGCAGTACGAGCAGGAGAAGGACGCGGGTGTTTTTCATTTAAAACGCCGCCGCCAGTTCACGCGCGCCGGGCGCCTGAGCGCCGCGCGCCATTTGTTTCTCGATGTCGGTGATCAGCCCCGCGACCGTAACGGTGCGCCGCGCCACCGGATTGCGCTCATAACCGTTCTGCTGGAAGAAATTCGCCGTCGGCACCCGCGCGCGCAA
>JANMSH010000431.1:0-5462 GCA_031389105.1 Hyphomicrobiales bacterium
ACGTCCAAAGTCTCGGCCAGAGCGCGCTGCGCCGCCTTGAGGCGCGCGACGTTCGCGGCAAGTTCCTCGTTGGCGCCGTAACGCAGCAGCCGCTCGCCGATGCAGACTGCGACGTCGTTGGGATCGAGCGCGCCCTTGACCGGGAACAGCCACTTGCCCTGCTCGTCCTTCTTGCCAATGCAGACCGGCTGATCGGCGGTGCCGTAAAGTTCTTCGCGCACCTGCACTTCGATCAGCGAGCGCTTTTCCTCGACCACGATGATGAGGTCGAGCCCTTGCGCGAACTCGAGCAATTCCTGGCGCGGAATCGGCCAGACGCAGCCGAGCTTGAACAACCGGATGCCGAGATCGTTGCACTTCAATTCGTCGATGCCGAGTTCGTCGAGCGCCTGGCGCACGTCGAGATAGGCTTTGCCGGTGGTGATGATGCCGATCTTCGGCGCGCGGCCGCCGGACGTGATGATCTTGTTGAGCTTGTTAGCGCGCACGAAGGCGAGCATGGCGTCGCGCTTGTAATCGTGCAGGCGCGCTTCCTGGCCCAGAATAGTATCGCCGAGGCGGATGTTGAGGCCGTCTGGGGGCATCACGAAGTCGGTGGGCGTGACGATCTGCACGCGGTCGAGACGGCCGTCGACCACGCCGGTCGACTCCACCGTTTCGTGCATGCATTTGAGCGCCGACCACGTGCTGGTGTAGCGCGACATCGCCCAGCCGAGCAAAGCGTAGTCGATGATCTCCTGGACGCCGGCCGGATTGAGGATCGGCATCATCACGTCGACGAAGTGGAATTCAGATTGATGCGCGGTGGTCGAAGACTCCGCCGTGTGGTCGTCGCCCATCAGCGCCAGCACGCCGCCGGTTTTCGAGGTGCCGGCGAAATTGGCGTGGCGGAACACGTCGCCGGCGCGGTCGACACCGGGGCCCTTGCCGTACCACATGCCGAATACGCCATCGAACTTGCCCTCGCCGCGCAGCTCGGCCTGCTGCGTGCCCCACAAAGCGGTGGCGGCGAGTTCCTCGTTAATACCGGGCTGGAACTTGATGTCGGCGGCCGAGAGCTGGCGGCCGGCGCGCATGAATTGCTGGTCGAGGCCGCCAAGCGGAGAGCCGCGATAGCCGGTGAGATAGCCGCCGACGTTCAGCCCAGCCTGACGGTCGCGCTCTTTCTGCATCAGGCAGGCGCGGATCAACGCCTGATAACCGGTCACGAGGACGTGTGACTGGTTCAGGTCGTATTTATCGTCGAGGCTGACGGGTCGAAGCGTCATTGGTGGCCTTGGCAAAAACGATGGGGCTTCAACGAAGGTCGCCGGAGGTTAGTCATATAGTCTGCGGCAGCGGGACGCAAAGCCGCTAGAACCGAATAAAAGCTGACACCACAAGGCCCTGCGGTCAATTTCGTAATCGGCAAGGCGGCTAGAAGAAAGTTTCCGCCCGGCGGCGATTTACGCATTTTGGCGCAACGCAGCAGACAGAGCGGACCCGCATTGCCGTGGGTGGTCAAATCTTGTGCGGTATGTACAAGGGAGCGCCAGCCGGGTTCCGTTCTCAATGTTGCAATCGCCTACCGTCTCGATCGAGAGCAAAGCATCGTGGGTCGTCGCCTCCGTGGCGTTGCTCATCATGCTGATGGCGTTCGGCGCCGCCTGGATCACCGCGGTGGCACTCAAGGACATCGCGGCGGAAGTCGGCGGCGCGCGCTCGATCCCGGCCTTTGCCAGTGCGCTGGCCTGGCTCGGCTCCGGCGTCGGCGGCATCATCATGGGCCGCATCGCCGACAAGGTCGGCACGCGTTGGACCGTGATCTTCGGCGCGTTGATGATCGGCCTGGGACTTGCGATCTCGACGCTAGGGGCACCTTGGCCGCTGTGGATCGGTCACGGACTGTTCGTCGGTCTGATCGGACTTGGCGGCATCAATGCCCCGCTCTACGTCTATGTCAGCCGCTGGTTCGACAAGCGGCGCGGCTCGGCGCTGGCGCTGATTTCCAGCGGTACCTACCTCGCCGGCGCTGTGTGGCCACCGATATTCGAATACGCGCTCGCCAACATCGGCTGGCGCCAGACCATGCTATGGTACGCGCTCGCCGAAATCGCCATCGTCGTTCCGCTCGCCTTCATCTATCTCCGCCATCCGCCCGAGGTGATCGTACCGCCGGTGGCGTCGGGGACTTCGGCCGGCAAGGTGCGCGTGCTCGGCCTGCCGCCGAACCTCGTGTTCGCGATGCTGTGTGCCGCCGCGGTGATGTGTTGCATTCCGATGGCCATGCCGCAGGGCCATCTGGTCGCGTTCTGCAACGATCTCGGTATCAGCCGCACGCTTAGCGCGGTGATGCTGTCGGTGCTGCTCGGCACCGCATTTGTCAGCCGGCAAGTCTGGGGCCTCATCTCCGACCGCATCGGCGGACTGGCCACAGTGCTGATCGGATCGGCCTGGCAGGCGAGTGCCATGACGGCGTTCCTGTTCACGCAGGACGAAGTCGGCCTGTTCACGGTGGCCGCCGCTTTCGGGCTTGGCTTTGCCGGCATCATTCCGGCTTACGTACTGGCGGTGCGCGATCTGTTTCCGGCATCGGAAGCCTCATGGCGAATTCCGACGCTGCTGCTGTTCAGCGGGCTCGGCATGGCAGCAGGCGGCTGGCTTGCGGGATTGCTCTACGACCATTTCGGTTACTATGCGCCTGCCTTCGCCTTCGGCGTCGGTGCCAACATCATCAACATGCTGCTGGTTGGCTGGCTGGTGTTGCGGCGGCGCTCGCACGCGATGGCTGCCGCCTAGTCGTTATTAGTTGCGCATGATCTTTCCGAAAACCGGTTCCCACTTTTCGGGATCATGTGCGAGGCGCTATCACGCGCACGCCGACCAAAATGCCGAGCGCAAGCAGCGCCGGAAATATCGCCGCGCACGCCCCGCCTGCGGCCAGCGCTGCCGCGGCCGCCCAGCCGATCGACGAGAACGCCTCGGCGAATGTCGCAATGCGCGACGATGTCTGACGGCGGCGGAACTGGCTGCGTTTTGCCTGGACGCGGAAGCAAAGCTGGATGTGCGTGGCCGACGCCGCGGCGATCAGCACGCCCATGCCGCACACGGCCGCCGCCGTCGGCGACGCAAAGGCGAGCGCTACGACGAGCGGCGCAAACACAAAAGCAATCGTGCCGAGCACCGCTTCGACTTTTGCCCAGATGATACGGCGAGCCATGATCGGCGCGGTGGCAACCAGGTCCGGTGCGTCCTCACCCGAGATCGACAGCCAGGCCAGACCGCCCGCGAGTTGGCCGGCCGCCATCACCACCACCGGCACCAGCACCATCAACGCGCCGCTGCCGTCGCGGAAGCTAAGCCACAACATCAAGGCCGGCGGCAGCAGATAAAGAATCTGCATCAGCGTCTGCGACACCAGCCAAGGGTCGCGTATTAACAGCGTCCATTCCTTGTGCCGCAACACGCTGCTGGCAGAACGTCGGCGGAAGCCGCGCGACCGGCGCTGGCGGACGATGGTGCTTGACACGCCGGCGGCGGCGTTGGCGTGCTCGCCGAAATTTCCGGCGAACGAAGCAATCGACGCGCCGAGCAATACAAGACTGACGGCAATGACCACAGTCAATGCGGCGGGATCGCCGAGCACCGCGCGCGCCGGCCACCACAAGGCACTGCCGATGCCCGGCGCATGCTCGATCAGCCATTCCGATTGCAAAGGCGAAAAACGCGACAGGTTGCCGTAGGACAGGATCGCTGCGATCTGTAGTCCGATGACAAAAGACGCGCCGATCACGGCTGCGACAATCTGCGCGATCAGCCGCGTACGCTTGGGACCGATGGTACGGAACAACGCGATGGTCAGTGCCACCGCCAATGCCGCCGCTAATGCGCCCATCGCCGCGACAACGCCATAGGCGGCGAGCCAGCGGACGCCGCCGAGCACCGCCAGCACATTGATGAAAGGCGATGCGAGCAGCATCGCGATCAACGCCACCGAACCCGCGATGCGGCCGATCCGCACCGAGAACACTTTGCGTGGACTCACCGGCGAAGCCAAAATCAGATCGAGATCGGAGCGCGTGTAGAAGGCGCGCGTCACCGACTCCATCGCCTGCGACAGCAGCAGCGACCACGACAGCAGGATGCAGCCGGTGACAATGACCAGCGTCGCCTTGTCGGGACCGGCGTCGGCGTAGCGGCCGACCATCGACCACGCCAACAGATGCATGAAGGCGGCGAACACAATCAGCGCGATGGTGACGGTGCGCGTGCGATGGCGGCGTCCCGCCGTCATCAGCGACAGCCAGTCGCGCCAGCTCAGGCGCAACTCGTGGCTCGCGAGCCACGTCAATGTGGCGGGCTGGCTCACTCGGCGGCGACCCGCGACGGCTCGGCGACCAGCGTGAGAAACGTATCCTCGAGGCTGGTAGCGGTCTTGCCAGTCTTATGGCGCAACTCGTCGAGCGTACCTTCCGCGATCAAACGGCCATTGGCGATGACGCCGATACGGTCGGCCATGCGCTCGGCGACTTCGAGGATGTGCGTCGTCATGATGACGGTGCCGCCGGCGCGCACACGCTCGAGCAGCACGTTCTTGACCTGCCGAGCCGAGCCGGCATCGAGCCCGGTCAAAGGCTCATCCAGAATGATCAGCTTGGGGTCGTGCACCAGCGCACCGGCCAGCGCCACCTTCTGCCGCATGCCTTTGGAAAATCCTTCGCAACGCTCATGCGCGTGGGGGGCAAGGCCGAGCCAGTCGATCAACTCATTGGCGCGCAGCTCCGCATCCGTCGCATCGATGCGCCACAGCCCGGCGACGAACTCGAGATATTCGAAGGGCGTCAGCTTGTCGTAGATCATCGGCTCGTCGGACAGCCACGCCGTGATCTGCTTGGCAGATACGGGATCGGCCAAGGCATCGATGCCGTCGATCGTGATCGCACCGGCATCCGGCCGCAGCAGCCCGGCTACCATGCGCAGCGTCGTGGTTTTGCCGGCGCCGTTCGGCCCGAGCAGCGAATAGAATTCGCCGCCAAAGATGGTGAGGTCGAGATTATCGACGGCGGGCCGGTCGTAGCGTTTGCACAGGCCGCGGATCGAAAGGGCAATGGGACGTTGAATCATCCCTGCTAGGTACAGCAGACAGGTTTCAGCGGTGTAAACCGGACGGCGCGATTGCCTTGGTTAAGCGCGCGTTAAACGCGAGGCACCATCCTGAACATCTCCTCGCCATACATCTTCTTGGAGTCGTCGAGCAGCGGCTGCACCGCATCGGCGAAAGCTTTATGTTCCGCCGCATTGAGTTCCACGACCTCGCAGCCCTGATCCATGATCGCCTTGAGCGATTGCTTGTGCTCCTCGACAGCCATGTCGCGCTGCCGCGTCACCGCTTCGGTCACCGCCTGCTGCGTCGCTTGCTGGAGATCCTCCGGCCACGACACAAACGATGCGCGGTGGAAGAAGATCGGCCGCGAAATATAGAA
>JANMSH010000444.1:0-5746 GCA_031389105.1 Hyphomicrobiales bacterium
CCAAGATCTACTTCAAGCGCGACGAGCTCAATCACACCGGCTCGCACAAGATCAACAACTGCCTGGGCCAGATCCTGCTCGCCCGCCGCATGGGCAAGACGCGCATCATCGCGGAGACCGGCGCCGGCATGCACGGCGTCGCCACTGCGACGCTGTGCGCAAAATTCGGTCTGCCCTGCATCGTCTACATGGGTGCAGTCGACGTCGAGCGGCAGCAGCCCAACGTGCTGCGCATGAAGATACTCGGAGCCGAGGTTCGCGCGGTTGAAAGCGGATCGAAGACGCTGAAAGACGCGATGAACGAAGCGCTGCGCGATTGGGTCACGAATGTCTCTGACACGTTCTATTGCATTGGTACCGTTGCCGGCCCGCATCCGTATCCATCGATGGTGCGCGACTTCCAATGCGTGATCGGCAAAGAAACGCGCGAGCAGATGATGGCCGCCGAAGGCCGCTTGCCGGATTCGCTGGTCGCCTGCATCGGCGGCGGCTCCAATGCGATGGGCCTGTTTCATCCGTTCCTCGACGACCGTACCGTTGAAATTTATGGCGTCGAAGCGGCCGGTCACGGCGTTGCCACCGACAAGCATGCCGCCTCGATCGCCGGTGGCCGCGCCGGCGTGTTGCACGGCAATCGCACGTATTTATTGATGGATGCCGATGGCCAAATTGCTGAGGCGCATTCGATTTCTGCCGGTCTCGATTATCCCGGCATCGGCCCCGAGCACGCCTGGCTCAACGATCTGGGCCGCGTGAAGTTTTTGTCGGCGACCGACGACGAAGCGGTCGCGGCGTTCCAGTTGTGCAGCAAGGTCGAAGGCATCATCCCGGCGCTGGAGCCGGCCCATGCACTGGCGCGCGTGGCCGATCTCGCGCCGCAGAGGCCGAAGGATCACCTGATGGTGGTCAACCTTTCCGGCCGCGGCGACAAGGATCTCGCGAGCGTCGAAGTGTTTCTGGAAAGCAAGAAGCGATGAGCACCCGCATCGACAAGCGCTTTGCCTTGCTGAAGGCCGAAGGCCGCGCCGCGCTGGTGACCTTCACCATGGCCGGCGATCCAGATTACGACACCGCGCTGGCGATTGCGCAGGCGCTGCCGAAGGCGGGCGCGGACGTGATAGAACTCGGCATGCCGTTCACCGATCCGATGGCGGACGGTCCCGCGATCCAGGCGGCCGGCGTGCGTGCGCTGGCCGGTGGCCAGACCATGATCAAGACGCTCAGACTGGTGCGCGAATTTCGCAAGGGCGACGATGCCACGCCGATCGTGCTGATGGGTTACTACAATCCGATCTACATCTACGGCGTCGATAAATTTCTCACCGACGCGATTGCGGCCGGTGTCGACGGCCTGATCGTGGTCGATCTGCCGCCCGAGGAAGACGAAGAGCTTTGCCTGCCGGCGCTGAAAGCCGGCTTGAACTTCGTTCGTCTTGCGACGCCGACTACCGATGACAAGCGCCTGCCGGCGGTGCTGAACAACACCTCGGGCTTTGTCTATTACGTGTCGATCGCGGGAATTACCGGCGCCGCCGCGCCCGACGCCAACAAGGTCTCGGCGGCGGTCTCGCGCATCAAGCGCCATACGAAACTGCCGGTCGCGGTCGGCTTCGGCGTGCGCACTGTCGAGCAGGCGCGTGGAATTGCCGAGGGTGCCGATGGCGTCGTCGTCGGTTCCGCGCTGGTCGATGCGCTGCGCGGCAGCCTCGACAAGGCAGGTAAAGCCGGGCCCGGAACGGTCAAGGCGGTCACCGATCTGGTGTCGGCGTTGGCCAAGGGCGTCAAGGCCGCCCGCCGGGTTGCAGCTGAGTAACCATTTCGCCGCAGTGGCGGTTATAATTCCGTCGAATCGCGCCTATATAGGTTTGTCATGAACTGGATCTCAAACGTCGTCCGTCCGAAGATTCGCAGTTTCCTGCGCCGCGAGACGCCGGAAAATCTCTGGATCAAGTGTCCCGAGACCGGCCAGCTCGTGTTCTACAAGGACGTCGAGACCAACCAGTTCGTCATTCCGAGTTCGAACTATCACATGCGGGTCAGCGCGCCGACGCGCCTGAAGACCATGTTCGATGACGGGGAGTTCGAAGATATCCCGGTGCCGGAAGTCCAGATCGATCCGCTGAAGTTCCGCGACGAGCGCCGTTACGCCGACCGGCTAAAGGACGCGCGCACCAAGACCGGTCAGCAGGACGCCATCAAGCTTGGCATTGGCCGGCTTGAAGGTCTGATGGTGACGATCGGCGTGCAGGATTTCGATTTCATGGGCGGTTCGCTCGGCATGGCGGCTGGCGAGGCGGTGATCGCGGGACTCGAAATGGCCGTGCGGCGCTCGACACCTTTCATCATGTTCGCGGCCTCGGGCGGCGCACGCATGCAGGAAGGCATTCTGTCGCTGATGCAATTGCCGCGCACCACGGTCGCCGTGCAGATGCTGCGCGAAGCCGGCAAGCCCTACATCGTCGTTCTCACCAATCCCACCACCGGCGGCGTCACAGCGTCTTATGCGATGCTGGGTGACGTGCATATCGCGGAGCCAGGTGCGCTGATCGGTTTTGCCGGTCCCCGCGTCATCGAGCAGACCATCCGTGAAAAATTGCCGGAAGGTTTCCAGCGCGCCGAATATCTCGCCGAGCACGGCATGGTCGACATGGTCGTGCATCGTCACAAGCTACGCGCGACGCTCGCCGAACTGTGCCGGCTGCTGACCAAGGCGCCGGCGCCGGGCGTGCAGCAACAGTTGCCGGTTCCGGCGCACGCGTGACTTTCCCTCCCACGCGAAGCGCGGGGAGGGTCAATTAGTATTGCGAAGCAATGCTAATCGGGGTGGGGGCCTTATATATCCAAGGCGCCAATTTCCCCCACCCCCGACTCCTCCCCGCACTCGCGAGTGCTCGCGGGGGAGGGGAGCAGAGGCCGCGCTACGGTTTGATAAAAAAATGACTCCCATCGATTCCATCGTCGCGCGGTTGAACGCGCTGCATCCCAAGCGCATCGACCTGTCGCTCGACCGCGTGCAGCGTTTGCTTGCCGCGCTCGACCATCCCGAACGCAAACTGCCGCCGGTGATCCACGTCGCCGGCACCAACGGCAAAGGCTCCACCATCGCCTTCCTGCGCGCGATCCTGGAAGCCGGTGGCTTGCGCGTGCATACGTACACGTCGCCGCATCTGGTGCGTTTCAACGAGCGCTTCCGCCTGGGCGCGAAAGGCGAGGGCCGTCTTGTCAGCGACGACGAACTCGCCGCCGCGATGGAAGAGTGCGAGCGTGCCAATGCGTGCGCCCCGATCACGGTGTTCGAAATCACCACCGCCGCCGGCATGCTGCTGTTCGCGCGCCATCCGGCCGATGTATTGCTGATGGAAGTCGGCCTCGGCGGGCGTCTGGACGCGACCAATGTCATCGACAAGCCGCTCGCCACCATCGTGACGCCGATTTCGATCGACCATGTCGATTTCCTTGGCGATACGTTGGAGAAGATTGCGGTGGAGAAGGCCGGCATTATCAAGCGCGGCGCGCCGGCCATTATCGCCGCGCAAAGCCGCGATGTACTCGCCGTGCTGGAACGGCAGGCGGCGCGCTTGAAAGCGCCGATGAAGGTCGCCGGCGAGGATTGGACCGCGACCGAGGAGCGGGGACGGCTGGTCTATCAGGACGAAAACGGTCTGCTCGACCTGCCGGCGCCACGATTATACGGCCGCCATCAATTCGAAAATGCCGGCCTCGCCATCGCGGCGCTGCGCGCCATTCCGCAATTCAAGTTGACGCCCGCGGCGTTCGAGACCGGCATGATCAAGGCCGACTGGCCGGCACGGCTGCATAGGCTTGCGGCCGGGCGCCTCGTCGATCTGGTGCCACCCGGCAGCGAACTGTGGCTCGATGGCGGGCATAATCCCGACGGCGGCCGCGCCATTGCCGCCGCATTGGCCGATCTCGAGGAGCGCGTATCGCGCCCGCTGGTGCTGATCGTCGGCATGCTTGCGACCAAGGACTGCACGGGCTTCCTGAGCAACTTCACCGGGCTGGCGCGTAAGCTGATCGCGGTGCCGGTGCCGGGCGCGGAGAAGGGGCTCAGCGCCGAAGCGGTGGCCGACGCCGCGCGCGCCATCGGTCTTGCGGCGACCAGCCGCAGCAATCTCGACCAGGCGCTCGACGCCGCGCGCAAGCTCGATCTCGATCCGCCGCCGCGTATTCTGATCGCCGGCTCGCTTTATCTGGCGGGCGAGGTGCTGCGCGAGAACGGGACGCTGCCGGTGTAAAAAAAATGGCCGGACGATGCCCAGCCATTTCCAAAAACCTAAATCGCCAGCGGGCGATCAGACCGCGCTGCTGATCCACTGATGCAGCTTCTGCTTGGGCGCAGCGCCGACCTGGCGCGACGAAATCTCGCCGTTCTTGAACATCAGCAGCGTCGGGATCGACATGATGCCGTACTTGGCGGCGGTGTTCGGGTTCTCGTCGACGTTTAGCTTGACGATCTTGACCTTGTCGCCGACCTGGCCGGAAATCTCGTCCAGCGCCGGCGCGATCATGCGGCACGGACCGCACCATTCCGCCCAGAAATCGACGACCACCGGCTCGGCGGACTTGAGAACATCAGCTTCGAAGCTGGCATCCGTTGTTTTGCCGACGGCCATGGCACTTGTCCTCGTGATGGGGCGGATCAGCGCCCAGAAATTGCGGGAGAGAATGCGAGGCGGTGAACCTATGAACGCGCCCCGACACCGTCAAGCCGCTGTCACGCGGGGGTGATCCCCGCCAACGCCGCGTCCATGGCCTCCGGAGAAAGCTCCATAAGATCAGGTACTTCGGTCCAGATAAGCGCCGTGTGTATCGTTTTGCCGGGGTATAATTCGGCCAGCACTGCACGATAGAGCGCGAGCTGGCGGACGTAAGCCTCCGGCACATCCTCGATTCGGCGGGGCGCGGGGCGATTCGTTTTGAAATCCGCGATCAGCACCGCATCCCGCGTGATCGCGAGGCGGTCGATCTGGCCGGACACCCGCACGATCTTACCGCCGAATGCGACGCGGCCGACCACCGGCACTTCGGCGCGGCTGCCGGGGCCGTACAGTTCGTTGAAGCGCGGATCGTCGAGCACGCGCATGACATGCCCGGCGAGTTCTGCCTGCTCGTCGGAGGTCAACTCCCTGCCGGCGCGGGCGAGATAATCCTGCGCGGCTTTGCGCCGCCGTTCCGCGGGAATGTCGGGCAGCGACTGCATCAGCCGGTGTACCAGCGAGCCGCGCAGCAGAGCGGTGGCCGAACCGGCCGGTGCGTTGGCGCGCGCCGCATCGTCATCCTCGACGCTGGAGGGCGTGATGGTGCGCAAGGTGGCGTGATCGGGCGTGACGTTGGCGGTGAGCCAGGACGGCAGATCGATTTTGGCGGGCGCGAATTTCGCGGGGGCCTGGGCGGCCGCCGCCGGTTGCGGCTTGCCTTTGCGATAGCGCAGCACGTCACCGTCGCCGTCATCGGCGGCTTCGGCTACGCAATACGGCGCAAGCGCATTGTCGACAAGCTGAAACCAGCAGCCGTCCGGAATCTTGTTCTTGCCCTGCGTGCCGCAGATCACCAGCCGCTCCGCGGCGCGCGTCATCGCCACGTAAAGCAGGCGGCGATATTCGTCGCGGGCGTCCTGCTGCGCCTGGGCACGCGCATCCGACATCGGGCCGACATCATTGGCGCGCGCCGTACCCCAGACCAGCGCCCCGTTCTCAAGCGCCAACAACCGCGGATCGCGCGGGCC
>JANMSH010000040.1:0-2077 GCA_031389105.1 Hyphomicrobiales bacterium
GACGACGCCGGAAAAGTCGCGACCGAGGATGTGTGGAAATTTATCGAGCTTGTAGCGGCCGTTGCCGACCCGCACTTTCGGATCGGCGCCGTTGACGGATGCCGCGTGGATGTCGACAACGACCTCGCCGGCACCGGCCACCGGGTCCGGCGCGTCGCCGTAACGAAACACGTCCAGGCCGCCGTGTTTATCGATGAGAGCCGCTTTCATTTTTTTGTCTCCTCCGCCAAGACTGTTGCATAGCAACTGGTCCAAGGAAATCCAAAGAGAAATCCATGATTCCCTGGAAAGTCCTCGATACGGCGAAAGTGCCCGGCGGTGATGAAGTACTGCGCCTGAAACAGCGCGGCGCCGAATTCGTCATCATGCTGGGCGACAACCAGCTGATGAGCAACCGTCTGAGCGCCACCGAGCAGGCACTGGCGACCATTGCCTGCGACGGGCTTCGCGCCGCCAAACAGCCGCGAATCCTGATCGGCGGCTTAGGGATGGGGTTCACCTTGCGCGCGGCGCTTAAAATCCTGGGGCCGCAGGCCCAAATCACCGTTGCCGAGCTCGTACCGGCCGTCGTCACATGGGCGCGCGGTCCGATGGCGGAGCTGTTCGCCGGAAGCCTTGACGATCCGCGCGTCACGATTCACGAAACGGATGTCGGCGAACTGATCCGCGCCGGCAAGCTCACATACGACGCGATCCTGCTCGACGTCGACAATGGGCCGGAAGGGCTCAGCCGCGAGGCCAACGACGCTTTGTATGAGGACAAAGGATTGCGCGCCGCGCATGCGGCGTTGCGGCCCGGCGGCGTGCTGGCGATATGGTCGTCCGCCCCGCATGCCGGGTTCTCGGCGCGGCTGCGCAAGACGAAGTTCGCCGTGAAGGAAATCGCAGTGCGCGCCAAGGGACCGCGCGGCGGCGCCCAGCATCTGATCTGGACAGCGACGCGCGCCAAACGCTAACGCGGCAAATCTAACGCACCTTGTTGAGGCTTTGCCGCAAGGCGTCACGGTCGACCTTGCCTGTGCGGCCCAGCGGCAACTCAGCGCCGAAGTGATAGACGTCCGGCCGCTTGTAAGCCTCGATGCGCTCGGCCACCCAGGCGCGCAATTCCTTTTCGTCGATGGGTCCAGCTCTGGGCACAACGAGAACATGAATGCGCTCGCCAGCGATCTCATCGGCGACGCCGACCGTGAGCGCCGCGGCGATGGCCGGATGCTGCGCCAGCACGCCGTCGAGCTCCAGCGGCGAGACCTTGTTGCCGCCGCGCATGATGAGGTCCTTGTTGCGACCGACCAGTTCGGGCGTGCCGTCGGGCTTGAGCCGCGCCAGATCGCCGGTGCGGAAATAGCCGTCGGCGAAGGCCGATTGGGTCAGTTCGGGCTGATCGAGATAGCCGTTCATGATGAAGGGCGTCAGGATTTGCAGTTCGCCGGCCTCGCCCGGCGGCATTTCGCAGCCCTGCGCGTCGGCGATGCGGAAGCGCTCGCTCTTCGACACGCGGCCGATGCCGCTGGCGAAGTCTTCGCCTTTTGGGGTGCTGAGGAAGAAGTCCGAGCTTGCGGTTTCGGTCAGGCCGTAGATGTCGGTGATCGACGCCGTCGGCAGCAATTCGCTGATCCTGCGGCCAAGTGCGGGACTGAACGGCTCGCCGCCGGTGTGGATGCGGTTGAGCGTAACGGCGGTGCGCGACAGCGAATTCACCGCAGCATCGGTCGCCAGCAGCTTGCGCAGCATGGTCGGCACGAAAGCAGCGTCTGTGATGCGCTGCGCGGCGAGGTCCGTCATCACGGTGGCGGCGTCGAAACGCGCGCACATGAACACGCTGCCGCCTCTGAGCAGCGTCAGCAGCGTTAACCAGATGCCAAAGATAAAGGTGATCTGCAGCACCAGTAGCGCGCGCGTTTCCGGTGAGAAGCCGAGATTGCTGTCGATCTCCAACAGCTTTCGCGCAAAGGCGTCGTGGCCGATCACCACGCCTTTCGGCGCGCCCGTCGACCCCGACGTGAAGATGATAAGCGCGGCGTCCTTCAGTAGCGGGCGATCGGGCGGCGCCGGATGATCGTCGAGGCGCTGCGCTTTG
>JANMSH010000090.1:0-2487 GCA_031389105.1 Hyphomicrobiales bacterium
TCCGCTACGACGCCGGCGGCAGCTTCAACGTCCACTCATCGGATGTTTCTGATTTCCGAGCGCCGAGGACGAGCAGCAGACGCTCGGTCGTCTCACGGTCGGCACCGATGCCGGATGAGAGTTGTGCCGTCGAGCGGAAACCCTTGGGGAATCTCTTGTCTTCAAGCATGGTTTTCAGCCGGCCTTTCTGCTTGTGCTCATGCCACGATCTGCGGCCCTCGGACGTGAATACACTCAGGAAGCTGCTGCAGATTTCGCCTACGTACCCCATGCCCCTGTCTCCTCTGTGACAGTATGCTACTGCCGCGCGTGCACGGTGCCAACAGTGTCTAGCGGTTGGTCATCTGCACCGCCTCACGCCGTCACTCCAACTCCACTCGCAAATTCCTTCCCACCGTGCTTGCCACGCGTCGCAACGTCGTAAGAGTGACCGACGGATTGTCAGGATTGAGCAGCCGATCAAGCTAACGCCGGCTGGTATTCATGCACGCGGCCATCGCGGTTTTGCTCAAGCCCTTCTTGTCCATAGCGACCTTGATCTGGTCAGCGATGATTTCCTTGATGGCGACATCTTCGGTGTCCGCGAGTAGGCCATCGCGGTCAAGAAACGCGTCGAAGCTTTCGTCGCGGTCAACGCCGCCCTTCTTTTTCTTCGCTGTCTTTTTCATCGAACGCATTGTGTCAAAAATAGTACGCCTCGCAAAGCCTCAACCACGCGCGCGGGTGGGAATTGGTGCGCTAAATGGATCAAATCCATGATTTGCGCGTTGAAGTCTTTGGCCGGTGTCAGGACCTTCAGCGAGGCAAAGTATGGATTTACAACCCCAAAACCGCAGTCTGACCGATTTGTTCGTGGATCAGATGCTTTTCAAGTTCGTCGAGGCGCTTCGGCGGCGGTCCGCGAAAAAAGGCGGGTTGCGCAACATGATCATCCCGATCGACGATGGAATCGGATTGCGGATTCTCGCCACCGGCACCTTTGAAGCCACCACGATGGACGGCATCGACCAGCTGTTCCGCGACGGTCGCATCGGTTCCGACGGCATCGCCTTGGATATCGGCGCGAATATCGGCGTGTATTCGATTTTTTTCGGGCGGCGCTGCAAACAAGTGGTCTCGTTTGAAGCCAATCCGATGACGCACAAGATTCTCGAAGTGAATGTCGCGATGGCGCACTTGGCAAATGTGACGTGTCTGTGTTGCGGGGCGTCCGACAAGAAAGGCACCGCACGGCTGCAGGTTCCGAAAAACGGCCAGCTTGGCTGGGCGACGTTCGACGTGAAGGACGTGCCGGGCGGTACCGATTCCGTCGACGTCCCGATCGACACCGTCGACAGCGTCATTGAACGAATCGGCTTGGCCGATGCGCGCGTGAGCGTCATCAAGATCGACGTCGAGCGTCACGAGCCGGCGGTGCTGCGCGGTCTCACGCAGGTGCTGGAAAAATGGCATCCGGCGGTTTTGCTGGAGACGTCGGCCGGTCCAGCGGCGGAATCCTGCTATCGGCTGCTTCACGCGCTTGGCTATGAGAAATTCCTGCGCTTCCGGCGCTTACGCGGCGCCTACGAGTTGCTCTCGCCCGCGCGCGTGGTCGCCGAACCGATCGATTTGCTCGCGGGGGAGGGCGATTGGGGTCATCTGATTTGCGCCCTGCATGGCAACGGGCGGCCGAATTAGGTGCCCTGTGCTGTTGCGCTGGATCAATGCGTCGCGCCGCCAACGGCGCAAGTTAAAGTTATGACCCGATATGCAAAATCATCGAAGGTCGCGGATACGCCGGCAAGCACTGCCCGCAATCTTGCGGCCATGACCGAACGGCTCGGGCTGTCGGTGGCTGTTCCTGCGGCATGGCCGACCGGCGTGTCGCAACTGGCGCAGGCGATCGACGCCTGCCAGCGCTGCGACACCGCCGAGGTGTGCATTGATTGGCTCGCGCGCGCGCCGGCCATCATCGAGACGCCGCCGGCGTTCTGCCCGAACGCGGCTGAACTCAAGCGCGCCAAGGCGGCGAAGGAACACTAGACCGCCACCGAATGGCGCTTCTGGCTGGCCGCGAGATAGGCGTCGAACGCTGCGGCGGCGATCCGCACATAAGGCCGGCCCGGTTCGGTGACGGCGATGCGCGCGCCGTCGATGGTGAGCAAGCCTTGTTCGCTCAGCGGCGCAAGCGCTGCGATCTCGGCGGCAAAGCGCGCCGTGCCGCCAAACATTCCAAGATCGACTGCCAGGTCGCACATCAGCCGTTCGACGATGGCCGCCCGTATGCGGTCGTCGTCCGACAGCGCCAACCCCTTCACGGTGGCGAAGCGTCCCGCGGCGATGCTGCGCGAATAGCCGCCAAGATCAGGCGCGTTCTGCACGAAGCCCTGCGGCAGTTTGCCGATGGCGCTCGCGCCCAGCCCGATCAGCGCGTCGGCGTCGTCGGTGGTGTAGCCCTGGAAATTGCGGTGCAGCCGGTGCTCGCTTGCGGCGAGGCAAAGCTCGTCG
>JANMSH010000169.1:0-18107 GCA_031389105.1 Hyphomicrobiales bacterium
ACCCGTGTTGTCGTCGCCATGTCCGGCGGCGTCGACTCGTCGGTGACGGCCGCGCTGCTCAAGGCCGAGGGCTATGACGTGGTCGGCGTCACGCTGCAGCTTTACGACCATGGCGCCGCCAGCCACCGCAAGGGCGCCTGCTGCGCCGGGCAGGACATCTACGACGCCCGCGGCGTCGCCGAACGCATCGGCATTCCGCATTACGTGCTCGACTACGAGCAGCGCTTCAAGGAAGCGGTGATCGACCGTTTCGCCGCGAGTTACATCCAAGGTGAAACGCCGGTGCCCTGTGTCGACTGCAACATGTCGATCAAGTTTCACGATTTGCTCGGCACCGCGCGCGAACTCGGCGCCAAGGTGCTGGCCACCGGCCATTACGTCGCGTCGCGGCCTTTGGCGTCAGGCGGCCGCGGACTTTATCGCGCGCGCGAGGAAGAGCGCGACCAGAGCTATTTCCTGTTTGGCACCACGCGCGAACAGCTCGACATTCTCCGCTTTCCGCTCGGCGAACGCACCAAGGCCGAGACGCGCGAACTCGCGCGCAAGTACGGCCTCGCCATCGCCGACAAGCACGACAGTCAGGACATCTGTTTCGTGCCGACCGGGCATTACGCCGACATCATCGAACGGCTGAAGCCGGGCGCGGCTGAGCCGGGGGCGATCGTCGATCTCGACGGAAAGGTGCTGGGCACGCATGCCGGCATCATTCATTTCACCGTCGGCCAGCGCAAAGGCCTCGGCATCGCGTCCGCCGCGCCGCTTTATGTCCTGCGTCTCGACGCCGAGCAGCGCCGTGTCGTGGTAGGTTCGCGCGAAGCGTTGCGCACCAGCCGCATCGTGCTGCGCGACGTCAATTGGATCGGCGACACCGGCATCGACGAAGCGCTCGCCGACGACCGCCGCGAAGTGTTCGTGAAGGTGCGTTCGTCGCGGCCGCCGCAGGCGGCGTGGCTGCGTCATGGTCAATCGGGATACGAAGTCGAACTCGTCGACGGCGAGCACGGCGTTTCGCCAGGCCAAGCCTGCGTGTTCTACGACGCCGGCGAAGGCCAGGCCCGCGTCTTGGGCGGCGGCTTCATCAAAAGCGCGGTGGCGGCGACTGACAGCCTGCGGCCGAGCGCCGAACTAAAATCAGTGGCGGCCGAGTAGAAATCGCGGATGGGGGCGGACATCGACAAAGCTGGCGTTGCACGCGCTTATGCGCGCTGGGCGCCGATATACGATGTCGTGTTCGGCAAGGTGTTCGCGCGCGGCCGAGGTGCTGCGATCGACGCCGCCGAGTTGGCCTGCGGCGAGGGCGGCGGGCGCATTCTCGAGGTTGGCGTCGGCACTGGAATCTCGCTGCCCAGTTACGCGCGGCACAACACTATCGTCGGCGTCGATCTGTCCGAGCCGATGCTGCGCAAAGCGCACGAGCGCGTCGCCGAACACAAGCTCTCGAATGTCGAATCGCTATCGGTGATGGACGCCATGAACATGGCGCTGCCCGACCGTTCGTTCGACGTCGTGGTGGCGCAGTTCGTCATCACCGCGGTGCCCAATCCGGAAGCCACGCTCGACGAATTCGCGCGCGTCACCAAGCCGGGCGGCGAGATCGTGCTGGTCAATCACATCGGCGCCGAGAGCGGACCGCGCTGGCTGTTCGAATTCTGCTTCGCGCCGCTGGCGCGGCGGCTCGGCTGGCGGCCGGAATTTCCGTTCAAACGCCTGACCGACTGGGCGGCGTTGCACGGCGGCGTGCGGCTGATCGAGCGCCGGCCGATGCCGCCGATGGGCCATTTTTCGCTCATTCGCTTCGCGCGTATTTAGCGCGTCATTGTGTCAACGGAACTTTGAACGCACCCCCGCCGTTATCTCTGGCCGCACAGGCGCGGGCAGGGAGACTTGAAATGGTTCGGCGCGTTCTCAGTCTGACGGCGATAGCCGCGGCGATCCTGATGCCGGCAGTTGCCGCGGCGCAGGCGCCACCCAAGGTTACGACGCAACTCGATCCGAAGGCTTGTGCGCAGAACCAAGCGACCATCGGGCAGGGCGGCGATCTCGATACGCAAAAACCAGCGGGCTCCTCATTGAGTGACCGGCTGGCGCGCTCAGACGGTGTCATCTGCCCGCCGTCGCAGATTGACCCCGAGATCAGAGCGCCGACCCCGCCGGGCGGTCGTATGCCGGTCATCCTGCCGCCGGGCAGCCCGGGTGGCGATCCTTCGATTCAGCCGAAATGATACAAAGACCGTAGCCAAGTGGCGGTGCCGGAACGGTTTTCCGGGCCGCGCGAAAGCCGTGAACTTGACAGGCTTTGCCGCGGCTCCCTATATCGCGGCGTTCCGGCAGCCACGGTTGCCGAATGGCGGGGTAGCTCAGTTGGTTAGAGCAGCGGAATCATAATCCGGAGGTCGGGGGTTCAAATCCCTCCCCCGCTACCAAACTTCAAATCGATATCTCTTTTAAATCAGGTGTTTCGCGGCCGGCGACTTCAGCACCGCCTTGCGGTGACTTTGCAGGCTGTAAAACTGTTCCAGCACGCTCGACAGCAGACTCAGCAGGACGCCGTGCCCTTCGCGCTCGCAGTCGATCAGGGCAACCAGCGCTTGCTGCTCGCGAAGTTGAACCACGGCATCGTCAAGCCTGCGGTCGATATCCGCCAGTTCACGAACGATCGTCTGCATTCCAGCCGCCCCACATATTGCATAGTGGGCATACAAGGCGGGTTGGGGTGAGGCATAGCGTTTCCGTGCAGCAACCTTAAGCCTCAGGGTAAACCGCACCGGCTCGCTGTTCGTTAACACCTTGCCGCAGCGGAACAAACCACGGGAAGCGTTCGTTACGCCTCATTGCCGGCGCGCTGAGCGCGGTCTGGCCCAACACGTATGGGGAAATTTATGGCGGATAAAGAAAGCTTTGAGACAGCGGTTGGGCAGGGCGGTGAGACCCATCAGCAGGTGCCGAAAAAAGGGCCGCATAAACAACAAGACGTCCACCTGACGACCAATCAAGGCATTCGGATTTCCGACAACCAGAATTCACTACGCTCCGGCGAGCGTGGTCCGACGCTGCTCGAAGATTTCGTGTTGCGTGAAAAAATCTTCCATTTCGATCATGAGCGCATCCCCGAGCGTATCGTGCACGCGCGCGGCTCGGCCGCGCACGGTTATTTCGAAAACTACAAGTCGCTCGCCGACATCACCAAGGCCGACATCTTCCAGCGCGCCGGCGAGAAGACTCTGTTGTTCACGCGATTCTCGACGGTCGCCGGAGGCGCCGGATCGGTCGATACGCCGCGCGACGTACGCGGCTTCGCCGTGAAGTTCTACACCAAGGAAGGCAATTGGGATCTGGTCGGCAACAACATCCCGATCTTCTTTATCCAGGACGCGATCAAATTTCCCGACTTGGTTCACGCGGTGAAGATGGAAGCCGACCGCGCGTTTCCGCAGGCGGGCAGCGCGCACGATACGTTCTGGGATTGGGCATCGCTGATGCCGGAATCCACCCACATGCTGATGTGGGCAATGTCGGACCGCACGATCCCGCGCAGCCTGCGCATGATCGAAGGCTTTGGCATCCACACGTTCCAGTTCGTCAACGCCAAGGGCAAAGTCACCTTCGTGAAATTCCACTGGCGGCCGAAGCTCGGCATCCAGTCGACGCTGTGGGACGAGGCGCTCAAGCTGCAGGCGGCCGATAATGATTTCCACCGCCGCGATCTCTGGGAATCTATCGTCACCGGCGCGTTCCCGGAATGGGAGCTTGGCATTCAGGCCTTCGATCAGAAATTCGCCGACAAGCAGCCCTATGACGTGCTCGACCCGACCAAGATCATCCCGGAAGAGGACGTGCCGCTGCGCATGATCGGGCGCATGGTGCTGGATCGCAATCCCGATAACTTCTTCGCCGAAACCGAGCAGGTCGCCTATTGCCCGGCCAACATCGTGCCGGGCGTCGACTTCACCAACGATCCGCTGCTGCAAGGCCGGCTGTTTAGCTATCTCGACACGCAGAAATCGCGGCTCGGCACGGCGAATTTCCATCAGCTTCCGATCAACGCGCCCAAGCAATGCCCGGTGATGAACTTCCAGCGCGACGGCCAGATGCAGATGAACGTGCCGACCGGCCGCGCCAATTACGAACCGAACAGCCTCTCTGCGCATGGCGAAGAGGGAGGCCCGCGCGAATGCCCGATGACCGGCTTCACCACCTCAAGCGCGCCGACCGGTGAAAACGAGCAGGGCGAAAAGCTGCGCGTGCGCGCCGAGTTGTTCGCGGATCACTACAGCCAGGCGCGGATGTTCTGGAAGTCGATGACCGAGAACGAACAGGCGCACATCGCGTCGTCCTTCGTGTTCGAACTGTCCAAGGTCGGGCTTGCGCAGGTGCCGTCCCGCATGATCGCCAATCTGCGTAACGTCGATGAAGAACTTGCCGAGCGGGTCGCCGCCGGCATCGGCATTGCGCTACCGAAGAAGGCGCAGGCGCGTCGAGAAGTGCTCGACATGAAGCCCTCGGCGGCATTGTCGATCCAGAAGAAAATGAAAAAGACGCTGGAAGGCCGCAAGGTCGGCATTCTTTTTGCCGACGGCTCCGATCCCGCCGAGATCAAGGCGGTGCAGAAGGCGGTCGAGAAGGCCGGCGCCGTGCCGTTTCTAATCGCGCCCAAGGTCGGCGGCGCCAAGGTCAAGGGTGGCGCCATGCTCAAGGCCGACGGCCAATTGGCCGGTTCGCCGTCGCAATTGTTCGACGCCATCGCGGTCGTGTTGTCGGAAGCCGGTTGCGAGATGCTGATGAAGGAAGGCGCCGCCGTGCAATTCGTGATGGACGCCTTCGGCCATCTGAAAGCGATCGGCGCCAGCAAGGCGGCACAACCGCTGCTCGATAAAGCCGGGGTCGTCGCCGATAATGGCGTTACCGGTCTGGGCAAGGACTTCATTGCCGCCGCACAATTGCGGTTCTGGGCTCGCGAGCCCTCTGTCCGCACGCTGGCCTAACGACACACAAACGGGCGGCCCGGGCGGTCATTTCGCCTGGGCCGTCATCAAAACCGCGTCACCGCCGCGCGAACGGTGCGGTTTGCGGTTGTCCCCAGGCGCCGCCGATGGAACAATCGCCTGCAGAATCCGGTTCTTTACCTATATCCATGCTCAAATCCTTTGCGTAACGCGCGGAGCTTTCAATGGCGCAAGCGATCAAGTCGGTGTCTTTCGTCAAAGCGCCGGCGATCCGGGAAAAATCGCGCGCCGAGTGGCTCCAGGCCTTCCGCAATGTTCGCGGTGAGACCGAGCAACGCGCCGCGCATCTGTCGGCCGAGGACCAGATCATCCAGTCGATGGCGGATGCCTCGCCGACCAAATGGCACCGCGCCCACGTCACTTGGTTCTTTGAACAATTTTTGCTGGTGCCGAACGATCCCGATTACAAGATTTTCGACGAGCGCTTTCCGTTTTTGTTCAATTCCTATTACGTCGCCGCCGGTCCGCGCCATGCGCGTCCACAGCGCGGCCTGATCACGCGGCCGAACGGCGCCGAAGTCGCGGGTTATCGTGCGCATGTCGACGCCGCCGTCGAGAAGCTGATCGCCAATGTGTCGGCCGACAAAGCCGGCGAGGTGTTCTCGATTTTGGAAATCGGTCTGCATCACGAACAGCAACATCAGGAATTGTTGCTCACCGATATCCTCCATGCCTTCGCGCAGAACCCGACCGATCCGGTCTACGACCCCAACTGGCAAGCGCCGCGCGCAGCGTTGGGCCCGCGCGGCTATGTAGATGTGCCGTCCGGCATTCATTCGATCGGGCACGAGGGCGGCGAATTTTGCTTCGACAATGAAACGCCGTTTCACGACGAGCTGATCCCGAACGTGCGCATCGCGCGCCATCTCGTCAGCAATGCCGAGTGGCTGGAATTCATCGCCGCCGATGGCTATGCGACGCCGTCGCTCTGGCTGTCGGACGGCTGGACAGCGCTGCAAAACGAAGGCTGGCATGCGCCGGGCCACTGGCGTTTGAAAGACGATGCAAAGGACGCTCCTTGGCATGTGATGACCTTGGCGGGGCTTAAAGCCATCGATCCGGCGGCGCCCGTGACGCATGTCAGCTATTACGAAGCGGAGGCCTTCGCGCGTTTTGCCGGAAAACACCTGCCCAGCGAGGCGGAATGGGAGGTCGCAGCGCGCGCCGGTCTGCTCGCCGACGCCTTCGGCGTGGCTTGGCAATGGACCCGCAGTGCTTATCTGCCCTATCCAGGCTACCGCTCAGCCGAGGGGGCGCTCGGCGAATACAATGGCAAGTTCATGGTCAGCCAGATGGTGCTGCGCGGTTCCTCCATCGCAACACCAGACAGCCACGCCCGCGTGAGTTACCGGAATTTCTTTTATCCACCGGCGCGCTGGCAGTTCACCGGCCTGCGGCTGGCCGAATTCATCTAATCGCGTGATCCCGAAAAGTGGGTACCGGTTTTCGGACAAGATCACGCGCATCAGACCGGAACCAATTCCAACTGGCTGCGTAGAGTCCGCACAAGAGGTCGTAATGGTCGCGCTCGCACGTTCTTTGCAACCCCCGCCGCAACAAGACGCGGCCTTCGAGGCCGACGTGCTCGCCGGCTTGGGCGCGATGCCGAAGCGGATTTCTGCGAAATATTTCTATGACGGCACCGGCTCGCAATTGTTCGAGCGCATCACCGAACTGCCGGAATATTACCCGACCCGCACCGAGATGAGCATCCTGCGCGACAACGCGGCGGACATTGCCAAGCTTATTCCCGAAGGTGCCGCGCTGGTGGAATTCGGCAGCGGCTCCAGCAAGAAGGCGCGCATTCTGTTGCGCGCGGCGCCGAAGCTGGCAGCCTATGTGCCGGTCGATATCTGCGGCGAAATGGTCGAGCAGGAAGCGGCCGAACTGCGACCTGATTTCCCGCAGTTGAAGGTGCTGCCGGTCACCGCCGACATTTGTTTTCCGTTCGAATTGCCGCCGGAAGCCAAAGTTGCGCCGGCGCGGGTCGGGTTTTTCCCAGGCTCGACCATCGGCAATTTCGAGCCGCACGAGGCGGCGTCGTTCCTGCGCAATGCCGCAAACATACTAGGCCCCGGCGCGACGCTGATCGTCGGCGCCGATCTGATCAAGCCGGCCGAAGTGCTGCACGCCGCTTACAACGACAAAGCCGGCGTCACTGCCAAGTTCAATCTCAATCTGCTGACCCGCATCAATCGCGAGCTGCGCGGCAACTTCAAGCTCGAGTGCTTCGAGCATCACGCTTTCTATAACCGCGAGCGCCACCGCATCGAGATGCACCTCGCAAGCCTGAAGCGGCAGAAGGTGAAAGTGGCCGGGGAGTTCTTCGACTTCCGCGCCGGCGAGACCATCCACACCGAGAATTCATATAAATACAGCGTCGAGTCGCTGGGCGCACTGGCGCGCGGCGCCGGCTGGATGCCGGCCGGGGTGTGGACCGACGCCAACAAATACTTCTCGATCCAGGCCTTCACGCTGGCCGGCGAGCCAGCCTCGCGCCCGGCGGAATAGCCACCTTTCGCAAGCCGCCTGCCTGCGCTAAGTCACGCCGTCCGCAACAGCGGACACGGACCTCCAGGGCAGGGACTTCAATGAAAATCGTCGGTTTTGAAGCGAATAATGGCGTTCGGCTGGGCGTGGTCGAAGGCGACAATGTCGTCGATCTCCAGGCGGTCGATGCGAATATGCCGTCCGATTTCGGCGAATATTTGCGCCAGAACAACGGCGACCTGAAACCGCTGGCCGCGCTCGCCGCCAAGGCGCCGGCCTCGGCGCGCATCCCGCTCGCCGGATTGAAGTACGCGCTGCCGGTGGCACGCCCCGGCAAGATCATCTGCCTCGGCCTGAATTATCTCGACCACGTCAAGGAAGGTCCGCAGAAGGACAACATCCCGAAATTCCAGTCGATCTTTTTCCGCATGCTGACGTCGCTGGTGCCGCACGGCGTGCCGCTGATGCGGCCGAAGAAATCGATCCAGTTCGATTACGAAGGCGAGTTGATCGTGATCATCGGCAAGCGTGCCAAGCATCTGACCATGGAGAACGCCACCGACTGCATCGCCGGTTACGCCGTCGGCAATGAAGGCTCGGTTCGCGAGTATCAGCGCCACACCACGCAGTGGGGCATGGGCAAGAATTTCGATCGCAGCGGCAGTGTCGGTCCGTGGATGGTCAGCGCAGATGAAGTGCCGAAGGGTGGCAAGGGCCTCAAGATCGAAACCCGTCTCAACGGCAACACCATGCAGTCGTCCAACACAGATAACTTCATGTTTCCGGTCGCGGAGTCACTGGTCTATCTCACCGAAGGCATTACGCTGGAGCCGGGCGACATCCTGTTCACCGGGACGCCGTCGGGCGTCGGCCATGCGCGCAAGCCCGATCCGGTCTGGATGAAGCCCAACGACACCGTCGAGGTCGAAGTCGAAGGCCTCGGCATCTTGCGCAACGGCATCGAAGACGAGAAGTAATTGGCAGAGCTCTATTGCGGGCTCAGGGCGCCTTTAAAAGGTGCCGGTACGTTTGCGCTATACTTGTCGAACAACACTTTCTTCTCATCCGGCGCCAGCTGTGGCGCAATTGATGTGAAAATCAACATTGAATTATTGAGAGTGTCGTCGCGACGATCATCGGAGACCTTTTGAAGAAGCGGTGTCGCGACTCGTTTGTCTTTCAAGTTGTACAAAAACTGAGTTGCCTGATTTTGAAGTGTTTTGTCCTTGTTTGTCGCTGCTTCTACCAGTTGTTTGAAGTCGCCTTCCGTTAGTCTTTTTGCAATTTCATCGGATGCGTTTGGATTGGTCCGAAGCATATTGTTGAGGCCGAAAGTGACGCCAAGTGAAATGCGATAGTCCTTGGGATTCTCGCGAAATGCTACCATGAGGGCATCTACGGCCTGAGGCCCTGAAACGACAATATCGTCGCGCGCGTTTCTACGAACGCTGACGTTGTCCGACTTGAGATCGTCGAGAAGTTGACCGATCGGCCGCTGCGCATCTTGCGCGATCGCTTTTCCAACAATGGCGTCGAGAATTTTAATCGAACTGGTATTCTTCGGTTGGTTCGCGATATTGTTATGGTTCAATTTTGGCACACTGAACATGATCTCTGCGCCATCTTTAATGGTCTGGTCAATGAGATCGAGCTTCCAGCGTATGGCTTTCCCGCTGTCGTCAGCCAGATATTTCTTGAAGATATGATTCCCGTCTCCCGACATTTCGAAAAACTCCACGCCGGGGCCTTTGTCGATCGTATCAACTTGGATCGAAACCTGCGCGGTTTTGAATTGCTTGTTTAAAATAACGAATTGAATCGAGCGGGTTGTTGGGTCGCGATATGTATAAAGCGGGTTGACGTCGACGATGCGGAGCTCGGCGACTTTTGAAAGGTCGGTGGAGATGTGGCCGTGCTTGCGAAAGTCTGGAGGTTGCGGATCGACCCAAACGTAAATAAGGAACAATAGGATCGCGAGGGCACCCGCGCCTGTCGCGGACCAGCTTCGCCAGCTGCCAGCCGCGCGCGATCCAACGGCCGCAAGAATCATCGCGAGGCCAACACATGTCAGCAGAACAGCATATGTCGGCGATTTATTGCCCCATAGAAATACCGAGCAACCGACTGCAATTAATACGCTCCCCACAGCGATTGTTGCGGCGACAAGCCTAGGAGGGACACCGGTATCGTCATTAATATGAACGGCAGGGGGATTCTCAATGCTAACAGGATTCTTGCCCATATTTGGTCTCCCCAAATACAACGAAGGTGCAATTGCAACCTCGTATAATAGTTACAACCATTGGTTTCGTAAATACCTTCCTGAATGCCACGTCTGCTAGATTGCTGTTGGAAGTCGAATGCGTGCTGCGCAACGGCATCGAAGACGAGAAAGCCTGATTTAGCCCCGTTGACACTGGCGGGCTGCCCGCGTTCCCTTGGGTCATAAAAACAGGCGCACCCCCGTGGGGGAGGCGCGCACCCAGGGAGGTTCGCTATGAAACGCACAATCGCGGCGGCGTTCGCCGCCGTCATCGGTCTCACCACCGCGCAGGCCGAGTGGCCGAACGACAGACCGATCCGTCTCATTGTCGGTTTCGGCGCCGGTGGCGGCACCGATATTGTCTCTCGCATCCTCGCTCAGGCTTTGTCGGAAAAACTCAACCAGTCGGTGCTGGTCGAGAACAAGCCGGGCGCCGGCGGCACGATTGCCGGCGACCAGGTCGCGAAAGCGGACAAGGACGGCTACATGGCCACCATGATCAGCGCCGGCCACACCGTGTCCGCGGCGATGGTCAAGGCGGTGCGTTACGACGCGGTGAAGGATTTCACGCCGGTCGCGCTGGTGGCCGACTCGGCCTTTGTCGTGGTCGCGCGCAAGGATTTTCCGGCCAACGACCTCAAGGGACTGGTGGCGCTCGCCAAGGCTTCGCCCGGTAAGCTCAATATCGCCAGCGTGGGCTTAGGCTCGACCCAGCATATGGCCGGTGAAGTGATCAGCCAGTCGACCGGCATCGACGTCAAGCACATTCCGTTTCGCGGCACGCCGGGGGTGATCGGCGCCTTGCTCGGCAAGGAGGTCGACTATGCGGTCGAAAGCCTGCACTCGGTGCGCGGGCAGGTGGAGGCCGGTGAGCTCAAGCTGCTCGCCGTGTGCGGACCGGAGCGCTGGCCGGCCATTCCCAATGTGCCCACCGTCGCCGAATCCGGCATCCCCGGCTACGCCGTGAGCGGCTGGTACGGCTGGCTCTATCCCGCCGGCACGCCGCAGCCGATCGTCGACAAGACATATGCTGCACTCAAGGAGATCGTGGCGCGCCCGGAAATCAAGGCGCAGTTGGAGAAGGCGGGCACTTCGGCGCGGCTGGCGCCTCCAGCCGAATTCGGCAAACACATCGCCGGGGAAGTTGCGAAATGGCAGGCGGTGCGCGACAAGGCGGGACTGACGCCGCAGTAGAGCGGCACACGAAACAGAGGACGAGGAAATGGCCGACCAGTTCAAAGTGCTCACGATTTGCGGCTCGCTGCGCAAAGGTTCGTTCAACGCCGCGGTGGCGCGCGCTTTGCCGGGGCTGGCGCCGCCGGAGCTGACGTTTACCGACTCCCCGTCCTTCGCCAATTTCCCGATCTACAACGATGACCAGCGGGTCGCGTCCGGTGCGCCGGCCGATGTCGAAGCCTGGGCCTCAGCCATCCGCACCGCCGACGGCGTCATTATCGTCTCGCCGGAATATAACTGGTCGATCCCCGGCGGTCTCAAGAACGCCATCGACTGGGTTTCGAAGCTCAAGGATGTGCCGTTCAAGGACAAGCCGGTCGCCTTGCAGTCCGCCTCGGCCGGGCAGATGGGCGGCGGGCGCATGCAGTATCACCTGCGCATGGCGTTGCAGTCGATCGACGCACAAATGTTCGGCAAGCCGGAAATTTTCGTGAACTTTGCGGCCAAGAAGATCGACGAGAAGACCGGCGACATCACCGACGACGCCGTCAAGGACATCATCAAGCAGCAGCTCGCGGCCTTTGCAAAGTTCGTCAAGCGCGTGAAGGTGTAGCCATCTGCCCCGGACGCGGTGCAGCACGTGAGTGCTGCGCCGCAGATCCGGGGCCTTACCGAATTCCGAATGTGCGAAGGTCCCGGGTCTGCAGCGCATCACTAAAGCGTGCTGCGCTGCGCCCGGGATAGTTCAGGTCGTTGCCCGGTTCGGAAACACCTGCGGCCGCATCTTGGGATGCGCCGGCATTGTGCGCGGGGCATAAGGCGTCTCGGCGCCCAGTTCCTCCGCCGCATGCCAGGCCCAGCGCGGATCCCACATCGCGCCGCGCCCGATGCAGATCAGATCGGCCTTGCCGGATGCGACGATGTCCTCGGCCTGGCGCGCGCCGGTGATCAAGCCGACCGACATGGTCGGCAGGCCGGTCTCGCGCCGCACGGCTTCCGCGAACGGCACGTTGTAAGCCGGTGCAAACGGAATTTTCTGCCGCGCATCGACTTGTCCGCTCGACACATCCATGTAGTCGCAGCCGAGGCCTTTAAGTTCTCGCGCGAAGGCGATTGTGTCCTCGATGGTGGTGCCGCCGTCGACCCAGTCGACCGCCGAGACGCGGATGCCGAGCGGCTTGTCCTTGGGCCAGGCCGCGCGCATCGCGGAGAAGACTTCGAGCGGATAGCGCATGCGCTTTTCCAAGCTGCCGCCGTATTCGTCGGTGCGCTGATTGGCCAGTGGCGACAGGAACTGATGGATCAGATAGCCGTGGCCGCCGTGCATTTCGAGCAGGTCGTAACCGACGCGCTCGGCGCGCTTCACCATCGATACGTAGTCGCCGATCGTGCTCTTGAGCTCGGCCTGTGTCATCGCGCGCGGCACATGCCAGCCTTCGCCGTACGCAATCGCGGACGGCGCCAACGTCTCCCAGGCGCCTTCTTCCGCCGTCAGCGGTTTGCCACCCACCGCCGGCGGCGCAGTCGAGCCCTTGCGGCCGGCATGGCCGACCTGCAGTCCCTGCTTGGCGACGCCATATTGCTTACAGAAATCGATCACGCGCTTGAGTTCGGCTTCGTTCTCGTCGGAATACAGCCCGGCGCATTTGTGCGAAATGCGGCCGACCGCGTTGACGTTGGTCATCTCCGTCATCACCAGGCCGGCGCAGCCGAGCGAGAATTGCCCGAGATGCATCACATGCCAGTCGTTGGCCGAGCCGTCGGTGGAATTGTACTGGCACATCGGCGACACCACGACGCGGTTCGGCAATGTCAGACCGCGCATGGTGAAGGGAGAAAAAAGAACGCTAGCCATTGAAGATTTCCTTTCAGGAATTAGAAACGGTTACGCGTGCCAGGCGTGCATGGCGACGACCAGACAGCAGATCGCCCAGAACACGCAGAACTCGATGCCGCCGATCACCCAAATCCAGTTGCGGGTGAGTTTGTAGGTCGCGGCGGCGGCGACCAGCAGATGGATGAAGGCGATCATGCCGGCATATTGCGTGTAGATGTCGAAAAGCAGCCCGATGGTTAGCACGGTCTCGATGGCGCCCGCGAGGTACATCCAGAACGCCGGCGGCTTGAAGCCGACGTCGACGTAGAACTGCAGTGCCTGCGGCACGGTGAACTTGGCGACGATGTGGGGAATGAAGAACAGCGCGCAGATGATGCGCAGGATGTTGAACTCGTTGAGCAGATTGAACTTGTCGGCTAACGACATGAATCCCCCGGCGCCCCAGCGCTCTTATCGGCGCATTATTACAGCTTTTTACCCTTCAGCCAGGCCTCGCCTTTGGCATAAAGCGCGTCGAGTTCCGGCCCTTCAAGGCCGGGCAGGTCGCGTTTGACCTTGAAGCCGTTCTTGACCTGCAAATAGGCGAGATGGCGATAGCCTTCCGGAAACTGCGCCAGCACTTTCTTGTCGAGCACCAGTTTGGCGGTAGGATCCACTGGATCGAGCCGGTCGCGTTCATAAGTCAGCCGCCGCAGTACGATGCCCCATTGGCCTTTACGGTTTGGGCCTTTGCGCTTTTCCAGAAAATCATAGAACCGACCGCTGCACGACACGTCGCACAGCACGCCCTCGACTTCGGCGCGCTGCGTGATCGTCATCTTGGTCTGCGCGATGGCGCGCTTGCCCTTGATGTCGGCGCTGCTGCCGCCGAGCATATGCGAGATGCGTGTGCCATTGTCGTGGCCGTCCTGGCTGACCTTGATGAATTCCTCGAAGCTGCCCTGAAACCAGGTCGCCCACATCTGCCCTTCGTGATGCCAGAGCGTGCGGAAGCGGTCCCACATGCGGGCATCGCGCCAGATCACCCAGTTTTCGACCAAAGCCCGTATTGCCAGTTGGTCGGCATTGCTCGGCATGCACGCAGTCTCCGGCTTCCCGTATGGCACCCACGCCTTTATACACGCAACAGCATAAAAGAAACGTGGGAGGCACCAATGGCACGGCTCGAAGGAAAAATCGCGATCGTCACCGGCGGTGCCAAGGGCATCGGCCGGCACTATTCACAGGCGCTGGCCGCTGAAGGGGCGCGCGTGATGATCGCCGACATTGCCGACGGCAAGGACCTCGTTGCCGAAATCGCCGGCCGCCACGGCGCCGAGGCGGTGCACAGCGTCAAGTGCGACGTCAGCGACGAGAAGGCGGTCAAGAATCTGGTGGCGCAGACCGTCGACCGCTTCGGCCGCATCGACGTGCTGGTGAACAACGCGGCGATGTATTCCGCGCTGACGCCGCGCAGCTTCACCGAATGGGACGTCGACCTGTGGGACAAGGTGATGGCGGTGAACGTGCGAGGCTCGTATCTGATGGTCCGCCACGTCGCGCCTCACATGATGGAGCAGCGCAGCGGCAAGATCATCAACATCGCGTCCGGTGCGCCGTACAAAGGCGTGCCGCGCATGCTGCCTTACGTTACCTCCAAGGGCGCGATTTTGGCCTTCACCCGCGCGCTGTCGCGCGAGCTTGGCCAATACGGCATCGCCGTCAATTCACTGTCGCCGGGCTATGTGCTCAGCGATACCGGGTTGCAGAACGCCCAGCATGTCGAGGACGAGCGGGTGCCTGTCCGCAACAGCCGCGCCTTCAAGCGCGACGCCTATCCGGAAGACCTGCTCGGTACGTTGGTATTCCTGGCCAGCAACGACAGCGATTTCGTCACCGGCCAGTCCATCGTGGTCGACGGCGGCTCGGTGAATAATTAGAATCTGTTTGCATCATATGGATGGCCAGCATGCTCGAAACGAGCGTCTTGATTGTCGGTGGCGGGCCGGTTGGCATGACGCTCGCGATCGATCTCGCCTGGCGCGGCATCGACGTCATCATGCTCGAAATGCGCCGGGCCGGCGAGCCGCCGAACGTCAAATGCAATCAGGTTTCGGCGCGGTCGATGGAAGTCTTCCGCCGCCTTGGCGTTTCGCCAAAGCTGCGTCAGGCCGGGCTGCCGGCGGATTATTCGAACGATGTCGTTTCCGCAACGACCGTGACCGGCATCGAGCTGTCGCGGCTATCTTTGCCATCGCGCGCCGCGCGGCAAGCCGGTGCGCAGGCCCCCGACTCGTGGTGGCCGACGCCCGAGCCATCGTACCGGATCAATCAGACTTATTTCGAGCCGATATTGTACGCGCATGCGTTGTTGCAGCCGCGCATTCGTATTCTCAACCGCACCGCGTTCGAGGAATTTGCGCAAGACGAACACGGCGTCACCGCTCAGGTCCGCGATCTCGACAGCAACGAGCGGATATCGATCACCAGCAAGTACCTCGTCGGTTGCGACGGCAGCAAGTCGATAGTCCGCAAGCAGATCGGCGGCGATTTTGTCGGCACGCCAGAAATCCAGCGCGTGCAGTCGACCTATATCCATGCGCCCGCGCTCATGGATCTGCTGCCGGGAAAACCGGCATGGATGTATTTCTCGCTCAACCCGCGCCGTTGCGGGACCACAATCTCAATCGACGGAAAGAACAACTGGAATATTCACAATTTCCTTTATTCGGGCGAACCGGACTACGACTCGATCGACCGCGATTGGGCCATCCGCTCGATCCTCGGCGTCGGGCCGGATTTTCATTACGAGGTGATCTCGAAGGAAGACTGGATGGGGCGCCGTCTGGTGTCCGACACATTCAGCGACCGGCGTGTCTTCATCTGCGGTGACGCCGCGCATCTTTGGATACCGGCGGCCGGCTACGGCATGAACGCGGGCATTGCCGACGCCGCGAACTTGTCCTGGCAGATCGCCGCGGTTTTGAACAAATGGGCGTCACCGGACATTCTCAAGGCCTACGTGGCGGAACGTCAGCCGATCACCGATCAGGCGTCTCACTTGATTACCGATGTTGCTCGCCGGGTGATGAAGCAGCGGCGCGAGGTGCCTGCCGAAGTCGAAGCGCTCGGACCTGCCGGCGACGCCGTGCGTGCCCGCATTGGCGAGGAAGCCCATGCCATCGACATCCAGCAGCAATGCGCCGCCGGCCTCAATTTCGGATATTTCTATGAAAACTCGCCGATCATCGCCTATGACGGCGAGGCGCATCCGACCTACAAGATCCACGAATTCACCTCGTCGACGGTTCCCGGTTGCCGGTTACCGCATATGTGGCTGAGCCCAGGCCGCTCGCTCTATGACGCTCTCGGCACCGGTTATACGGCCGTTCGCCTCGACCCCAGCCTGTCCGTCTCGGCGCTCAGCGACGCGGCGGCCCAAAGGGGCGTTCCGCTTGCCGTGCTCGATGTTGATCCGGAAATTCCGCAGGCGCAGGCACTCTATAAGCACAAGCTGCTTCTGGTGCGCCCCGATCAGCATGTGGCATGGCGTGGCGATCAACCGCCGTACGCCCCGCTGGGGCTGATCGATCTGGTGCGAGGCGCTGCCCATAATTAGTTACATAGAACCAAACTGTTTCGTCCCCCGGCCGCTTGCGGTATAGTAGTTTCAAATTCAACTAATTACTCAGGAGAACGCCATGTCCGTTCAAGCCGTCGCCGAACCCGGTCCCAAGCACAACGTGCAGGCCTCGCGGCAGGCCTATTACGACAAGATTTCCAAGTACCACATGACGCCGCTGTGGGAGGTGCTCAAGGGCCTCGTGACGCCGGAGCCCAAGACCAGCATCGTGCCGACGGTATGGAAGTTCTCCGACGTCAAGCGCCTCATTCTCGAAGCCGGTGAAGTCATCAGCGCCGAGGAAGCCGAGCGCCGCGTGCTGGTGCTGGAAAATCCCGGCATGCCCGGCAAGTCGCGCGCCACCAACACGCTGTTTGCCGGCGTGCAGTTGATCATGCCCGGCGAAATCGCCGACGTGCATCGTCACGTCTCGTCCGCCATCCGCTTCGTGCTCGAAGGCGAGGGCGCCTACACCGCCGTCGAAGGCGAGAAGTCCATGATGAAGCACGGCGACTTCATCATCACCGCCAACTGGGCGCCGCACGATCACGGCAATCCCGGCAAGCAGCCGGTGATGTGGCTCGACGTGCTCGACATGCACATCGTCAATCACTTTGAGACCTCGTTCGGCGAACATTTCGATGAGAAGATGCAGAACACCAATCACGAGGACGGCGACTCGTTCGATCGCTTCGCCTCGGGCGTGCTGCCGGACGGCATGCCGGTGACGCAGAACCGCAGCCCGGTGGTCAACTATCCTTACGCCAAGATGCGGCCGATCCTGGAGCGGCTGAAGAACACCGGCGACGTCGACAAGCGTTTCGGCGCGCGCGTGCGCTACGCCAACCCGATCAACGGCGGCCCGGTGCTGCCGACCATGGGCGCTTATCTCGCGCTGCTGCCGAAGGGCTTCAAGGGCGAGCCCTACCGCTCGACCGACGCGACCATCTTTGCCTGCGCCGAAGGCAACGGTACCACCATCATCGACGGTAAGCCCTACGAGTGGGGCGTCAACGACGTCTTCGTGGTGCCGTCGTGGAAAACGTTCCAGCACAATCCAGCGGCCGAGTCGGTGCTGTTCTCGATCTCGGACAAGCCGGCGCAGCAGGTGCTGGGCATCTGGCGTGAAGGGAACTGAGTTTCCTCCCTCTCCCCGCACGCGGGGAGAGGGGAAGAAAGAGTTGCGGCTGCGCCGATCCATCCGCCTGCTTGCGCGTTATAGTGCGGGGGCCACGGAGAACATCCATGCAGCTTGAACAACTGACCGCCGGCCACGGCGCGCTGACCGCGGTGCGTACCGGCAAGGGGCCGGACATTGTCGTGCTGCATTCGCTGCTGGCCGACCGGCATGCCTTCGATCCGGTGCTGGAGGCGTTCGCCGCCCGGCACCGCGTCACTTTATTCAACCTGCCGGGCTTCCACGGCTCGCAGCCGACGTTGCTGGCATTAATGGATGCCTATATCGCCTGCATCGAAGACGGCTTTCAGGAATGGGGAATCGCCAACGACGCGATCCTGATCGGCAACGGTTTTGGCGGCACCGTCGCGCTCGCCTTCGCGATGGCGCATCCTGAGCGGATTTCAAAATTGGTGGTCAGCGATGCCGCCGCCGCTTTCCCGGACGAGGGCAAGAAGCAGTTCGCGGTAATGGCGAGCAAGGTCGCCGAGGGCGGGCTCGGCGCCATCGCCGAGATCGCCGCCAAGCGCGTGTTCTCACCGGCTTATCTCGCGGCGCAT
>JANMSH010000220.1:0-4793 GCA_031389105.1 Hyphomicrobiales bacterium
CGGCTTGGGCCACCGCCTTCGATTTGTTGCGGACATAAACGCTGCTCGCCGGATTATCGCCGACCTGCACCACGGCGATGCCAGGGACGAACTTATGCGTGGCCTGCACGCGCGCGACTTCGGCGGCGATCCTGGCCCGCAACTCCGCCGCGATTGTCTTGCCGTCGATGATGCGTGCGGTCATCTCGCTACCCGCCGTCCCCGCGAAGGCGGGAACCCAGTCACTAAAAAACGTTCGGGTAGATGTAGCGGACGATGATGTTCTCGATCAGCAGGATCAGCAGGATCAGGATCACCGGTGAGAGGTCGATGCCACCGAGATTAGGCATCATCGAGCGGATCGGCCGCAGCGCCGGCTCGGTGATGCGGTAGAGGAAATCGGCCGCCATCGCGACGAACTGGTTGCGGGTGTTGACCACGTTGAAGGCGATCAGCCACGACAAAACCGCGGAGGCGATCAGCAGCCAAATATAGAGCTGCAGGACCAGCATGACGATATCGAGAATGGCTTTCATTGTGGCCGCCCGTTTGAAGGTGGCGGGAACCTAGCCGGTCATATGACCCCGAACAAGGCGGCGCGCCGGCGCATGATTTCGAAAGGCCTCTGCGGGCCGATATCCTTGACAGGCCAGACACCTGGTCCTAAATGGCGCCCACTCGCTTGGACTTTTGCGTAGCGGCTCATGTTTGCCGTTGCGCTCGGCGGGGCCATAGCTCAGCTGGGAGAGCGCGTCGTTCGCAATGACGAGGTCGGCGGTTCGATCCCGCCTGGCTCCACCAACCTTCTACTTTTCACCCAGAACCGCGCCATGGCGAGCCGTCTCCGCCTCCAGCGGCATCACGATCTCGCAGTGCAAGCCGGCCGGCTCGAAGGTCAGCCGGGCACTGCCGCCATGCTCGGCGGCGACGCTGCCTTCAATCAGCTTGGAACCAAAACCGCGCCGCGCCGGCTCGCTCACCGGCGGTCCGCCACTCTCGATCCAGCCGATCCGAAGCGTCTGGTTGTCCTTGCCCGAAATCGGCTGCCAATGGATCTCGATCCGGCCGCCGGGAACCGATAGCGCGCCGTACTTTGCTGCGTTGGTGGTGAGTTCGTGGAACACCATCGCCAGCGTCAGCACCGCCCGCGGCCGCAACTCGACGTCTTCGCCGCGCAGCACGACCCGCTCCGCGCCGGCAACCGTATAGGGCGCCAGACTCCCCGACAGCAGTTCGCGCAAGTCGGCATTTTCCCAATGGTGTACAGTCAACTGATCGTGCGCTTTCGAGAGCGCAATCAGGCGGCCCTCGAACGCTTCGCGGAACACGGCCGGGGTCGGCGCGCCGCGCGCACTCTGCGACGCCAGCGACTGCACGGTGGCCAGCGTGTTCTTCACGCGATGATTCAATTCGTCGATCAAAAGCTTCTGCCGGCGCTCCGACGCCTTGCGTTCGGTAACGTCCTGCACGACGCGCACGATATAAAGCAGGCGGCCGTCATCGGCGCGCACCGGCGTCGAGCGCACCGAAAGCCAGATCACCCGCCCATCGGGCCGCTGCAATCGCTTCTCGATCGAATAAAATTCGAGTTCGCCATTGACCTGCTTGCGGAAGGCTTCGCGGTCGGGATCTGCATCGTCGGCAAGCGTACGGTCGAAAAGCCTGGCGGCCAGATGCTCCTCGCGGCTCAAGCCAACAATCGAGCAGATCGCTTCATTGACGCGCAGAAAACGGCCGTCGGGGCCGACTTCCGAAATGCCGATGGCGGCATGCTCGTAGGTCGCCGCCAGGAATTGCTCTTGCTCAAGCGCGCGCAGGCGCGATTGCTCAAGCGCGGTGTCAATTCGTTTGCGTTCGGTGATGTCGAGAAAGCAATTGACCGCGCCGACCAGGTCACCCTTCGCGTCACGCAACGGATCGATGTTCACCGACACCACAATGCGCTTGCCGTCGGTGCGTTCGACCACGCGCTCGGCGTCGCGCACCGGCGTTCCGGTCGCCAGCACTTCGGAGAGCAACGAACGGATCACCAACGCCCCGTCGGCATCCAGAAAATGCGAATTCGCATTGAAGTCTTCATGGGTCTGGCCGGGGGCGGGCGCGCGCCCCCAGATTTCCACCGCGCGGCTGTTGTACTGAATGATCGTGCCGCGCGCGTCGCAAATGAAAGTGGCGATCGGCAGCATGTCGAGGATGCCGTCGGATGCGCGCAACATCGCGCCCAGTGCCGGAGGAATCGGCCGCGACGCCCGCCCGTTGTCGCTTGAATCAGACACCCGCGCGCTCCGCGTGACCGTCGACTCCCCTTAGCGGCGCAACGATGCGGGCGGGCGGATATTTGGTCAAGTTGCCGCCGCCGGTTTGCGGCCGATCCAATGATCGATGAAGGCGCTAAGCCAGTTGCGCGAGGCATAATCGTGCACCGCGCGGCCGGAGACGTGATCGGCGCGCGGTCGTGCGCCCGGGAGCTCGAGCCGATGCGCGCCGCGAACCAGCCACTTGTACATCATGGCGTGCGTCACTTCGGGATGAAACTGCAAAGCGTAACCGGTGCCGTAACGAAACGCCTGGATCGAGAACGCATCGCCCTCGGCCAGCAGTTCGCCGCCATCCGGCAGGCAGAAGCCTTCGCGATGCCATTGATAGACATGGTCGGGCCAGTCGGCACAGATGCCCCGCCCCGCCTCGGTCGGACGGATCGGGTAATAGCCGCATTCGGCATGACCTTCCGGATGCGTATCGACACGCGCGCCCAAGTGCCGCGCCATCATCTGTGCGCCGAGACAAATGCCGAGATACGGCTTCTTGTCGCGCAACGGCACGCCGACCCAGTCGATCTCGCGTTTGATGAAATCGTCGGGGTCGTTGGCGCTTTGCGGCCCGCCGAAAATCACCGCGCCGGAATGTTCATCCATCGTCTCCGGCAGCGGATCGTCGAAGCGCGGACGGCGGATGTCGAGCGGATAGCCGAGTTGCGTCAGCGTCTGTCCGACGCGGCCAGGAGACGAGTGTTCCTGGTGAAGAATGATAAGGACCGGCTTCAACATGATGGTTCGGCGCAGGCTCCTGCGTCGAGTGATACCCGCTTCGTGTGCGTTTGCAATATGAACGAGGCCATGGGGGGCGGGACGCCGCTATGTGCTTTGCGCGGGCGTTTCACGCTGCGCGGGCCTGCGGCGGCTCTGGCGGGCATCCACCAGCCGGAGCAGCAGGCGGCGCGGCAGGATGCGAATCAGCACGGTGACAAGTTTGTTGGCCAGCCCCGGCACCACCGTCCGGCGGCCCGCCATCAGGCCATCGTAACCGGCTTGAGCCACGTCCTCGGCGCTCTGGGTGAGCATGCCCGGCGCCAGCCCTTCGCTGATGCCGGCACGGGCGGCAAACTCGGTCGGCACCGGGCCGGGGCACAGCACCGTGACCCGGACGCCGCGCGATTTGAGTTCGCTATGCAACGCCTCGCTGAACGACAGCACATAGGCCTTGGTGGCGTAATAGACCGCCATGCCCGGACCCGGAAGGAAGCCGGCCATCGAACCGACATTGAGGATGCCGCCGCGCTGGCGCACCAGACTGTCGACAAAGGCGAGCGACAGTTCAGTCAAAACCCGGACATTGAGATCGATCATCGCCAACTGCTCGTCGCGGTCGAGCGTAGCGGCAAGACCGACCAGTCCGAAGCCGGCATTGTTGACAATGTATTTCGGCTCGAGGCCCTGCAGCGCGAGAATCGTCTCAAGCTCTTTCACAGCGCCGGCTTTCTGAAGATCGAGCGCCTCCGCGACGGGCCGCGGTTTACCGGTGGCTTCGATTTCGTCGGCCAGCGCGTCGAGCCGATCCCGCCGCCGCGCAATGAGAACCAGTTCATGGCCGTTGCGCGCGAAAATGCGCGCCAGCGCCACGCCGATGCCGGCCGACGCGCCGGTGATGACAGTGACGGGACGCAAACCGCTCATCGCTTTCTCCGTTCATCCCCGCGGACGCGGAGAGCTTTATCTATGGACGAAACCGGCCGCCGTATAGTGCGGACGCGTGTGATCGTTGCCGCGCGCCAAACGGCGCCGGGCTATGCCGCCCTCGAAGTGCGAGGGCGTGGAGCGCCGAAAGGCGCAATCACTAGCCTCCGCCTTTCGGCGGCCGCGCCGTGCGAAGGCGCGTCGCCTCTCGGCGCTCCACTTGTGGCTTTTCTGTCCTCGGGACCGTACTTCCGTGTGCGCGACGGAGGACTCTTCGCCCTCCCGATCCGGCGGCTTTCGCCGCCTTCGTCGCCACCCGTGCAGCCATTCAAGGCAGCTCCCCGTAATAGGAGCGGACGGTGACCCGAGGCCTCCCGGGTGCGGGGTTACGAACCCCGCCCGCAGGCGCCACCCCTACCCCGCGCCTTGCTAGCGTCCTGCAGGACGCCCCTCGCGTGGAGTAGGTGATGGGACTATATGACTAGGAATATAGGGAGTCAAGCGAAGAGGTGCAGCCCTTGTTCTAGGTCTTTTGATTATAGGCGGGGTTCGGGTCGGCTCGCCAACTCTGGCCCAAGCCCACGCTGGTCCATTTCCAGCAAAATCCGGCCTCATGACGATCCTGCATGAAGTCGTCGTAAACAACGCAACAGTAGAACCACAAATTGCTTTCGTTCCTCAAAATGATTTCGCGCTCATCCGGCGATATGGACAGCGAGCAATTAGATAATTTCTTCCTCGGGGTGACTTTGGGATCGGGTTCGAAAATCAGGTTCGGAATGAAGGTTTCTACATTTGAATAGATCGGCTCAGGTGGCAGTTGCCCGAGCGCCATCCCACATCGAATTTCGACGGGGAAAG
>JANMSH010000248.1:0-2089 GCA_031389105.1 Hyphomicrobiales bacterium
GGCCGGCGTGCAGAAGGCTGCGATCGTCCAGGCCTCGACCTGCTACGGCCACGACAATTCCTATGTCGCCGACGCGGTCGCCGCGCACCCGCAGCGTTTCACCGGCGTGTTCTCGGCCGACGTCATGGCGCCGGACGCGCCGGAGCGGATGAAACATTGGCTCGGCAAGGGTCTCACCGGGCTGCGCCTCTTTACCTTTGGCAGCACGATGTCAGAGCAGGCCAGTTGGCTCGACGATCCGAAGTCCTATCCGGCCTGGCAATGCGCGAGCGAGTTGGGCCTTTCCGTGTGTCTGCAAATGTCGGCCAAGGCGATCCCGCAGGCCGCGCGCATGGCTGAACGTTTCCCTGAAGTGAAAATTCTTCTCGACCACTGCGCGCGGCCATCACTGGAAGATGGTCCGCCTTACGCTGCCGCTGCCAGCCTGTTCGATCTCGCAAAGCATCCCAACATCTATCTCAAGCTGTCGCCGCGCGTTTTCAATGAAAGCCGCAAGGGCGAGGCGACGCCGGAAACATTTTTCCCGCGTCTTGCTGCGGCGTTCGGCGCGCAGCGGATGGCCTGGGGCTCGAACTATCCGTCCAGCGAAGGCAAGCTGCCCGGCATGTTAAAAGTCGCGCGCGAGAGTGTCGCCAGCCTGTCCAAGGCGGATCAGGAATGGATTTTTGCCAAGACGGCGCAGAAGCTTTATCCGGCGCTGGCGGACTGAGGAGACGAGAATGGCGGACAAGACGAAACTCTTCACGCTGCTTGGCAGCTATCCGAACACTAACGCGCTGAAGACCGGCGCGGTCAAATCCGATCTCGTCGAGTTCGATTTCGCCGACGTCAAAGTGTCGAACACGGCGTTCAAGCCGCTGGTTCGCGAAGCCAAGTTCGACCTCGGTGAACTGGCCATCGTCACGTTCTTGCAGGCCAAGGCGGCGGGCAAGCCTTACACGCTTATTCCGGCGACGGTCCTCGGCCGCGGCCAGCATCACACCATCGCCTACAATCCGGAACGCGGTGCGTTGAAGCCATCCGATCTGATCGGCAAGCGCGTCGGCGTGCGCGCCTATACGCAGACGACGGGCGCCTGGGTGCGCGGATTCCTCGCCGACGGTTACGGCGTCGATCCCCTGAAGGTGGAGTGGGTGACCTTCGAGGACCCGCATGTCGCCGAATACAAGGATCCCGACTTCGTCACGCGTGCGCCGGCGGGCAAGGAACTGGCGCAGATGCTGCTCGACGGCGAGATCGACGCGGCCATTGTCGGTGACAAGATGCCGGACCCGCGGCTCAAGCCGCTGATCCCCGATACCGACGCCGTGGCGTGCAACTGGGCACAGACTCACGGCGGCGTGCCGATCAATCACATGATGGTGGTGCGCGACAAGATCTCGAAATCGCGCCCCGACATCGTCAAGGAAATCTACCGCGTGCTGCTCGAGAGCCGCCGCGCCGCGCCGCCGCCTTCGGACAACGGCCTGCTCGACCCGTGGCGTTTCGGCGTCGAGGCCAACCGCCGTTCGCTCGAGACCATCATCGACTACAGCTTCCGCCAGAAGCTGATCCCGCGGACGTTTGCAGTCGACGAACTGTTCGATGACGTGACGCGAGTGCTGGGCTGAGATCAGCCAAACAACATTTTTGTCAGTTGACCAAGCCAAGTGATGACCGGAAACGGCGTCAGGAATTGCAGCGCAACGGCGATGGCCGCGATCACGGCCACGTTGATAATCGCCCCGAGCAGCATCCGTTGCGCGAGCGGTGGGTAGGGTGGTTTGTCATTGGCGGGCCAGGCAAACGTCGCCTCCCATTTTTCCTGCGGACAGTCGGCCGGTCTGATTTTCTCGAACGGCTCCCACGCGCGGTAGGCTGCAATGCCGCGCTCGCGCGCGATGGCGTTTCTCAACCAGAAAACATTGTGCTGGCCGATAAGATCGACCACGGCACTAATCGCGATCCGCGCCAGGAACAGGATCAGCAGACAGGCGAGGTAGACATACCCAATCCAGAAACCCGAAGTGAGCCATGATTTGGTAAAGGACCTTACATTGAACAACGCCGCAAACAATTGCATCGTGGCGTCGACGAGTTTGTCGAGACC
>JANMSH010000260.1:0-4295 GCA_031389105.1 Hyphomicrobiales bacterium
TCGGCGGCGCTGCCTGCGCACTGCCCATCCCCGCAACCAACATGACGCCTACAATCAGATGACGCTTCACGACACAACTCCCCCCAATTAAGTGATATTCACTCCCACGGAAATTCGATTGGCAGCAGCGGCCCGCCGGACGTGCGGCATTGGCGCTGGCAATAGCGGTCGCATTTGTCGGTCAGCTTCAGGCAAGTGCCTTGCGAGTCGCGTTGTAGGCAGCCGGTCTGGCCCCAAGCGCAATAAGAGCCGCATTCGGTCCAGCAGGCGCCCGACGCCCACACCGACTGCGCCCGCTCGCTGCGCGGAAACGGCAGCACGTCGTGCGGCATGGAGGGGTCCGCACGCCAGATGCTGGCCTGATGGGGCTTCATATCGGCCGCGCCGGCTGAAACCGTCAAAAACCCGCCAAACAATAAGGCTAAGAGAACGATCGCTGATTTCATACCTGCCCGCCTTTTCGCCACGATAGCGCCGAGTTTGGCCGCGGCCAATCATCGAATAGAACCTTTGGGCAGGTTGGCGCGCGGGGAACTTTTATGCCACTCCGCCCATTGCTGGCTGGCGCGACAGATTCGTGACAGATTCCCGGCCCATTCTGAGTCGATACTGCCTACGCTTTTGTGCAAGGACATAGCCGGTGACCAGTCTTACAGACCCGCAAACCAACCCCGATCAGAACCCCGCCCAGCGTTTCGGCACGGATGGCATCAAGCCGCTGGCGCGCGCCAGTTTTGTCACGCGCATGTTCATGCACGTCGTGGCCTTCGTCGAGCGGCTCAATGTATCGTTCAGCAAGGTCGGCAATCCGCCGATCTATGACAACGCCGTATTCCCCTGGACCAAGGAGATCGAGCGCGATTGGCGCGAGATCCGCACCGAGCTCGACAGCGTGCTCGTGCGCCAGCAGGACCTGCCCGGCTTCCATGAGATTTCGTCGGACGTCGCCACCATCAGTCAGGACCGCGGCTGGAAGACGTTTCTGCTGGCTGGCTACGGCTTCAAGTCGGACGCCAATATCGCGCTGTGCCCGCAGACCTGGCGCGTCTGCCAGAAAATCCCCGGCCTGATCACGGTGATGTTCTCGATCCTCGAACCAGGCAAGCACCTGCCTGCCCATCGCGGACCCTATAACGGCGTGCTGCGGCTGCATGTCGGGCTCATTGTTCCCGAACCACGTGAACAACTCGGCATCCGCGTCGAGCAGCAGCTTTACTGCTGGAAGGAAGGCGAAGCGGTCATCTTCGACGACGCCTATGAACACGAGGCCTGGAACAAGACCCAGCACACCCGCGTGGTGCTGTTCGTCGACTTCCGCAAGCCGCTGCGGTTTCCTGGCAACTTCCTCAATTGGCTGCTGCTGAATCTGGCGGTGTTCACGCCTTTCATCCGCGAGGGCATGGATAACCATAAGGCCTGGGAAAAGAAGTTCTACGAGGAAGCCGAGGCGCTCCGAAACCATTAAGCCGCGACGGCCTTGCTATCGCCCTGGATCGCGGTTAGCCCATGCCCGCATGCAGGTTCCAGAGACGAAATCCGACAATAAAACAGCGCCGAAAGTGAGCTTCGTCTCGCTCGGCTGCCCTAAAGCCTTGGTCGACAGCGAACGCATCATCACGCGCCTGCGCGCCGAAGGCTATGAGCTATCGCGCGAGCATGCCGGCTCCGATTTGGTCATCGTCAATACCTGCGGCTTTCTCGATAGCGCCAAGGCGGAATCGCTCGGCGCTATCGGCAAGGCGCTCAAGGAAAACGGCAAGGTCATTGTCACCGGCTGCATGGGCGCGGAGCCGGAGAACATCACCGCTGCCTACCCCGACGTGTTTGCGATCACGGGCCCGCAGCAATATGAAAGCGTGCTCGACGCCGTGCATCGCGTAGCACCGCCACAGCACAATCCGTTTCTCGATCTGGTGCCGCCGGAAGGCATCAAGCTGACGCCGCGGCACTACGCCTACCTGAAGATTTCCGAAGGCTGTAACAACCGCTGCACCTTCTGCATCATTCCGAAACTACGCGGCGATCTGGTTTCACGCCCGGCCGGCGACGTGCTGCGCGAAGCCGAGAAGCTTGCCACCGCTGGCGTCAAGGAATTGCTCGTCATCTCGCAGGACACTTCGGCCTACGGCGTCGACATCAAATACGCGGCCAGCAAATGGCGCGACAAGGACGTGCGCGCCAAATTAGTCGATCTGGCGAGTGCGCTGGGTGAACTCGGCATCTGGGTGCGGATGCATTACGTCTATCCCTATCCGCACGTCGACGACGTCATTCCGCTGATGGCCGAGCGCAAAATTCTGCCCTACCTCGACATGCCGTTGCAGCATGCCGCGCCCGATGTGCTCAAGCGTATGAAACGCCCCGCCGCGCAGGAGAAGACGCTGACGCGCATCGAACGCTGGCGCGAGATGTGTCCCGACCTGACTCTGCGCTCGACTTTCATCGTCGGCTTCCCCGGCGAGACCGAGGCCGACTTCGATCTGCTGCTGCAATGGCTCGATGAAGCGTCGCTCGATCGCGTCGGCTGCTTCAAGTATGAGCCGGTGCGCGGGGCGCCTGCCAACGATCTCGGCGCGGATGTTGTCCCCGACGACGTCAAGGAAGACCGCTGGCACCGCTTCATGCAGGCGCAGCAGATAATTTCCACGCGCCGCTTGAAGCGCAAAGTCGGTTCGCGGCAACAGGTCATCATCGACGAGGCCGGTCCGACCGTCGCGAAAGGTCGCTCGATGGCCGACGCGCCCGAGATCGACGGCGCGGTTTACGTCGCCAGCCGCCGGCCGATGCGCGTCGGCGAGATCGCGACCGTGAAGATCGAACGCGCCGACGAATACGACCTGCACGGCACCGCAGTCGGTTTCTAAGCGCGGCTTACAGCCGATAGAATTTGACCGCATTGTCGTGCAGCACCTTGCGCTGATCGGCCTCGGTATATTCCGCCAGCGCTGTGCGATAGGCACCGAGAAAATCGGCGTAGCTGGCGTGCAGCTTTTCCAGCGGGAAATTGCTGCCGTAGATGGTACGGTCGATCCCGAATATCTGGATGGCGTCGCGGATCACCTGGCGCGTCTGCTTCGGCTCGATACCGTTGCTGTACATGCCGATGCCGGAAATCTTCACATGCAGGTTAGGTAACGCCGCCATCGCGGTGAGTGCCGCGCGCCACTGGTCGATTGCCGCTTGCGTGCGTGACGTCAGCATGCCGGCGTGCACCAGGATCATGGGCACGTTGGGGAACGCCTTGATCAGCTCGAGCGCGTAAGGCACTTGGCCCGCATAGACCTGCAATTCGAAATGCAGTTTGTGTTTTTCGAGCAGTGCGAAGCCGCGGCGGAATTCCGGTGAGTTGCAGAAGTCGGGGCGCGACACCGCCTGCCGGATCGGCTCGCTGTCCCAATACAGCATCTGCCGCACGCCGCGCACATTGGCGAATTGCGTCTGCTCCTTGAGCTTCACGTCGATGTCGGGGTCGGCCAGATTGGCGTTGCAGACGATGCCGTGTGGAAAGCCGCTCTTGTCGGCGCTCGCCTGCAGCCAGCGCGTCTCCTCGAGTTCGCGGCCGGGGCCCCACATCGCGGTGACATGCACCGATTTCGTGACGCCCTGCGGCACGATGTCGTTGGCCCATTCCTCGACCGAGTAGTCGCGACGCAGACCGAAGTAATCGCCGAACATGCGCTGCACCGGGGGATCGGCCAGCCACGACACTTCCTTGCGGGGCCAGATGTGATGGTGCGTGTCGATCACCGGACCGGTGTATGCCGCCATTGTTTCACCCCAAGAAATTTTTATTTTAGGCCGCGCACGACTTTCGTCACCGCGTCGGTCAGCGTTTTAAGTTCGCCCGGCAGAATCGTAAAGGCCGGCGTCAGATAAATCACGTTGCCGAATGGGCGAATGAATACGCCTTCGTCAACGAAGCGCGCACGGATCGCATCCAGATTGTCGATGCGCTTTAGCTCAACCACGCTGATGGCGCCTTTGACGCGCACGTCTTTCACGCCTGGAAGATTGCGGCAGTGCTCCAGCTCTTGCGTCAGCGCGGCGGAGATCGCGGCAATTTGTTGCAACCGCGGCTCGCGTTCGAACAAGTCGAGCGAGGCATTCGCCGCCGCACAAGCCAGCGCGTTCGCCATATAACTCGGCCCGTGCATCAGCGCTTTCGCCGGGTCGTCCGACCAGAACGCCTCGAACACTTTGCGGTTCGCCACAGTTGCGGCGAGCCCGAGCGTGCCGCCAGTCAATGCTTTCGATAGCGTGATGATGTCGGGCGTCACCTGCGCCGCTTCGCAGGC
>JANMSH010000272.1:0-9738 GCA_031389105.1 Hyphomicrobiales bacterium
TCGATCCGACGCCGGAATGCGCCAGCGTCACGGTCTTTTCGTTGGCGCGCAGATAGTCGATGAATTCCTTCAGCGTCTTCGGCGGCAGATCCTTGCGCGCGATAATCGCGACCGGCGTCGATCCGACCATGCCGATGCTCTCGAAGCTCTCCACTGGATTGTAGCCAAGGCCGGGATACAGCGCGATTGCGCCAGCATGGGTGCCGGTCGAGGCGTAGGCGATGGTGTAACCGTCCGGTGCCGCCCGCGCCGCGCGGGTCACGCCGGTGGTGCCGCCGGCGCCGCCGACATTCTCCACCACTACTTGCTGGCCGAGCTGTTTCGACAGCCCCGGCGCCAGCAGGCGCGCGACCGTATCGGCCACCGCGCCAGCCGTGAAAGGAACGACGATGGTGATGTGGCGGGTCGGGTACGTCTGCGCCTGTGCCGGCGCGGCGAGCCAGATCATCGCGGCGGCCAACAGGCCACCGAACCAAATTTTTTTCATTGTCGTCCCCCTAGATCGCACGCATCACATCGCAAAATCCGGGACATAGCAATGAGCGCAAATGACACGGTGGCCGTGCTATATAGCGGAGGGAAGACAGCTCGCATCATTGGCACATGGGGTCGGAGAATAGGATGCTCACACTTTATTACGCGCCCGGCACCTGCGCGCTGGCGTCGCACATTGCCTTGATCGACGCCGACGCCGACTACGAGACGGTGCGGCTAAACTTCGGCAATCAGGATCAGCAGAAGCCGGGCTATCTCGCGATCAACCCGAAAGGCCGTGTGCCGTCGCTGGTGACCGAGCACGGCGCACTGACCGAAACCCCGGCGCTGCTGGCCTATATCGCGCAACGCTTTCCACAAGCAAAACTGGCGCCGTTTATCGATCCCTTCGCCTTTGCCCGCGTGCAGGAATTCAACAGCTATCTGTGCTCGACCTGCCATGTCGCGCATGCGCATCTGCGGCGCGGCCATCGCTGGGTCGACGCCGCCGACGCCGAAGCCATCGCTGCCATGCAGCGCAAGGTGCCGTCCTCGGTCACGCAATGTTTCGAGCTGATCGAGCACGGCATGCTGCAAGGCCCTTGGGTGATGGGCAAGGACTACACCATCTGCGATCCATATTTGTTCACGTTGGCGCAGTGGCTGGACGGTGACAAAGCCGATCTGGCGAAGCTGCCGCGCGTCGTCGAGCACCGCCAACGCATGGCCGAACGCACAAGCGTCAAGCGCGCGATCGCCGAACAAACGCAAGAGCTGGCGCCCGCCGCATGAAAAAATTCGGCGGACCGGCGGCGATCGCGGCTCTACTGTCGTTCAATGGCGGCTTTGTCGATACCGCCGGTTTCCTCGGCCTCGCCGGGCTGTTCACCGCCCACGTCACCGGCAACTTCGTCACGCTCGGGGCCGCTTTGGTGTTCGGCAGCCACGGCATCATCGGCAAGGTGCTGGCGCTGCCGGTCTTCATTCTGGTGATCGCGCTGGCGCGATTCGTCGGCGCCGCCTTGCGGGCACGGCACGCGCCGGTGCTACGCGTTTTTCTGATTACGGAAGTCGGACTGCTGTTTTTGTTCTTCGCGCTTGGGGCGGCCTACGGACCGTTCCCCGATCCCGATAGTCCGGCGGCGCTGCTCACGGGCTGTGCCGGCATTGCCGCGATGGCGTTGCAGAACGCCGTGCAGCGCGTGCATCTGTCGAGCCTGCCACCGACGACGCTGATGACGGGCTCGACCACACAGGCCACCATCGACGCCGTCGATCTGATCAGCGGCGCCGATCCGGAACACGCGGCTGCGATCCGCACCCGCTTCGGCCGGCTGTCGCTCAGTATCCTGTATTTCGCCGCCGGCTGCGCGGTGTCGGCGGCACTGTATTGGGCCGTCGGCTTCTGGTGTCTGGCGCTCGCCGTGGTGGTCGGCGCCGCCGCGGCCCTGATGCGGGCCGAGGTAAAACCTTAAAACGCGGCGCTCAACTTTCGGCTTCGGCTTCGACGTCCGCTTTTTTCTTGGCCGCTTTCTTTTTCTTCGGCGGCGGCGGATTGGCCGCAAGCTCGGCGGCTTCCTGCTCGTCGCGCGCCAGCCGTAGCGCGCGCAGACGCGCGGTCTTGGCGCGGTTGGCGATTGCGCTGTTTTCGTATTCGGTCATCGCACGCTTGCCGTCTTCGGCCTGGCGCAATTTTCGAAACTGATTATTCGCCGCGTTTTTCTTGCTGTCGTCGGCCAATGTAATCTCCATTGGTAAAATGATTGAAACAGAGTGACGGTCGCGCGCGTAACGTCGCGTTACCCGCCTTATTATTCGCCGCGGCTACCGCCGCTTTACTTGCCAGCGGCTTTCCTCAGCGCATCGTTGATACGCTCTTGCCAGCCCGGACCGCCGTCCTGGAAGTGATCGAGCACGTCCCGGTCGACGCGCAAGGAAACCATTTCCTTGGCTCCGGGAATTGACGGTGCTTTAGGTACGGTCTCCGCGGGCTTGGTGGTCGCCTGCTTGAAGGCCGTTTCGGCCGTTTGCCGCGAATCGGTGGTACGCCGGGTCATCGCCGGTCTTTTAGCATGCTTGGCGGCAAATTACCCGGACGGAAATGGGGCGTTTTGCTGGGTTTTGGCTTAAAAGACCCGCGAAAACGTCATTGCCACAGGCCGTAACCGGCCCATTTGGTCGGCGGGATTTCCGGCCCGATCAAGTACTTGAAGGCGATTACCTTCAGATGATCGGGGGTCGCGGTGCAGGTATAGGTCAGCGTGTACCACTTGCCGCGGCTGCGGAACGCGCCGGCCGTGGCCTGCATCGTGTCCTTATTGACCAGGGCATCGGCCATGGCGTTGGCGACCGCCCGGTCAGGACGGAAGGTCTTGTCGTCGGCACGGATGCGCGTCATCGCGGTGTAATCGCAGAGCTGCTCGAGCCGGGCGGATGGATCGAGCCGTTCCAGGCTCTTCTCGAACCGGGCATCGGGACCGCTGGTTTGCGCCCCGGCGAAGGTCACCGCGCTACAAGTCAATCCAAGCGCAAGCCCACCAACAATTCCAAACGCCCGCATGCATCGGTCTCCGCTCGCCGCCCCTGGCTCATCTATGCAGGCAGGCCTGACAAGGCAACCGGCCGGGCTCGCTTGTCCCAAGGAAAGGCCCAAAACCCTACTTCGCCCGCTTGTAATAATTCGACGCCTTGCCGCGACCGCCGGCGACGTTCGGGTTGGTGTTGACGAATTCGTCGGCGGTGAGCTTGTCGATCGTGCGCTCCTGCGCCTCGCCTTCCCAATTCGGATAGGTCGCGGACACGATGTTGAAGGTGACGGTCTTCTTCTCCTCGTTCACCGTATAGCGGCCGAACACCGAGATGCTCCGCTTCATGATGGCGGCATATTCTTCGGGCGTCCCGGTCAAACGGTTGTTGCTGGCGATCTTCGGCACGTCGCTGGCGACATGGACCTGCGAAAAGTGTCCGTCGGCGGTGAAGATCAACATGCCCTTCGGCGTCTCGCCGAACGGAAAAGATTTCTTGCCGTCGGGCGCCACGACTTCGGCGACGCCGAATATCCAGGTGCCGACGATTTGCTCGCGGAGCGTTTTGGTTTGTGCATGCGCTTGGCTAACAGCCATCGCGGCCGCAAGCACAGCCGCGATCCAAATTCGTTTCATGTTATTCCCCCGGATTTTTTGAAGCTTTGATCAGGTGTATTTCGGATCGCGGTCCAACAGCTCGATCGAGACTCCCTGCGGGCCGCGGATGAAGCAGATCTTGATACCGGGACGCGGCGAGTGTGGCTCCTTGGTGAATTCGACACCCTTCTTTTTCAGATCGGCCGCTACTTCGTCGATACTCGACACCAGCAGGCCGAAATGATCGAGCCCCTGATAGGGCGTCACCGGCGCCGGATTGACCGCCTCGCCTGCCGCCACTGGCGCGATGAAGATGTTGGCGCCACCGAGCTTCATGTCGATGCGCGGCTTGCCATTCTGATTGCTGCGGATGATTTCCGCCCCCATCACGGATTCAAACCATTTAACGGTGGCTTCCGGATCGGCGGTACGCAGGTGAATGTGATCCCACTTGTAATTTGCAGCCATGACGCTTCCCATAGTTTCTTGTCCGGACCGGCCCGGGCTTCCACGCTTTTCAGCAGGTGATAATTCACCTCTTGATGCGGCGTTAAGACCTATCATGGATTGCGCCGCCGGGGCCGGCAATCGCAGAAAATAGCAGCGCTGCTTGCGAAGCCGTGGCATCATGCTTTCGGCATAAAACAAGTTGCGCTGCAAAAGCCTGGCGCACTCACTTTCGGGAGGATTCACATGACTAACCGCCGCCGCTTTTTGACCTTGGCCGCCGCAGGCCTTGCCGTGCCGGCGCTGCCGCGCTTCGCCGCCGCCCATGTCTGGCCCAAGGACAAGGCCATCCGCGCGATGGTGCCGTTCACCGCCGGCAGCACCATCGACATCATCGGCCGCATCGTACTCGACCCGCTCAGCCGCCAGCTCGGCCAGACCATCGTGATAGAAAACCGCGGCGGCGCCGGCGGCAGCATTGGTTCCGCGATGGTCGCCAAGGCCGATCCCGACGGCTACACGCTGCTGATCAACGCCGCCGCCCATTCCGGCGCGCCCGCCGCCTATCCCAATCTGTCCTATGACGCGGCCAAGGACTTTTCCTGCGTCGCCTGCTTTGGCAGCGTGCCGAACGTGCTGCTGATGGCGCCGTCGAAGGGCATCAAGACCATCAAGGACTTCGTCGCCAAGGCCAAGGAAGGCAACATGACATTTGCCTCTGCTGGCGTCGGCAGCGCCACCCATTGGGCGGCGGAACGCTTCCGCGTCAGCGCCGATTTCAAGGCAACCCACGTGCCGTTCCGCGGCGGTCCAGAAGCACTTACCGAAGTCATGACCGGCCGCGTCGATTTCGTCTTCATCGGTATTTCGTCCGGCCTGCCGTTCATCCAGGACGGCAAATTGGTGCCGCTGGCGGTGAGCTCGGCGAAACGCTCGCCCTCGCTGCCGGACGTGCCGACCACGCTGGAAGCCGGCTACAAGAACTCCGACTACAATTACTGGACCGGCATGCTAGTGCCTTCGAAGACGCCGCGCGACATCGTCAATCGGCTCCACAGCGAAACCACCAAGGCGCTGGCGCTGCCGGACGTCCAGGAAAAATTGGCCAAGCAAGGCGTCGAGCCGGCGCCGCTGTCGCCAGCCGAGATGGACGCCATGAACCTGCGCGAGATCAACCTCAATATTGAGATCGCCAAGGCGGCCGGGCTGAAGTTCAACTGACACTACCGTTCCGGCCGCACCGCCGCGTGGCGAGTTGCCCACAAGCGGTGTGCAATTCACTGCATGGCCTGCCGTATATTTGCTAAACGGAATCGCTGAAATTGGCGGGCGGGTAGGCATTTGGCGGGAAAAACCATTCACGCGGCGGGCGGCATCGTGGTGCGCAATGGAGCGCGCCCGCTGATTGCCGTCGTCCAGCGCAGCAAGGACGACCGCTGGGTGCTGCCGCGCGGCAAGTTAAAGTCGACCGAAAACGCCATGGTAGGCGCGCGCCGTGAGGTGGTGGAAGAGACCGGCCACCGCGTAAAGGTCCGCGAATTTCTCGGCGCCATCACCTACCGGGCGGGTGGCCGCCCAAAAATCGTGCAGTTCTGGCGCATGCAGGCGGCGGCACGGCCAAGCCACGATCTGATGAAGGACATCGCCGCGGTCGAGTGGCTCACCCTCGCCGCCGCGATCCGCCGGCTGAGCTACCCGCTGGAAAAATTGTTCCTGGACAGCGTCGGCCGCCGTGCGATTGGAAGCCGCAAGCGTGCGGTGCGTCGCAAGCCGCGGCGCAGCGTCAAAGCCGCGCGCAAGGCCAAATCAAAGTCTCGAACTAAGCCGGCAACCAAAGCCAGGAAGGCGCGGCGGCCGTCACGAAAAGTGCGCGGCGGCAAACCGCCGGCGCCGGCCGAGCGCCGCTCGGTATTGCAGCGCGTGCTGGGAAGTCTCGGCCGCTGATCCGCGTCTTACGGTTCGAGACATTGCCGCAATCGCGCCATCATTCTTGCACGTTGCTTAAATTTAATCCGCGCCGACGCGAAAATGCCGTTTCCAAACAAGCCGTTCACGGCGCATTCACGCGGCAAGACGGAACATGGATCCTAAGCCAGACGTTATCGCTGCGGACGAGAACGCAGGAAATAGCTGGAGCGGTCGTTCAATGGAGACGACCCCGACAACCGAAAGAAGGCTTGCCATGATCACGATGTCCAAGACCCTGACAGCTCTAGCGGTCGCCGCGACCCTCGCCGTCGCGGCAGTGGCCGCCCCGCAACCGGCCGAAGCGCGCGGCGGACGTGTCGCCGCCGGTATCATTGGTGGCATTGCCGCCGGCGCCATCATCGGCGGCATCGCAACCAACGGCTATGGTTATGGCCACGGATACCGCCACGGCTACTACGGTTACGGCCCCGGCCCCGTCTATTACGGAGGTCACTGTTACTGGACCCGGCAGCGGGTTTGGGACGGCTATGGCTGGCGCTCGCAGCGCGTGCGGGTCTGTCAGTAAGCGTTGCAGCAATTTGAGATGAGGCCGATAGGCCCGGATGCGGAAACGTCTCCGGGCCTCTCCTATGGCCGATAGGCATTTTTCATCAAATTTCCGACATATTGAACCTGCCTCTTTCGTCGAATCTGGAACATGCACTAAACTGGATATGTCACCCCTGCGGTCGGCCCCGGCCGGCCTCTACCCTTGGAGGGATACCTATGAAGAAGGCCATGCTTACGATCGCAGCGGCCACAACACTTGTGGTTGGCACCCTAGCCGCCGCATCAACCGCCGATGCGCAGCATCGTCACCGTCATCACCATCGCGGCGGACACGTCGGCGCCGGTATTGCTGCCGGCATTATCGGTGGCGCTATCATCGGCGGCGCCATCGTCAACAGCGGTCCGCGCTATTACGGACCGGAGCCGGGATATGTCATGTACGATGGCTATCGCGGGCGCTATCCGTCGGACTGCTATGGCGGCTACTGGGCCCGCCGCCCGGTTCGTGACGGCTACGGCAACGTCATCGGCTGGAGCAAGCCGCGGTTCGTCTGCCCGTAAGCGAACGATATTCGAAAAACAGAAACGCCGCAGCTTGCCTGCGGCGTTTCGTATTTCAGGGGAAGCGCCCTCGCTCCTACTTCCGCATGTGATCGAGCACTGCCGCGGTCGGCCAGCAGTCGACTTTCAGCCCGTTGGCTTTCTGATACGTGCCGAGCGCCGCGCGCGTCAGCATCCCGGCCTTGCCGTCGATCTTGTCCTTGTAGAGCCCAAGCGAGGTAAGACGCTCCTGCATGGTCTCGACTTCTTTGGTCTTGAGCTGCGCGTTCTTGCTCCACGGCGTTTCGAACGGGCGGCTAGCCGCGATGCGGTCGCTCAAATGGCCGACAAAGAGCACGTAGAGATCGGAAAAATTATAGTCCTTGATGACGTAGTAATTCTTCGGCGTGAGGAAGGCCGGGCCGTAACTGCCCTCCGGCTGCAACAGCGACGTCGGCAACGCCAGTTCGGCCGTGCTTAGCTTCAGGCCGTGCGCCGGCACGAAGCCGCGCCTGAGCCATTCGCCGATTGGCATCGTCACATCGGGAACGCCCATGGTGCAGTCGGCGCTCTGCGGCGAGCGGACTTCGTAAGCCCAGCGTTCGCCTTTCTGCCAGCCTTTGCCGGCCAGCTGCTTGGCGGCGGAGGCCAGCGCATCCGGCACCGAACGAAAAATATCGGCACGGCCGTCGCCGTCGAAATCGACACCGTATTTGTAGAGTTCCGACGGTAGAAACTGCGTAAGGCCCATTGCCCCGCCCCACGACGAGCGCAGATCGGCACGCGGCGTGCCGTCCTGCAGCATTTTCAGCGCATAATGGAATTCGTTCTGGAAGAATTCCTTGCGCTTGCCGAGATAGCCTTGCGTCGCCAGCGTCCGGACGCCGTCCAGCGGCAGCTTGTAGCCGCCGTAATCGGTTTCGCGCGCCCAGATCGCCAGCAGGACATTGCCGGGCACGCCGATTTCTTTCTCGATCCGTGTCAGCGTGTCGCGGTATTGCACTGCAAGTTGGCGGCCGCGCGTCGCCAGCCGGTCGATCGTCGCCTCGCGCAGATACTGCGCCGGCGTCTGCACGAATTCCGGCTGACCGGGCGGCGCTTTCTCAGGCCGGCCGGGAATGGCGAGATCGGGCAGCGAGAGATCCGGCTCGAGCCCGCGGGTCGCGGCGTCGAAGGTGGCGCGCGAGACGCCGAGCGCCTGCGCCGCCGGCCACTGGGTTTGCAGCCACCGATCGAATGCGGCGTCGGCCCGGGCGTTCGCCGGTATCAGCAGCGCGATGGCGACGACGATGGCCGCAAACTTTCGCAACGAAGGCCTAGTGCGCTGGCTTGTTGTAAGCAGTCTGGCCCATGCGTTCGACCAGAGCGACGCCAATGGCGGACAAGATAAAGAGGCCATGGATGATCGACTGCCACATGACGCCAGTTTCGGTGTAGGGCGCGTCGGCGCGGCCGAGTGAACCGGCATAGATGAAGGTCCGCAGCAGATGGATCGACGAGATGCCGATGATCGCCATTGCCAGCTTGATCTTCAGCACGCTGGCGTTGACGTGGGACAGCCATTCCGGCTGGTCGGGATGTTTTTCCAGCTCCAGCCGCGACACGAAGGTTTCGTAGCCGCCGACGATCACCATGATCAGCAGGTTCGAGATCATCACCACGTCGATCAGGCCGAGCACCACCAGCATGATTTCTTGCTCGGTGAACTTCATGGCGCCGAGCACAAGGTGCCAGAGTTCCTTGAGGAACAGGACGACGTAGACGCACTGGGCAACGATCAGCCCGAGATACAGCGGCAGTTGCAGCCAGCGCGACCCGAAGATGATCGTCGGCAGCGGTCGCAATCCTTTAAAATCTTTGGGCGGGATTGGATCGTCGGCAGACATCGACATGGCGATTATCCCTTGTGAGCGCCGCGAATCGAATCGCGACGAAGGACTTATAGGCGATTCGCGAAGGCGAATGGTGACGGCACCCGCTCCATGTGGTCGTACAGCGCGTTCGCAACACTAGATCGATGAAAAATACGAACGTTCGAGCAACATCCGCGAATCAGAGAACGGATAGAGGACGGTAAAGCGACGATTAACAGAAGCGAGCAGCGCAAACAAAACCGTCACAGGACGGCGTTGCAAAGACCCTCGACATTGCCGGGATTGTGAATGCCTGACGCCGTGCGTCGCATGGGTGAAAACCAGGTGAAGAAGACACCCACCCTGCGCGCGCTAAAATCCTGGCAGAACTGGCGCGAGATCTTCTTATACTTCAGCTGATGACGGCGGGGCGGCGCACGGCCAGCCACCGCGCCGCGCTAGCTAAGCTTTAATATGATTCTCACGCACCACATTGCCCCAGAACTTCACTTGATTGGTGAAGAAAACGCCGAAATCCTTGGCGCCGCCAAGAACGAGCGTCATCATTTGGGACTCCTGCAGATTTTTACTGATGGCCGGCTCTTGCAGGATATGCCGGATATTCTTCTCCATGGTTGCGATCACGTCTGGCGGCGTGCCCTTCGGCGCAAAAAGCCCCCACCAAGCCAGAGTTTCGAAATCCGGAAAGCCGGATTCAATGGCCGTCGGCGTGTCGCGAAGATTGGACAGTCGCTGGCGACCCAGTTGCATGATGGGGCGGATGCGGCCACCGCTGAGCTGCGGCGTAATAAGCGCTGCCGATC
>JANMSH010000275.1:0-8892 GCA_031389105.1 Hyphomicrobiales bacterium
GTCGTCATGCCGGACGAGAACGCCTTCGATCTGATCCCGCGTATCCGCAAGTCGCGTCCCGATCTTCCGATCGTGGTGATGAGCGCGCAAAATACTTTTATGACTGCAATACGCGCGTCGGAGCTTGGCGCCTACGAATATTTGCCAAAGCCGTTCGATCTCAAGGAACTGATCGCCATTGTCGGCCGCGCGTTGTCCGAGCCAAAAGAGAAACGGCCAGCCGCCGCCAAGGACGATGATTTCGATTCCATTCCGCTGGTCGGCCGCTCGCCGGCGATGCAGGAAATCTACCGCGTGCTGGCGCGGCTGATGCAAACCGACCTGACGGTGATGATCTCCGGCGAATCCGGCACCGGCAAGGAACTGGTGGCCAAGGCGTTGCACGATTACGGCAAGCGTCGCGCCGGCACCTTTATCGCCATCAACATGGCGGCCATTCCGCGCGATCTTATTGAGTCTGAACTGTTCGGCCACGAGAAGGGCGCGTTCACTGGCGCCAACACGCGCAGCTCGGGTCGCTTCGAACAAGCCGAAGGCGGCACACTGTTCCTCGACGAAATCGGCGACATGCCGATGGAGGCCCAGACCCGGTTGTTGCGTGTGCTACAGCAGGGCGAATACACCACGGTCGGCGGCCGCACGCCGATCAAGAGCGACGTGCGTATCGTCGCCGCCACCAACAAAGATCTACGTTTGCAGATTCAGCAGGGTCTGTTCCGTGAGGATCTATTCTTCCGGCTCAATGTCGTGCCGCTGCGTCTTCCACCCTTGAGGGAACGCACTGAGGACATTCCCGACCTGATCCGGCACTTCTTTACGCAGGCGACCCGCGAGGGTTTGCCGCCGAAGCAAATGGATCCTGCCGCGCAAGACCGACTGAAGCGCCACCGCTGGCCGGGCAATGTGCGTGAGCTGGAGAACCTGGCGCGGCGGCTGTCGGCACTTTATCCACAGGAGACGATTACCGCGGCCGTGGTCGATGCCGAGCTGTCGCAACCGGCCATGCCGGTCGGTGGCGAGGAGCCGCGCTCCGACGAAAGCCTCGGTGCGGCGGTCGAGCGGCACCTGTCGGCGTATTTTTCGGGCTTTGACGACGGCCTGCCGCCTGCAGGGCTTTACCACCGCATCCTGCGCGAGATCGAATATCCGCTGCTGACGGCGGCACTCGCCGCCACCCGCGGTAACCAGATCAGGGCGGCTGACCTTCTGGGCGTCAACCGCAACACCTTGCGCAAGAAAATCCGCGACCTGGATATCCAGGTTTTCCGAAGCGGAAGCTGATCCCGGCTCTTAATTTAGGCCGTGGAATTGTCGTAATTCGGCAACATTGTTGTATAAAAGCATCAGTGCCTATAAGGGCATTGCTGCTTTCGCGTGCCCGTGACGGATCGCCCGCCATTCATTCAACGAGGGTCAATGAGCCTCGACCAGGCCGCCATTGCCGAAGCTGCGCTTGCCGGTCCCGCCACCAAGCGGGAATGGCACATGCTCGGGCCGATCGCGGTCGGACTGGCGCTACTGTCGGCTTTTATTACCTTCATCGTTCTGGCTGATCTGACGCCGATTTCCCCGACGCATTATGTCGTCGTCTCTCTGTTGGCCGCGAACGCGTTCACCGTGGCGCTGCTGCTCGGCGTCATCGTGCGCGAGGTCTGGCACGTCGTGCAGGCTCGCCGCAGCGGCCGCGCCGCCGCCCGCCTGCATGTCCGCATCGTCGGTCTGTTCTCAATCATCGCCGCGGCGCCGGCGATCCTGGTGGCGATCGTCGCCAGCGTCACGCTCGACCGTGGCCTCGACCGGCTGTTCTCCACGCGCACCCGCGCGGCCATCGAGAATTCGCTGATCGTGGCGGAAGCCTATTTGCGCGATCACGCGCAGATCGTGCGTTCAGACATCATGCTGATGGGATTCGAAATCGCGCGCGGCAAACCGGTGTTCGACCAGGACCGTGAGCAGCTACGTCAGTTCCTCACGTTCCAGGCATCGGTTCGCGGTCTCGCCGCGGCAATCGTGTTCGATGAAAGCCTCACCGTCATCGCGCGCGCCGACCTGAAGAACAACCTGACCTTCGCGATGCGGCCGCGCGACGCGTTGCCGCATATCAGCGACAAGGATCCGCAGATCGTTCTATTGCCCGATACCGACTATGTCGCCGCCGTCGTCAAGCTGGAGCGATTCGACAACCTCTTTCTTTACGTCACACGATTGCTCGATCCGCGCGTCGTGCCGCAATTGCAGGCGACGCGCGCGAGCGTCACCGAATATGCCGAGATCGAGGCGCGCCGCGTCGGCGTGCAGGTCGCCTTCGGCCTGATGTACACCGTGATCGCGCTTATTGTTTTGTTATCCGCCGTGTGGATCGGCTTGAACTTCGCCAACCGTCTGGTCGCTCCAATCCGCCGCCTCATCGGCGCCGCCAATCTCGTGTCGACTGGCAATCTGTTCGTGCGCGTGCCGGTTCGCCCGTCCGAAGGCGATCTCGGTCAACTCGGCGAAACCTTCAACCGCATGACGCAGGAATTACGCACGCAGCGCGACGACATCGTTCACGCGCGCGACCTCATCGATAGCCGCCGCCTGTTCACCGAAGCGGTGCTGGCGGGTGCCAGCGCCGGAGTCATCGGTATCGACGGCAATGGTTGCGTCAGCATCCTCAACCGCTCGGCGGAAAAACTGATCGGCCGCAATGAAGCCGAGGCACTCGGCAAGCCCTTGATCGAAGTGTTTCCGGAACTCGCCGACACCATGGCGGCGGCGCAATCGGGTGCGCGCACGCAGGATCAGGTCACCATCAGCCGCGCCGGCCGCGAGCGTAACCTCTCGGTCCGCGTCACCAGCGAACAATCGTCGGATTCCGATCACGGTTACGTCGTGACGCTTGACGACATTACCGAACTGGTATCCGCGCAACGCACGTCCGCGTGGGCCGACGTTGCGCGCCGCATCGCGCATGAAATCAAGAACCCGCTGACACCCATTCAGCTCTCGGCCGAGCGGCTGCGACGCAAATACGGCAAGGTCATCGGCGAGGGCGCCGACGGTGTGTTCGCGCAATGCACCGACACCATCGTGCGCCAGGTCGATGATATCCGCCGCATGGTCGACGAATTCTCGCGTTTCGCGCGCATGCCGAAGCCGGTGATCGCCGCCGACGACGTCGCCGATGCCGTGCGGCAGTCGGCGTTCCTGCAGCGCGTCGGCAATGCCGAGATCGATATTGAGGTCGAGATCGCGGAAGACCCGATGATGGCGCGCTTCGACCGCCGTCTGATCTCGCAGGCGCTCACCAACATCATCAAGAACGCCACCGAAGCGATTGCCGCGGTGCCGCCGGCCGAACTCGGCAAAGGCAAGATCAGCGTGTTCGCTGGGCGCGAGGGCGAAAACATTGTCATCGATGTTGTGGACAACGGCATCGGCCTGCCGAAAGAAAACCGCAGCCGGCTCTTAGAGCCTTACGTCACGACCCGCGAGAAGGGCACAGGCCTCGGTCTTGCCATTGTTGGGCGCATTGTCGAGGACCACGGCGGCAGCATCGAGTTGCGCGACGCCGCCGACAAAATTCCGGGACAACGGGGCGCCTGGGTGCGCGTCCAGTTTGCCGCCGCCGGCAAGATAGAAGCGCCCGAAGTTGAACGCCAAATGACCGCAAGTGAGTGATGCCATGGCTGCTGAAATTCTAATCGTCGACGATGAGGCCGACATCCGCGATCTGGTGGCCGGCATCCTTCAGGATGAGGGCTATACCGCGCGAACGGCGCGCAACAGCGACGATGCGCTAACGTCGATCGTAACGCGCCGGCCGAATTTGGTGTTCCTCGACATCTGGCTGCAAGGCAGCAAGCTCGACGGCCTGCAATTGCTCGACGCCATCAAGCTGGAGCACCCCGAATTGCCGGTGGTGATGATTTCCGGTCACGGCAACATCGAAACCGCGGTCGCCGCCATCAAGCACGGCGCCTATGATTTCATTGAAAAGCCCTTCAAGGCCGACCGGCTGGTGCTGGTGGCCGACCGCGCGCTCGAAACCTCACGGCTCAAGCGCGAAGTCAAACAACTCAAGCAATCGGCGCCGCTGCCGTCCACGCTGGTCGGCAAGTCGTCGGTGATCTCGCAATTGCGCCAGGCCATCGACCGCGTGGCGCCTACCAACAGCCGCGTGCTCGTGGTCGGCCCCTCGGGCGCCGGCAAGGAACTGGCGGCGCGCACGCTGCATCAGTTGTCGGCACGCGCAAGCGGCCCCTTCATCGTCATCAATGCGGCGGCGATCACGCCGGAACGCATGGAAATCGAATTATTCGGCGTCGATCAGGCCAGCGGCTCGGACGGCCGCAAGGCCGGCGCGCTGGAGGAAGCGCATGGCGGCACGCTGTTCGTCGACGACATCGCCGATCTGCCGCGCGAGACCCAGAGCAAGATATTGCGCGTGCTGGTCGACCAGACCTTCCAGCGCGTCGGCGGCAGCACCAAGATAGCTGTCGACGTGCGCATCGTGTCGTCGACCGCGCGCAATCTCGAAGCGGCGATTGCCGAAGGCACGTTCCGCGAGGATCTCTATCACCGTCTTTCGGTCGTGCCGGTGCGCGTGCCGCCGCTGGCCGAACGGCGCGAGGACATTCCGGAACTGGTCGAATATTTCATGGACCAGATTTCGCAGGCGACCGGCCTGCCCAAGCGCCGCATCGGCGACGACGCCATGGCCGTGCTGCAATCGCATAGCTGGCCGGGCAACGTCCGCCAGTTGCGCAACAATGTCGAACGTTTGATGATTCTGGCTGGCGGCGATCCGGATGCGGTGCTCGATGCCAGCATGTTGCCGCCCGATGTCGGCTCCATGGTGCCGACCATGCCGGGTGGTAATGGCGGCGAGCAATTGATGGGCCTGCCGCTGCGCGACGCGCGTGAGGTGTTCGAGCGCGAATATCTGGTGGCGCAGATCAGCCGCTTTGGCGGCAACATCTCGCGCACCGCCGAATTTGTCGGCATGGAGCGCTCGGCGTTGCATCGCAAGCTCAAAGCGCTGGGAATCGGATAAACCTCTCCAATGTCCCGCATTGCCTACGTCAACGGCCGCTACCTTCCGCACGCGCAAGCCGCCGTCAGCATCGAGGACCGCGGCTTTCAATTCGCCGACGGCGTCTACGAAGTCTGCGAGGTGAGAGGCGGGCACCTGATTGACGAGCGCCGCCACATGGCGCGGCTCGAACGCTCGCTGAACGAACTCCGTATCGCGCGGCCGATGCCCGCCTCGGCGCTGGCGGTCGTGATGCGCGAGACGATCAGGCGCAACCGCGTGCGCGACGGCATCGTCTATCTGCAGGTCACGCGCGGCGCGGCGCGGCGCGATTTCCCTTTTCCTTCGGCAGACACCCAGCCATCGGTCGTCGTCACCGCGCGCAGCAACGATCTCGCGCGCCTGGAGCGGGTGGCGGAAGAGGGCATCGCCGTCATCACGACGCCGGACATCCGCTGGCAGCGGGTCGATATCAAATCGGTCGCGCTGCTGCCGAACGTGCTGGCCAAGCAGCAGGCGCACGACCAGGGCGCCAAGGAGGCTTGGCTGGTTGATGCTAAAGGCTTCGTCACCGAAGGCGGCTCGTCGAATGCGTGGATCGTGAGCCGCGACGGTACGCTGATCACGCGCCCGCTCGGTCGCGACATCCTGCCCGGCGTCACGCGCTCGGTCGTGATGGACTTGATCAAAGGGCAGGGACTGGCGTTCGAAGAGCGCGCCTTCACGGTCGAAGAAGCCTATGCCGCGCGTGAGGCCTTCGTGACGTCGGCGAGCCAGATCGTGACATCCGTCGTTCGTATCGACGGCAGACCGGTCGGCAATGGCGCGCCCGGCCTGATCGCTACCGCCTTGCGCCGCGACTTCCACAGTTACGCCGAGATCAGCTGATACCGCATTGCAGCATAGCTTGCATGCGCGGAGTGCGGTCGAGCACGCTAAACCCAACAAATAGTTATTTATTTCAGTGGCTTGAGGGGTATCTCGCGAACTGCGCTTGCACCGCAACGGAACCTGCCATCTAATAGTGTTTCCTGGGCTTCGGACTGCTTTGCGTGGGGCAAGGCGGCGCATGTGCGGAATTTGCATGCGTTGAATTCAACGTCCGAATGATCCGGCAACGAAGGTCTCGCGCCAAAGACGCGGGCAAAAAAGGAAAAACGGCCATGGCAGCCGAACGTGCGCAAAATCTGCAAGACACTTTTCTCAATCACGTCCGCAAGGCAAAAATCCCGCTCACCATATTTCTGGTCAACGGGGTGAAACTGCAGGGCGTCGTGACCTGGTTCGATAATTTCTGCGTGCTGTTGCGGCGGGATGGACATTCCCAGCTCGTCTACAAGCACGCGATTTCGACCATCATGCCGGGGCATCCGATTCAATTGTTCGAAGGCGGCGAAGAGCCGCCGGCGCCTGGCGAAAAAGTCTAGCGCATGATCCCGAAAAGTGGGAACCGGTTTTCGGATAAGATCATGCGCGATCAATTGTTAGGTGCGCACATGATTAGACCTAATAGGGTTGTGCTCTAGTTGGAACCGCGCCGTCGCGATGAAAGCGCGGATGCTCTTATCCCGACATCGGGGGAGAGTGGCCGCGCTATCGTCATCGAGCCGATACTCAAGCACGCCGCCGCGCGCGGCGCGCATGCGCGTTCGGCCGCGGACACGCGTACACCCGAAGCGCGGCTCGAAGAGGCCGCCGGCCTCGCGCGCGCCATCGACCTGAACGTGGTGCAGGCCGGTCTCGTCCCGCTCAACAATATTCGTCCGGCGACCTATCTCGGCACCGGCAAGGTTAATGAGATCGCCGGTCTGACAAAAAGTCTGTCGGCGTCGGTCGTCATCATGGATTGCCCGATCTCGCCGGTTCAGCAGAAAAATCTGGAGAAGGCCTGGGGTGCGAAAGTCATCGACCGCACCGGTCTGATCCTGGAAATCTTCGGCCGCCGTGCGCGCACCAAGGAAGGCGCGCTGCAAGTCGAGCACGCGCATCTCACCTATCAAAAGACCCGGCTGGTCCGCGCCTGGACCCATCTTGAGCGTCAACGCGGCGGCTTCGGCTTTCTCGGCGGTCCCGGTGAAACTCAGCTTGAGGCCGACCGCCGTATCATCGAAGAGCGCATCGCCAAGATCGAAGGCGAACTCGACAAGGTCAAGCGCACCCGCAAGCTGCATCGTGACAGCCGCAAGCGCGTGCCTTATCCGATCGTGGCGCTGGTCGGCTACACCAATGCCGGCAAGTCGACGTTGTTCAATCGCATGACGCAGGCGACCGTGCTGTCGGCCGACATGTTGTTTGCGACGCTCGATCCGACGCTGCGAGCGATCGATCTGCCGCTCGGCAACCGCGTGATTTTATCCGACACCGTCGGCTTTATTTCCGACCTGCCGACCATGCTGGTGGCGGCGTTCCGCGCCACGCTGGAAGAGGTGATTGAGGCCGATATCATCCTGCATGTGCGCGACATGTCGCACGAGGATTCCGGTGCGCAGTCGCAGGACGTCGAAAAAATTCTGGGCGAACTCGGCATCGAAGCGGCCGACCGCCGCATCATCGAAGTCTGGAACAAGATCGACCGGCTCGACTCAGAAGGCCGCGCCCGCGTGCTCAATCTGGCCGAGCGCCAGCCCGCGGATCGCCAGCCGGTGCCGGTGTCGGCCTTAAGCGGCGAGGGGATCGAGCGACTGATCGCCGCGGTGGAATCTCGTTTGGGCGAAAGCCGCCTGACGATGGACCTGCTGCTCGATCCGGTCGATGGCGCCGGCCTGAGCTGGCTCTATCGCCATTCCGAAGTTCTTTCCAAGGAATTGAACGACGACGGCAAGATGGCGGTGACGGTGCGCGCCGACCCGAAAAACGCCGACATGGTGCGCCGGAAATTTCTGCCGCAGCCACCAGCAGAATACTAATTCAATTGCGCATGATCTTGTCCGAAAACCGGTGCCCACTTTTCGGGATCATGCGCTAACGCGCCAGCGTCTCAGACAATTTGCGCGCGGCATGCGCCATATCGATCAAGGGTAGGGCGACGATGCCGCGCTAGGCGGAGCAGATCGTGACATGACGAAGGAGGCGGCTATTCGGCCGCCTCCTTTTTTCCTACCGCCAAGTTTTCCGCAACTTTGGCTTCGTCCCAGAGCGCGTCCATTTCCGCCAATGTCGCGTCCTGGGGTTTCTTCCCGCGCGCGGCCAAGGCGGCCTCGATGGCGGCGAAACGGCGCTCGAATTTCAGGTTGGTCGTTCGCAGAATGCCTTCGGGATCGGCTTCCAGGTGGCGGGCAAGGTTGACCGCTGCGAACAGCAGATCGCCGACCTCGGAGGCGGCCTTGGCGCGGTCGGCGCTATCGAGTTCGGCTTCGATCTCGTCGGCTTCCTCGCGGATTTTGGCCAACACGGCGCGCGGATCGTTCCAGTCGAATCCGACGCGGCCGGCTTTGTCCTGTAGCTTCAGCGCGCGGGTTAATGCGGGCAGGCCGACCGGAACCCCGGCCAAGGCGCCTGCCGGCATGGCGTCGCCACGGCTCGCTTTTTCCTCCGCCTTGATCTTCTCCCAGAAGCCTTTGGCGACCTTGGCCGTGTTGCCGTCGGCGTCGGCAAAGACGTGTGGATGGCGCCGGATCATCTTGGACGTGACGGCCTCGACGACGTCGCCTAACGCGAACGCGCCTTGCTCCTCGGCCATGCGCGCGTGATAGACGACTTGGAGCAGCAGGTCTCCGAGTTCGTCCTTGAGGTCGGCCAGGTTGCTGCGCGCGATGGCGTCGGCGACCTCATAGGCTTCCTCGATCGTATACGGCGCGATTGTCTCGAAGTTCTGCTCCAGGTCCCAGGGACAGCCCGTCACCGGCGTGCGCAGCGCCGCCATGATCTCGATGAGGCGG
>JANMSH010000297.1:0-3902 GCA_031389105.1 Hyphomicrobiales bacterium
ACTACGACACGCCGCCGACCGGCGTGACTCAGTTGCTGCGGCTGACGCCGCGCAATCACGACGGGCAATACGTCGTCGACTGGCGCATCGAGCTTTCGGAAGACTGCCGGCTGCACCAGCACGACGATGCCTTCGGCAACATCACACATTCGTTCACCGCCGACGGCCCATTTGACCAGTTGGCCATCACGGTCTCCGGTGAAGTCGAGATGCTGGATACCAACGGCTTCGTGAAAGGCGCGGTCGAGCGCTTCCCGCCCGCGATGTTCCTGCGCGAAACCGATTTGACGATGCCAGATCCGGCGATCGTCGAGTTTGCCGAAGAAGCACGCACCGAAGCGGGCGCAGGCGTCGGCACACTCGCGCTGCTGCACCAGTTGCTCGCCAACGTGCACGGCGAGATCACCTTCGACACCAGCCCGACGCAGACTGCGACCACCGCGGCCGAAGCCTTCAAGCTCAAACGCGGCGTCTGTCAGGATCTCACGCATGTCTTCATTGCCGCCGCGCGGCACCTGGGGGTTCCCGCGCGATATATCGGCGGGCATTTCTATCGCGCCGATGGCGTGACGGCGCAGGACGCGGGCCATGCCTGGGCGGAATGCCATGTCGACGATTTCGGCTGGATCGGCTTCGATCCGACCAATGGCATCTGCACCACCGACGCGCATGTGCGTGTGGCAGCCGGTCTCGATTATCTCGGCGCCTCGCCGGTGCGCGGCACGCGCTACGGCGGCAGCGGCGAGACGCTGAAAGTCGCAGTCAACGTCGATCAAACGGCGCAGCAATCGCAAACCCAGTCGCAGAACTAGTCAGCAAGAAAAAAGTACCGACGACATGACATATTGCTGCGGAATTCTGGTGCGCGACGGGCTGGTGATGATCGCCGACACCCGCACCAATGCCGGCCTCGACAACGTGTCGACGTTCCGCAAGCTGCACATCTATACGGAGCCTGGCGAACGCATCATGGCACTCGCCTCTTCCGGCAATCTTTCATTGAGCCAGACGGTGCGCTCGTTGCTCACCGAAGGCGTCGACAATCCGGAAACCGGCGAGCGCGAGACCTTGATGAATTCGCCGACCATGTTCCAGGCGGCGCAACGCATCGGCCGCGCCATCCGCAGCATCCAGAATGCCGAAGGCAAGGCGCTGGAAGCCGCCGAGATCGATCACGACGTCGCCTTCCTGTTTGGCGGTCAGATCAAGGGCGAGCGGCTGCGGCTTTTTATGATCTACTCGGCTGGCAATTTCATCGAGTGCACCACCGACACACCCTATCTGCAGATCGGCGAGCACAAATACGGCAAACCGGTGCTCGACCGCGCCATCAGCTTCGATACCGACATCTATGACGGGCTCAAGATTGGACTGATTTCGATGGATTCGACCATGCGGTCCAACCTCGGCGTCGGCCTGCCGATCGACCTCCTGGTGGTCCGCCGCGACGCCTGTACGCCGGAAGTGAACTACCGGATTGAGCCGGGCGAGCCCTATTTCCAGGACTTGCGGGAACGCTGGTCGGGCGCCTTGCGCGCCGCCCATATCGCCATACCGCGCCCGCCCTACCGCACTTTGCCCTGAACAGCTCGAAAAGGCCCCTTTCAGGCCCTAAACGACCCCGGTTCCACTCTTACGAGTTTACCGCTGGTTAACACCACCGCCGGATTTACCATTCGGCCGCGCAGGTCGCGCAGAACGCGGCCAAAGCGAAAGCGAAATAGCAAGCTTTCTGCTCTAGTTTCCGAGCCGAAAAGTGCAGTGGAAGTGACACTTTAAGGGAAGTCCATTTTGCCGGCTGTGGTTCGCCCGCGCACCCCCGAGGAGCGACAGTACACCAGTTGGGATCGCGCGCGGTTGAGCGTCGTGGTCCCGATCGGCGTCATTGTCGCCGTGGCGATCGTTTGCATCGTCGTCGCCGTGCTGTCGTCCGCGCAACGCGCCGACGAAGTCGCGATCGAACACGAAAAGCAACTGCTCTCGACCGCGCTTGATAATTTCGGCGCGCGCATGCTGCGCGAGGTCGAAAGCGTCGCCGCCCCCGATACCGCGATCCGCAACATCCGCGTCAACTTCGACCTCGCATGGACCAAGGAACGCGTCGGCAGTTGGCTCGAGATGTTCTTCCAGCACGACACCATTTTCGTCTTCGACGGCCAGGATAATCCGATCTATACGACGGTGGATCGCAACGCCAACGACACGGCGTGGTCACGGCCCACGCTCGCCGACATAACGCCTTTGCTCGGCCATATGCGCGGCACTGAAATGCCCCCGCCGAACGCGATCCGCATCAACCGCTCGGGCACTGTCGAAGGCGGTGCGCACTCGCAAGCCGCGGTGATCCGTAACCTGTCGGGCCGGCCCGCGGTGATTGCCGCGGTCGCAGTGGGACCGATCGAAAGCACGACTGGTCTGTTCGCCAGCCCCGCCCCCATCGTCGTGGCAGTGAAATTCATCGACAACAACGTGCTCTCCGGCGTCGCGCTGCAATTGCGGCTGCAGAACCTGCGCAAGTTCGACGAAGGCGACACGCCGCCCGGCGATTTCACGCTTCAGCTCAACAGCCCGAACGGCGAGAAGATCGCACGCTTCGCCTGGACACCGAAACAGCCCGGCGCAGAAATCGTGCGTAGCGTCGTACCGTTCATCGCCGTGGCGCTGGCGGGCTTCGCGCTGCTCGCGGCCTTCGTCCTGCGTTACATGCGCCGCACCGCGGTGGCAATCGCCGCCGGTGAATCCCGGCTGCGGCACTTGGCGATGCACGATCCGCTGTGCGGCTTGCCCAACCGCATTTTCTTCGGCGAGCGCCTCGAAGCGGTCATCACCGAAGTGCGCGCCGGCTCCTCGCCCGCCGCCGTGTTCTATATCGACCTCGACCACTTCAAGGACGTCAACGACACGCTTGGCCATCCGGCCGGCGACGAATTGATCCGCAACGTCACGCTGCGCCTGTCGCGCACGCTGCGCGGCGGCGATTTGGTAGCGCGCCTGGGCGGCGACGAATTCGCGGTCATCTCCTCGATCGGCGACGACAGCGCCGAGATGATGGCGATGGCGCAACGCATCATCGCCGCGATCTGCGCGCCCTATTCGATCGGCGGCCAGAACATCGTGATCGGCGCCTCGATCGGCATCGCCGTCATCGGCCGCAATTGCGCCGGCTCCGCAGATATAATGCGTTATGCAGATATGGCGCTCTATCGCGCCAAGAACGAAGGCCGCAACCGCGGCGTCATTTATGACGCCGCGATGGATGCCGACCTGTCGAACCGCAAGCTGCTCGAAGCCGATTTGCGCGAAGCCATCGAGAATGACCGCCTGCACGTGCTGTACCAGCCGATCGTCGACAAGAGCGGCGACAAGGTGGTCGGCGTCGAAGGGCTCTGCCGCTGGACCCACCCGACCCGCGGCGAAATTCCGCCGATGGAATTCATCGCCGCCGCCGAACACTCCGGCTTGATCATCGAACTCGGCGCCTGGGTGCTGCGTCGCGCCTGTCTTGACGGCCTCGCCTGGCCGGAGCTGGACGTCGCGGTCAACGTCTCGCCGCTGCAATTCCGCCGCACCGATTTCGCCGACGTGGTCGAACGCACGCTGGCCGAAACCAAATTCGATCCGGCCCGGCTCGAACTCGAGCTCACCGAAAGCGTGCTGCTCGGCAACGTCGACACCGCGGAAGCCGGCATGCTGCGCCTCAAGGCGCTGGGCGTGCGGCTGGCGCTCGACGATTTCGGCACCGGCTATTCGAGCCTGCTCTATCTGCGCCGCTTCCCATTCGACAAGCTCAAGATCGACCGCAGCTTCGTGATGTCGATCGAGAAGGCCGCCGATGCCGCGGCCATCGTGCACGCCGTCGTCAGCCTGGGCCGCGGCCTCGGCATGAAGGTGACCGCTGAAGG
>JANMSH010000310.1:0-1766 GCA_031389105.1 Hyphomicrobiales bacterium
ATTCGCCTATGTGCGCAAGGCGATCCGCGATGGCAGCATCGGCCGGCCGGTGAGCGCGCTGGTCAGCCGCCACATCACGCGCAGCCTGGGCAAGAAGATCAGCGGCCGCATCAAGCTTTCGCCCGCGGCGATGGAATCGACGCACGACCTGGATTTCCTGCTCTGGTGCTTGGAGCCGGCGAAACCGGTGCGCGTCTACTCTCAGATCAACTTCGGCGCACTAGCGGAGAACAGCAGCTCAGCCGGCGCTCGCGTGCCCGACTCGCAATGGATCACGGTGACCATGGACTCCGGCCTGTCCTTCGTGGTCGGCGGCGGCTGGAGCCTGCCGCCCGGCTATCCGAATTTCTCCACCACCTGGATCGAGATGGTGGGTACCGAGGGGGCCGTGATGGTGGACGACAGCCACCGCGACGTGGTGCTCAACACCATGAGCAAGGGCATGCAGCTGCCGATGTCGACCATGCCGGGTGAGGCGGTGGAGCACACCTACGCCGGGCCGATGGCGGCAGAAACCGTTCATTTCCTCGAAGCGGTGGCTTACGACCGGCCGGTGATGGTGACGCCGGAGCACGCGCGCATGGTGATGGAGCTCTATATCGCCGCGGACCTCTCGGCCGAGAAGAACCTGCCCGTCGACCTGCCGTTGAAGACTTCCAAAGGGAAGTCGCTTGAAAAAGCAGCCTAAGCGCGTCGGCCTCGCGATCATCGGCGCAGGCCGCGTCGGCCTGTTCCGCGGCGAAGTTGCCGCGCGCCACCCGATGGTCGACTTCATTGGGGTGGCGGATCTCAAGCAGGAACGGCTTTCCCTGCTGAAGGAGAAGACCAACGCCGACTTCGTGACGACGGATTTCCGGGCGCTGCTGAAGCGCCCCGAAGTCACTGCGGTCATTGTCTCGACCGATGAGCATTTGCACGTCGAGCCGATTCTTGCTGCAGTTGAAAGGAAGCTGCCAATTCTCATTGAAAAGCCCCTGGCTACGGAATTAAAGCAATCGGAGAAAGTACTAAAGGCAATCCAGCAGTCGGGTGTCGACGCCGTGGTCGGCTACACGCAGCGCTTCCGCCGCCGCTGGCTGGCGGCGAAGGAGAAGGTACGCACCGGTCAGCTGGGAGACGTCACCATGGTGACGTCCCGCGCGTTCATGAACCGGCTGGTGGCGCTCGACAACTACAGGCGTACCAGCGACCCGACGAAGATCTCGCCGATGGTGATTTCTGGCACGCACGCGCTCGACATCGTAATGTGGATGATGGAGGCGAAGCGCCCGGTGGAAATCTACGCCCGCTCGATCGACAAGTCTCTGGGCCCGATCTGCAAGGGCATCGACGCGACCGCGGGCATGATCACCTTCGAGGACGGCAGCATCTACCACGCTTCCATCTCCTGGGCGCTGCCGGTGGTCTGGCCTGGCGCGGTCTACAGCCTGGAGGTCGGCATCACGGGGACCGAAGGCGTGCTGACGATCGACGACACGCACCGGGACATCGTGCTTGCGACCACGGTGTCGCAAAGCGAAGGCTATGCGCCCGACGCGGCGCGGCGCGTGGATTTTCTCGGCAGCTATCCGCCGGGCGACATGGCGCTGGGCGAGCTGCGCGGCCCGATGCGCGAGGAAACCGAGCAGTGGCTGAACCGCATATCAATGGGACTGCCGACCCAGCACGCCACGGCGGCGGAGGCGCACAATCGCCTGATGCTGACCAAGGCGTTCGACCTGTCCGCGAAACTGAAGCGTGCCGTGCCCTTGCCAATTACTTCGGAG
>JANMSH010000326.1:0-10019 GCA_031389105.1 Hyphomicrobiales bacterium
TGGTACGCCGGTCTGCCGGAAGCCAAAGCGCGCGGCTACGGGCCGGGGCGGTTCTCGTTCAACGTCAAAGGCGGGCGCTGCGAAGCGTGCCAGGGCGACGGCGTCATCAAGATCGAAATGCACTTCCTGCCCGATGTCTACGTCACCTGCGAGGAGTGCAAGGGCAAGCGCTACAATCGCGAGACGCTGGAGGTGCATTTCAAGGGGAAATCGATCGCCGACGTGCTCGACATGACGGTCGAGGAAGGCGCGGCCTTCTTCAAGGCGGTGCCGTCGATCCGCGACAAGCTGGAGACCTTGGCGCGCGTCGGCCTCGGCTATATCCACATCGGCCAGCAGGCGACGACGCTGTCCGGCGGCGAGGCGCAGCGCGTCAAGCTCGCCAAGGAGCTGAGCAAACGCGCCACCGGCCGCACGCTCTATATTCTCGATGAGCCGACCACGGGCCTGCATTTTCACGACGTCGCCAAGCTGCTCGAAGTGCTGCACGAGCTGGTCGAGACCGGCAACACGGTGGTGGTGATCGAGCACAATCTCGAAGTCATCAAGACCGCCGACTGGGTGATTGACTTGGGCCCCGAAGGCGGCGACGGCGGCGGCGAGATCGTCGCCCAGGGCACGCCGGAAGATATTGTGAAGGTGGCGCGCAGCTACACCGGGCAGTTTCTCAAGCCGGTGCTGGGAAGAAGAGAGAATAAGAGGAAGAAGGGTGTCCAGGCGGCGGAGTAATGATCAATGGGCGCACCGAATCTGGACGCTATTCGGATTTCTAATTTGCTTTCGCTATCCGCCGTGAAAATTTTTCCGGCTCGGAAGCAAACATCCGGCGAACTTTTAAAGGGCGGCCACGGAACGGGGTTCTTTTGGGAGTCCGAACGCGATCTATACTTGATCACAAATTGGCACAATGTGTGCGCTTGGGACCCTGTTACTGACAAAGCTCTAAGTGAAAAAGGATTTACACCAAATTGCATTGAACTAGTTTTAGAACTGGCAGTCGATGTGGGCGATGGCCGCATCAAACGCGATGCGCGGACCGCTGTCGTCGACCTGTTCGATATAGATGGCACCCCTACGTGGTTCGAGCACGAAAAGTTTGGCCGCAAGGTGGACGTCATCGCACTTAAAATTGCAACTCTTGATGACGTTAAGCTTCTCAATCCTGCCCTAAATACATACAGTAGCTTCGTTGACTATGAGATCGCGGCTGGGGACGACGCATATATTCTAGGTTACCCGCTCGGGCTCGACGGAGGACCCCGCCTACCAATTTGGAAACGAGCTTCCATAGCAACTGAGCCACACTACGATCTGGATGGTTTGCCCAAGATGCTCGTCGATACCGCCACCCGTAAAGGGATGTCCGGCGGGCCCGCAATCGCAGTCCGACGTGGCATTATTAAACCACGTGGCGCCACCGATTTCGGGCAAAATATTATTGGTACGGCTGAAAGATTCCTTGGTGTTTATTCTGGGCGCATTGGAAATGACGAATTCGGTGCGCAATTAGGCATCGTGTGGAAATCGTCGGTCGTTGATGAGATCGTACACCGAAAAATACGCGGTAAATCTCCGTTCGAGCTGTAGCTCGTTTTCGAACCCTTTAATGGGCAACACCGTCTATAAAATCGTCGATGCCTCCCCGGTTTGATCCAAACACGAAGCGAATACCCCACCATGCCGACCCAACCCGACCACACCACCCTCACCGCGCTCAACAAAGCCTATATCGACTCCGTGCAGAACGGCGACGTGAAGCGTTTCGATGAAATCCTCGCGCCGGAATTCTATTGCAGCAATCCGGACGGCGCGATGGTCGATCGCGAAGGCTTTCTCAAGCAGACGGCCCAGCCGGTGACGATCAAGGGCCTGCAAGCCCTCGACGTCATGATCCGCCTGTGCGGCGACGTTGCCATCATCCACGGCGCCACGGCCTACACCACCGCCGAAGGCCGCGCCGCGCGCGGCCGCTAAACCGACGTGTGGCAGAAGCAAAACGGCCGCTGGCTGGCGATCTCGGCCCACGTCACGCGCGGCTGACACGTCAGTCCAGCGCGGCACAATGCTGTTGCGCCGTACCCGCTGTTCATGACCCACTAGTTCTGAAGCGGCACGACGGGCGGAAGTGCTTGTTGTTTAGGCGGAAGCGCATCAGATAACACTGACTTGAGGAAGATAGCCGCTTCGGCAAAGTATTTTCGAGCTTCCGCTTTCTCCCACTGCGAGAGCTTCCAGTTGTCTGGCGCCGCCGCGTGCGGACCGACAGTTCCCACCCAGACCCTTGCGATGTGTCGTGGATGAACGCGCTGCGCGGCGCAAGCATCTTCCGCGTTCCAAAGCGACATTGCGAATGGACTATCGACGGCCGAGCTAATCAGCTGCGCCGGCCCGTTGCGTGGCGGTACTTGACCGTAATCCACGAGCGTTTTGATAACCTCCGCCAAGACAAGCGCCGACTCGTTGAATGTGATCGGCCGGTGCCGCGGATGATGAGGACCTGTCAGAGGGTCGCCATTGACGTCGGCAAATTTTTTGCCATCTGCATAACGTTCCTGTCCGGGCAATTCCCGATCGACATAGCAATGGCGGCCGAAAAAGATCCAGTCATGGACGATATAAGCCGGCGCATAACCCCACGGTGAAAACCCCTCAAATGCCTGGGCAAACCGCGGGATCGAGCCTCCGTCGGTATACATCAAGCCCGGTTCGATCAATCGTCCCGTTGTTGCTGTCTCAAAGGCAAAGGGACGGCCGCGCCAGCCGGGCACATAAACAAATTTATTTTCACCAACCCAGACCGCGGTCACAGAGCCGCTTATGCGTCCAAGCTTGGCGTCTATGTAAGGAGAAACACATGCCGCCAGCGGCAACAACAGAAGCGCGGCAAAAGCCACTCTACGCATAGAACACCCCCAGAAACGAAAGCTTAGGATGTGAGGGCATCACCCGCAATACGCGAACCCGCAGAACCCACCACTGGCTACCAGATTTTTGTCCTAAATCATCTTGACATTTATCCTAGGTTTTTTTACTTATACCGCTGCCCGATCCCCATGAGGGGCGCGAACCGGTTGCTCCGGCTCGTGAGGATCGGGCCGGCGCCCGCGGGTTTGAGCTAGCAGGCTCAGACGCTCGGGCGGCGCCGGACTCCGCCCGGGCACACTAGGGTGCCCTGCGAGGAGCTCGCTGACGGCGTGGACTCAACGGTGAGTCCTGGCCGAAAGCGCGGACCGGACGCCGTAAGACGCCGGACGGCGCGCCGAGAGGCGCCACATCCTCGCAAGGGGATGTGACAAACGGATTGGTTGCGCCGCTCGGCGCGCCGTCCCCCTCCTTTTTCGGGAGGACTGTCTGGGAATGCCGGATGAGGGGCAACCCCGCATCCGGACTCAAAGCTCGGGCGCAATTGCGCGCCGCGAGAACGATGGAGCTTGCCGACATGAACGACATCAACACCGACAGCGCCATTCGCGGCCGCATCAAAGCCACGCAGGCGCGCGTGCTCGACGCCATAGACGGCATCTTGGACAAGATGACACCGCAGGCGCCCGCCACGCCGCCAATCGCGGTCACGCGCCGCCTCGTCGCCAACACGTTCAAGCTCTGGCGTTACTGCGACCGGAGCCAATGCCGCCGCAGCCAATGCTGCCGCGGCGAGCCGCGCCATTGCCTGCACGCCTGCCTTCCGCTGGTGCCGGCCAAACACCAGCCGCCGCTCATGCAGCGCGGCAAAGCCCGGACGGAACGCCAACGGCGCAAGCGCGTCATGTGCCAGCCGGCAATGCCGATCACATCGGAGACAAACTAATGGCGGCGCGGCTTTTTTCAGCCCGCCGCCATTTTCTTGTCCTTCGCCTCGGCGCGTTGCGCCGCCGGCCGCGCCGCGATGCGCGCGGCGTAATCGGTGAATTCCTTGCGCTCCGGAATCATTTTGAAAATCATGCCCCAGCGCAGATTGGCGCCGATCACGACGTCGGCGGCGGTGAACTGTTCGCCCATCAGCCACGGGCCTTTCTCGATCGCCTTGGCGAGCGTGTTCATCACGCTGTCGAAATCGCCGTAACCGAGCATGGCGCGCTTCGCCGATTCCTTGCGCGGCGCGGCGCGGTCGGTCACCGCCGGCTCGAGACAGCCGGGATTGAAGAACAGCCATTTGAGATAGACGCCGCGCGCCGGCGTGCCGATCGGCACGTTGAGCTTGGCGTCGGGGAATTCGTCCGCCAGATAAGTGCAGATCGCGGCAAGCTCCGTGATCACGGTATCGCCGTGCTTGAGCGCCGGCACCTTGCCCATCGGGTTGATCGCCAGATAATCGGGCTTCATGTTGTCGCCCGCGCTCAGGCTCAACAGCTTGATGTCGTAGGGAACGCCCAGTTCCTCCAGCATCCACAAGGTGACCGACGAGCGCGACGGCGATGCGTGATAGAGCGTGAGATCGGCCATGAAATCCTCCTGAAAGCGCGCCACTGGCGCGGCACATCCTTACGCCTTACATCACTCATATGACAGCCGTCCGCGACAATGCCGCCCTCCACCGCTTCGAACTCGATCTCGAAGGCGGCACGGCTTTTGCGACCTACCGGCTGAGCGACGGCGTCGTCTCCATCATGCACACGCAAGTGCCACGCGACATCAATGGCAAGGGCCACGGTTCGGAACTCGTGCGCGGCACGCTGGACCTGGTGCGCGCGCGGGGCCAGAAGGTGCGGCCGATGTGTGGCTTCGTCGCCTTCTTTATGCGCCAGCACCCGGAATACGGAGATCTCTTGGCTTAGGCACCTTTCGCCTAACGCAATCTTTACCCTTCGCTAAGACATTAGGCGCTCCGCACAGGCAGGAGCGTTCCGTTGGATTTCTCAGCCGGTATCGCATTTTTCTTGGGCCAGATCGGCCAGCTGTTTTTCTCGCTCGGCTCGCATTTCTCGCTGACCTCGCTCGGCGCGGCGCTGGCGTTCGCGGCGATGTTCTTTGCCTGGCAGCGGCTCAAGCGCGGCCGGCGCTTACGCTGGCGCACGATTTGGCGCGCGCTGTTTCCCAGGCACATCGTCACCAGTAAATCGAACCAGGCCGACATCGGCTATCTATTCTTCAACGTGTTCGTATTCGGCGTGGTGTTCGGCTGGGCGGTGCTGTCCTATCAGTTCATCACCAATGGCATGATCTCAGGCCTGGTCGCCATTCTCGGCCCGGTGCCGCCGTCGACCTGGCCCAGTTATGTCACGTGCTCGATCATCACCGCGATGCTGTTTCTGTCCTACGAGCTCGGCTATTGGTTCAACCATTGGCTCAGCCACAAGGTGCCGGTGCTGTGGGAATTTCACAAAGTGCATCACAGCGCCGAGGTGCTGACGCCGCTGACGAACTTCCGCGTTCACCCGGTCTACACCTGGATTTTTGCCAACATCCTCGCCTTCTCAGCCGCGGTCGCCAATGGGCTGGGCAATTACATGTTCGGCGACACCGCCTATCAATACGCGCTGAGCGACACCAACATCATCCTGGTGCTGTTCATCCACACTTACGTGCATCTGCAGCATTCGCATATGTGGATTTCGTTCCAGGGCTGGCTCGGCCGCGTCTTCGTGTCGCCGGCGCATCACCAGGTGCACCACTCCGACAATCCGAAGCACTTCAACAAGAATTTCGGCAGTTGCCTGGCGCTGTGGGACTGGATGTTCGGCACGCTTTATATTCCGGCCAAGGAACGCGAGCCGCTGCATTTCGGCTTCGCCGATCATCCCGACGCGCATACGGTGAAAGGCGAACTGGTGGCACCGCTGATCAATGCGGCCGGACATTTCAAACAGTTCATGCCGAAACGGAGCGAGGACGCAGCCGTGCTTCCCGCCGGCGAGCAGGAGCGCGCCTAACCCGCCAGATGCCCGAGCGCCTCGACCTCGCGCAGCCATTGCTTGCGCCTGTCGTCGCCGGCCGCTTCGATGCTGCCGTAGATCGTCGCACGCACCGGCGCGATGCCGGTAAAGTGCAGGATGTTGCGCTTGAGCAGTTTCAGCGCATGGGCGCCGAAGTACCAGCGGTAGATGAAGCCGGGCATGCCCATGGTCACGATCACGCGCGCCGACTTGCCCTTGTAGATTTTCCAGTCGGCTTTGCCGTGACTGGCCTGGATAGCCAGCAGATCGGGCTGGAAAATGCGTTCCAGAAATCCTTTCATAATCGCCGGCATGTCGCCGAGCCACAGCGGAAACACGAATACGACGTGGTCGCAGGCTGTGAAGGCGTCGCGCGCCGCGGCGAGATCCGGTTCCAGGGGCTGCTCGCGGCGGTAACCCTCGCGCAGGATGGCGTCGAAGGTCATGTTCGCCAGCACGAACAGCCTGGCGTCGTGCCCGCCGTTCAGGGCGCCGGCTAGATAGGCTTTGCCCAGTGCCTCGCTGTAGCTGCCGAGCATCGGATTGCCGACAACGATTGTGATCTTGGCCATGCACGCCTCGCAAATGTTTGAACGCTACGGTATCGCGGGTCCGCCATTCGGCTTTGACTTGGCGCAATTTGGCGGGCATCGAAGGTCTTATGCGAAAACGCACCGTCACCGTCAACGACAGGATGCAGAAGGGCTATCGCTACGCCCTCACCGCTGGCACCGGCCGCGGCTTCGATCCTGAGTTCAAGCCGCATTTGACGCCGGCCGAGATGCTCAAGCTCGGCGTGTTCGCCGGCAAGTACATGACCGACTGCCGCAAGGAATTTCCCAAGAGCTGGTTTGCGCGCGCCAAGCTGGCGCCGAAAAAACGCGATCCGTCGCTCAATTATTTCGGTGTCGATGCCAGCCAGCCGCTGTCGGTGTGGCGGGCCAAAGGCTGGCTGCACGAGGACGATCCGCGCGGCTGGTTCCAGTGGTACTGCCGCTACTACATGGGACGCCGGATGGCGGACGAAGATCGGCGGCAGATCGGCCGCTGGAAAGCGATCCGCCGTCACGTCCGTCAGATTCAAATGAATTGCGAGCCGGGCGACGTGTTCTGCCGCCCGCGCCAGCGTCAGGCGCTGCTGCATTGGGCCTACGACAGCCGCAAGTTCTAGATCGCAACCCGGTTCAACACTTCCGCCAGCACCTCGGGACAGGTGATGTGCGGATTGTGGCTGGCATCGATCGATTCATGGCCCCAGCCTTCGCGCTGAGCACGTTCGTAGAACTGCCGGAAGCGGTCGTCGGGCGCGTTGCGGCTGCAATAGATGTAATGCCGCGGCAGCGTCAGCGGCCCGCCTTGAAATTTGATGTTCTGTTCGAAAGTTTTTGCCGGCTGCGGCACCCGCAACGGGCCGGCCCAGTCGCGATCCTGCTGCGGCGTGTCGGGCGGCATCGGCCCGGGTGGGATGAAACCATCGGGCGAAGGCTGGCGCGACGCCTTGGCCTGCTCCGGCAGGAGCGTCATGACACTGTCGCCGTCGTTGGGCGCAAAGGCGTCGATATAGATCAGCTTGGCGATGCGGTCGCGCGCACGGTCGGCGACGCCGGTCGCGACCATGCCGCCATACGAATGTCCGATCAAATTGATGCCGCTCAGATCCTCGAATTTCAGCACGCCGAGGATGTCGGCGATGTGGGTGTCGAGATCGATATCGGGATTGGCGAGATGGCTGCGCTCGCCGAGCCCGGTCAGCGTCGGGGTGATGAGGCGATGGCCGCGCGCCTGCATCAGCGGATGCATCTTCTTCCAGCCCCAGGAGGCAGACCATGCGCCGTGCGCGACAACGAATGTGGCCATTTCCTCTGCCCCTTATTCCGCCGCGATTGTGCGCAGCTTCCGATTATTCCAACGCGCCCGAACCGCGTCGACCAATACGACAATCAACGCAGCGGCGAGTATCTGCCAGCCCGGCCTGATGCCGGCGTCGAAGTCGAACACCGTATCGAGCACGCGCAACGGCGAAACGTTGAACGCAATGCCGATACCGATCGCCTCGCCGGCAAATGTCAGCAGCGACACGACGACGCCAAGCGCCAGCAGGCTGAGCGTCGACAATTCATTGCTGTCCTGCCACCATGCCAACAAACGATAACCGATCAGCCAGGTGAATAGACCCGCGACGAAAACGGGCACCGTGACATCGGCTTTGGTCTGCTGGAAATAATGAATGAGCGCGAGCAGCGCGATGGCATAGATCGCCTGATGCAAGCGGCGCCAGCGCAGGCCGCCGATCCGTTTGACCATGCCGTCGGTCGAGGTCGCGGCCAGCACGGCCAGTCCAACCCAGGCGACGGCACCGACGATCAGATAGACGCGATGGCTGATCTCATACCAAACCTTGGCGAGATCGTAGCGCTGGTCGGCGACGTACAGCACGAGATGCGCCGCGATATAGATAAACGTACCGACGCCGAGCATGCGCCGCACATCGATCAAATTGCCGTAGCGCGCGATGCGCCGGAATGGCGTCACCGCTAGCGTCACGCCCAGAAACACCAGCGCCCAGAAGCCAGCGCGGTGGATCATGTCGTTGAGCGGCCGCGCGCCGTTGGCGATGTCGCCGGCGTCGATCAGCGCCTTGGCGACCGGCAGCAACAACAGCGCCAGCGTCGCAATCCGCAGCGGCGACAGCCGTCCGCGCCGGTCGCGCCAGACCTCCCAACTGGATTTCATTCGCCCGGCCTAACATGACGGCGATCAGGGAATGAGCCCGCCGTTCCATGCAATACTGTCATACCGCACTGCACAATTTTTTCTTTCCGAACCACGGGATCGTGCTAGCATTTTTAAGTTGGATCGAGTCGCCGCAGCCGATCAAGGCTGTGTGAAAGCAGCTGCGCGGTGAACAACACCGCGGCAACCAATAAGGGAGCAAGGGGAAGCAGAGAAGAAACCGTTGAACGCCACGCCGGGCCAACCTCAAGGAGGCCATCGATGTCGCGCATACTGGTACGCTCCCTGCTCGTGCTTGTTCTGTCCCTGTCCAATTTTGCAGCGTTTGCCCATGACGCCCCGATCAGCCGCGGTGGCTATAAAAATCCTGCCGGCGAGTGGTGCTGCGGCGCCGACGATTGCGGCGTGATCTCGCCGAGTGCCGTCAAGGCCGGCAATGGCGGCTACTCGGTCGCGGGGCTGGTGACTTACGGCGTCGGTGTTACCGGCAACGAAGCCGACGGGCCGACGCGTCAGGAAAACGTCAACGAGGCCATCCCGTACAGCCAGTCACAGCCCTCGCCTGACGGCGCCTATTGGCGATGCAAGCGGCCGGACGGTTCGCCGCGCTGCTTCTTCGCGCCGAAACCGGGAAGCTGATTGTTAGCGGCGGTCGGCTGGTGCGTCGCTGAAGCGAAGCACCAGCGCGATCACGCCTGCGGCGCCGGCGAGGATCACCGACGCGCCGCTGGCATCGCGGCCGCCGAAGAATACCAATGCGGCAAGAACGATCGCGCTGAAGCCGATCGACAGCGCCCATAGCGCCAGCCAATCGATGGTTTCGATTGGATGCAACGGGCGCGTCTTGCGCGCGCGGGTTTCTTGGTGCGCTTCGGCTCGAATGGCTTTCGCGCGGGGCTTGTTGGGTAAATGTGCTGGCAAGGTCAGGCCTCCGTTCATTTGCCTGCTTACAGGCAAATTCCGTGCCCGCATTGACCTAACGCAAATTGCGGCTGTCCGTTCCCTTAGGGGCTATCGCGCTAAGGTGTTCGGCTACACGCGCGGCAAAGGACGCCCGCCGGCTTCCTTTGACGGCACCTTGACCCAGGCTTCACCGTCCAGGACGGGTTCGCCATCCACGGAACACATGCAGGTCAGCCGCGCGCGAAACTTATTCGGCACCAGTTCGGCAACAGCCACCATCACCTCGACGGTGTCGCCGATCTTGACCGGCGCACGGAAATTAAGCGTCTGCGAAATATAGATGGCGCCCGGCCCCGGCAAACGCGTGCCAAGCACCGCCGAAATCAAACTGGCGGTATAGAGACCATGGGCGATGCGCGTGCCGAACGGCGTCTTGGCGGCAAAATGTTCGGACAGATGTATCGGATTGCGGTCACCAGTTACCTCGGCGAAACCGACGACGTCGGACGA
>JANMSH010000340.1:0-7293 GCA_031389105.1 Hyphomicrobiales bacterium
TCGACGACGAACCTCAGGATACGCGGATCGTGCACGATCGTGTCGGTATAAAGCGCGGCAAGGCCCGCGACCGGATCGCCGATGCCGGGCGTGATCGAATGGTTCTTCTTCAGCCGGCCGAGCACAAATGGAAGCGCGGCGCCGCCGATCGGCGCGAAGATCTTGGTGTTCTTGTATTTGACGACATGGCCGGCCGAGATCAGGCGCGCCATTGCGATCACGGCGTCGGTGACGCGGCCCAAGCCATTGGCGAGACCGAAATCGTTGACGCGGCTGTCGCCGGCATCGAAGCTCGGATGAATATGGACGAAAGCGCCGGTCTCGTCGGCGGCCTGCCAGAACGGATCGAGGTCGGCGGCATCGAGCGTCGAGCCGACGCCGCGCGGCAGCGTGCCGATCATGACGCCGGGAAAGCCCGCCTTCATCGCCGCCTTCAGCACGGTCGCGGCGCGCGAGCCGTCGCCGAGCGGGACGGTGGCGAGCGGTACGAATCTAGGCTGCGCCTTGGCGGCCGCCATCAGTGCTTCGTTGGTCAGCGTCGCCCAGGCTTCGCCTTCGGCGCCCGGCAGATCGTAGCCGAACATGTCGACCCAGCCGCCGGTGACCTGCTTGTCGATGCCGTTCTTGTCCATCCACGCAATACGGCCGGGAATATCCGACAGCGGCTTCGACACCGGACGGATCGGTTTGCCGGCGCCGAAAGTCAGCGCGAGGCCTGCATCGGTCTCGGTCTGCTTCAGGTTCGGAAACCGCGCGGCTTCCTTGCGCACCGTGACGATCAGATCGGGCGGTACCAGATGGGCATGACAATCGACAATCATTCAGTTTCCTTTGCTTTTTTTTCCTGCGCATTGTCTTGTGCTTGGGCGATCATGTCACCGAGGTTCGACACTTTGATAGGCAATGTATTGGTTGAAATGCCGAGCGGGCGGAGCGCGTCGTTGATGGCGTTGGCGATCGCCGCCGGCGCGCCGAGATAGCCGCTTTCGCCCGAGCCCTTCTGCCCGAACACGGTGTGTGGTGATGGCGTCTCTTGATGGATGATCTCGACATCCGGCACTTCGTGCGACGACGGCAGCAGATAGTCCATGAAGGTCTGCGCGATCAGTTGGCCGTCGTCGTTGTAGGCGAATTCCTCGTACAGCGCCGCGCCGATGCCGTGAGCGATGCCGCCCATGGTCATGCCGCGCACGATCTTGGGATTGATCACGGTGCCGCAGTCGTGACCGATGCGGTACTTCACGATCTCCGGGCGGCCGAGATCGGGATCGATGATGACCAGGATCAAATGGAATTCAAACGAGGTGCAGGGGTACATGTGCACGCGGCCGTCGGCATCCGGCAGATTGCCGCCGGTCGGCACCTGCATGACGTGGCTGACCGCGAGGCCCGGCTCCATGTCCGCCGGCATGCGGTGATAACTGCGCCAGGCGATCTGCACCAGGTCGAGCCAGGTGCGTTTGTACTCGGGCTTGTTGCGGTCGTAAACCCCGCCCTGGTCGTAAACCGCGCGCTCCAGTGGAATGCCGAGATCGTGCGCGGCAATCGTCGTCAGTTTGGTTTTGAGTTTCGTGGCGGCATGGAACGCGGCGCCACCGAGCATGATCGCCATGCGGCTGCCGACCGGCGTGCCGCTCGGCAATGAATTGAGCGAATCCGGCCGGACGACGCGGACCGTTTCCGGATCGACCTGCAGCACTTCGCCAATCACGGTGCCGACCAAAGTCTCGTGGCCCTGACCGGAGGAGGTGGTGTGCATCATGGCGGTGATGGAGCCGATGCCGTCGATGCTGATGGAGCATGAATCCATGAAGGTCGAAGTCTGGACCTTCGGATTGAGCAGTGCCTCGAAGGTGGCGTTGCCGCCGGACGGTTCAAGACAAGCGGAAATGCCGATGCCGGCCAGCATGCCCTTGGCGCGCAAGGCGTCGCGCTCGGCTTTCAGGCCTTCGTAATCGGTATGCGCCAGCACCTTGTCGACCAGCACGTGATAATCGCCGCTGTCATACGTGGTGCCGCTCGGGATGGTGTAGGGGAAATCCTCGTGCCGAATCATGTTGCGGCGGCGGATTTCCAGCGGGTCGAGGCCGAGCACGTTGGCGACTTCGTCCATGGTGCGTTCGAGCGCGACGTTGGTCGGCGCCTGGCCGAAGCCGCGCACGGCATCCTGCGTCGTCTTGTTGGTGACCACAGCGATTGCGCGATACTGCACGCTTTGAATCTTGTAGGGGCCGACGATGGCGCCGACCGGCTTGCCGAGCTGGAACGGCGAACGGCCGGCATAGGCGCCGACATTCTCCAGCGCGCGCATCTTCATCGAGCGCACGATTCCGTTATTGTCGAACGCCACTTCGACATCGAACAGACGTTCCGGGCCATGCGCGTCGCCGCCGCGCATATTCTCCAACCGGTCTTCGAGCAGCTTCACAGGGAAGCCGAGCCGCCGCGACAGATACCCGCACAGCACGGTGTGCTTGATGCCGCGCTTGACGCCGTAGCTGCCGCCGACATCGACGTCGTGATGCACACGCACCGAGGTGACGGGAATTTTTAGTGCGACACCAATTTGATCGTGGAAGCGCGGCATCTGGATCGAGGCGTGGACATCGAGCATGTCGCGCCACGGGTCCCAGCTTGCCGTCACGCCGAAGGTCTCGATCGGCACCGTGGACGAGCGGCCCCATTTCACCCGCAGCTTGAGTTTGCGCGGGGAGGCGGCAAAATCCTTGTCGACTTCGCCCCAGGTGAAGGTCTTGTCGAGCAGCACGTTGGAGCCGTGCGCCTCGTGCACCAGGATATCGTTGGATTCCAGCGCTTGCTCGGCGTCGAGCACGAATGGCAGCGGCTCGTAGTCGATGACCACTTCTTCGGCGGCGTCTTCGGCCAAAGCGCGGCTGTCGGCCACGACCGCCACGACCCACTCACCGGAATAGCGGGCGATCTCATGCGCCAGAGGCCGGCGCGGCACGTTCGGCGTATCGAGGCCGGTCATCAGCGGCAGCGTCGCGGCGGCCAACTCGGCGCCGTCGAGCACGTAATGCACGCCGGGCATCTTTAACGCCGCGCTCTTGTCGATGTTGATAATGCGGGCGGCGGCGTGGGGACAGGTCACCAGCGCGACGTGTCTGGTGTTCGGCAGATTGATGTCGGCGACGAACCGGCCCTTGCCGGCGACAAAGCGCCGGTCTTCGCGCACGCGACGGTCGGTCGATACGAAACGGAATTTGCCGGGCGCGGTCATGGGTGCAACTCCGACGGCCGGTTGGCGCCGCGCAGGCGTTCGGCGGCAAGAGCAATCGCTTCGACAATTTGGGCATAGCCGGTACAGCGGCAGATGTTGCCGGAAATCGCGTCGACGATTTCCTCGCGCGTCGGGTTCGGATTGTCGATCAGCAGAGCATGCGCGACCAGCACCATGGCCGGCGTGCAGTAGCCGCATTGCAAGCCGTGGGTTTCGCAGAACGCGTCCTGGATTACCGACATTTCGCCTGGGCCGGGCGTGACGCCTTCGATCGTGGTGATCTTGGAGCCTTGCGCCTGCGGCGCGAACATCAGGCAGGACCGCACGGCCTCGCCGTCGAACAGCACCGTGCAGGCGCCGCAAACACCGTGCTCGCAGCCGGTATGCGCGCCGGTGAGCGCCATCTGATCGCGCAGGCAGTCGAGCAATGTCGTGCGCGGCTCGACGTCGAGCTCATGCGTCGCGCCGTTGACGTCGAGCTCAATGCGCATGAAGTTTCTCTCCCTGCCCAGAAGCGCGTGCATCGGCAACCGCGCGGCAGGCGAGGCTGACCGCGACGCGCTTGCGGTATGCCGCCGAGGCATGCAGGTCGTCCAGTGCCTCGATATCGGCGAGCGCTTCGGTCACGGCATCTTTCACTTTGGCCGCATCGAGCGCGGTGCCGGTCAATTGCTGCTCGGCGCTCGTGAGCCGCATCGGAAAATCCGTCGCTGCACCAACGCCGATGGCGATGCGTTTACATTTGCCGTCCGCGCCGAGTTCGGCCTGCACCGCCGCGGAGACGAAAGCGAAGTCGCTGCGCCGCGCATTCACCTCATGAAAGCCGATACCGATTTTATCGCCGCGCCATATCGGATAGTGCACGCCTGTGAGACACGCAGCCGCCGGCAGCGAGGTAACCATCGGCCCGACAAAGAAATCCCGCGCTGCGATCTCCTCGGTCTTGCCGCCTTCGCGATAATTCAAAACGGCGTCGAGCGTCACCGCGATCAGCGCCTGTTCCGCCGCCGGATCCGCGTTCGCCAATGAACCGCCGATGGTGCCGCGCGCGCGGGTGGCAGCGTGGCCGATCCACGGGATCGCCTTGGCCATCAACGGCACGTCGCGCGCAATGATCGCGTTGCGCTCTAGGTCGCATTGCCGCGTAGTGGCGCCGATTGCGACGATGTCGCCCTCCGCGCGTATATAAGAGAGCGCAGCGATGCGGTTGATGTCGACCAGAAGCGTCGGCCGCGCCAGCCGCATCGCCATCATCGGCACTAGAGTTTGCCCGCCGGCGATCACGCGCGCGTTCTCGTCGGCGGCCAGCATCGCACAGGCCTCGTCGATGTCGGCGGGACGGCAATACTCGAACGGCGCTGCCTTCATTGGATACGCTACGCTGGACCGGAGTGATGAAAGGGCGGGATTGCGGGCCATTTGGCCCATTGGTACCCGTTATTGTCGGATCGGCGACGATATGGTTAAAGTCTCTCTCGCATTATCGCAACCGCAAAACCCGCGGTCCATGCCGCAAGATTGTTGAGGGCTTCCATCACGATGACCGCCGACCGCAAGGCTTTTATCCGTAACATCGCCGAAGTGCCATGGCTGGAGTTCCCCAACCATTTCGGCGGCGCGCTGTCGAAGCCGCTGGTGATGCCGGAGACGGCGGGCTCGAAACACCTCGACTACCGAATTTCCATGTATCAGCCTAAAGCCTATGTGGAAAAACACAGCCACAAGGTCCAAGAGCAGGTCTATCACGTCATCGAAGGTGAGGGCCTGATGCATGTCGACGGCAAGGATCACGTCGTGCGCAAGCACGATTTCATTTTCCTGCCGCCGGGCATCGTGCATGCCATCACCAATACCGGCCTGGTCGATCTGGTGTTCCTGGTGGTGACGTCGCCGGTCACCGACGACGTTCCGGTCTGATCCCATGGCTCCGGCTCGCCCGCGATCCAAATTGTCCAGCGCTCGCCCGGCGCGACCGCGCGCCGTAGCGGTGCGCGGCATCGAGCCCGATGTGAACGAACGCCAGCGCGCCGGCGTGCAGTCGCTCGGCCGCGCCTTCGGCATCATGGAAGAGATCGCGCGTCACCGCGACGGTATCGGCCTTGCCGAGCTGAGTAAGCGCGTCGCTCTGCACAACAGCACGACGTTCCATCTGGTCAAGACCATGGTGTCGCTCGGCTATGTGCGCCAGCTCAAGGACTCCAAGCGCTATCGCATCGGCCGGCCGCTATTTGCGCTGGCCGCGAGCGCGCTCGACGAAGTCGAAATGACCAGTCTGGCGTCTCCCGTGCTCGAAGCGTTGTCGCGCGAGACCGGCGAGGGCGCGCAATTCGCCGTGCGCTCGGGCAATGCGGTCGTGGTGCTGGCGCGCACCAGCGGGCAGGGCGCGTTCCAGTTGACCGACCGGGTCGGCGGCATGCGGCCGGCGCATTGCACCGCGCTCGGCAAGGTCATGCTCTCCGCTTTGACGCCCGCGCAATTCGACCACTTTCTGGCGCGCGCCGAACTCAAGGCGAATACGCCGAAGTCGATCGCGAACGCCGAGCAGCTGCGCCGCGAGGTCGAGAGCGTGCGCCGCGCCGGCATGGCGATCGACGATGGCGAATTCGATTCCGACCTGCGCTGCGTGGCGCTGCCGGTGCGCGATTTCAGCGCCCACGTGATCGGCGCCATCGGCATTTCCGGTCCGGTGTGGCGGCTGTCGATCGAGGTTTTGCAGAAGCACGCCCGCGTGGTGCGCGAAGCGGCCGCTCGTCTGTCCGCCGAATTCGGCTATACTGGCGAGGTAGCGCCTCGCATCAGGGCGGCGGAATAAAATTCGAGGAGACGCCATGCCACGACATTCAAGCTATGTCCCCCACGGCGTCATACCCGCAGTCTTGCTGCCGTTCGAGAACGATCTTTCGATCGACGAGGCAAGCTTCCGCAAGCATCTGCGCGACGTGGCATCCGTGGAAGGCCTGTCGGCGCTCACCATCAACGCGCATTCCACCGAAGTGGCGTCGTGCACATTCGACGAACAGCGCCGCGTGCTCGACATTACGCAGGACGAAATTGGCGCCAAGTTGCCGATCGTCAACGGCGTCTGGGCCGACGGCAGCGTCGAAGCCGCGCGCATTGCCAAGATGGCGGCGCAAGGCGGCGCCTCGGCGTTGCTGGTGTTTCCGCCCGCGCCGTTCACGCTCGGCCAGAATCCCGCGATGGCGCAGGCGCATTTCAAGCGCATTGCGGATGCAACCGATCTGCCGCTGATCGTATTCCAATATCCGCTGGCGACGGGCCAAGGCTATCCGAAGGACACGCTGCTGAAGCTGTGCGAGGAAGTGCCAACCATCCGCGCCATCAAGGACTGGATAGGCAACGTGCCGCATCACGAATGGCACGTCCGCAATCTGCAAAACCTGTCGTGGCCGGTGAACGTGCTGACGACGCATAGTTCGTGGCTGTTCTCGTCGCTGGTGCTGGGCTGCAACGGTCTCTTGTCCGGCTCCGGCAGCGTGATCGCCGATTTGCAGGCCAAGCTGTTCCGCGCGGTGCAAAGCAACGATCTGGCCGAAGCCAAGCGCCTGCACGAACGCATCGAACCGACCGCGCGCGTGTTCTATGCCGATCCCTTCGTCGACATGCACAACCGCATGAAAGAAGCGCTGGTCTTGCTGGGAAAACTCCCGCGCGCGGTCGTGCGTCCGCCGCTGGTCAGACTGGAGCGTGCCGAAGTCGCGCGTATTCGGCAGGCTTTGATCGACGCCGGCTTGCTCGACAAGAACGCGGCAAGCCAAGCGGCATAGCGCATGATCCCGAAAAGTGGGAACCGGTTTTCGGATAAGATCATGCGCAAGAAAAAAGCTACATAATCGCAAATTCCGTATTCTTCCGATCCGTCACCAGCATGCTGCCGGGATAGTGCGTGATACAGAACTCCGGCTTCACGGTCGCGATCACCGATTGGGGCGTCACGCCGCAAGCCCAGAACACCGGGATCTCGTCATCGCCGATGGGCACGCAATCCCCGTAGTCCGGCTTCATGATGTCCCTGATGCCGATCATCTCCGGCT
>JANMSH010000342.1:0-16642 GCA_031389105.1 Hyphomicrobiales bacterium
CGAGCGAAGCGACGCCGTCCTTCGGACGGCGATGCCCGGGCATGACGGCGGAAAGAGCCTTCGCGGGGACGATATCGGAGAGAGGAGCGATCAGCTCGCCCGGCCGAACCGGTCGTCGAGCGCATAGCCGGCGCCGCGCACGGTGCGGATCGGGTCGGTTTCCTGCGCGCGGTTGATCGCCTTGCGCAGACGGCCGACGTGGACATCGACGGTGCGCTCGTCGATATAGATTTCACTGCCCCAGACGCCGTCGAGCAGCTGCTCGCGCGAGAACACCCGGCCGGGCCGTTCCATCAGGAATTCCAGCAGGCGATATTCGGTCGGGCCTAGATCGACAGCACGGCCGCCTCGCACAACACGTTTCTTCTCCCGGTCGAGTTCTATGTCGCCGATGCTCAGCACGGTGGCGACGCGATCCGGGTTGGCGCGGCGCAGCAGCGCGCGCACGCGCGCCAGCAGTTCCGGCACCGAGAACGGCTTGACGATATAATCGTCGGCGCCGGTGGCAAGGCCGCGCACCTTTTCGCTCTCCTCACCGCGGGCGGTGAGCATGATGATCGGCAGTTGCCGCGTTTCCGGCCGGGCGCGCAGGCGGCGGCACAGTTCGATGCCGGACAGGCCGGGCAGCATCCAGTCGAGCACCACCAGGTCGGGCGTACTCTCTTTCAGCTTGGTGTCGGCATCGTCGCCGCGCGCCGCGGAGTCTACTTCGTAGCCCTCCGCCTCGAGATTGTAGCGGAGCAGCATGGTGAGCGGCTCTTCGTCTTCAACGATCAGAATGCGCGCGCTCATGATCTATCCTTTTTGCGCATGATCTTGTCCGAAAACCGGTACCCACTTTTCGGGATCATGCTTTATCCTTTTTGCGCATGATCTTGTCCGAAAACCGGTACCCACTTTTCGGGATCATGCGCTTTCTTTACCTCTCACCGGCGACCAGCGCAGCGATGGTGGTGGTGTCGCCCTTCGGCCGCTGATCGGCGATCGGACGGCCTTCGATCACATAATGCACGGTTTCCGCGATATTGGTGGCGTGGTCGCCCATGCGTTCGATGTTCTTGGCGCAGAACATCAGATGGATGCAGAAGGTGATGTTGCGCGGATCTTCCATCATATAGGTGAGCAATTCACGAAAGACCGAGGTGCAGACCGCGTCGATTTCCTCGTCGCCGCGCCAGACCGCCATCGCCTTGGTGATGTCGCGACGAGCGTAAGCGTCCAGCACCAGCTTCAACTGCTCAAGCACCAGATCGGTCATGTGCTCGACACCACGGATCAGCTTGGCCGGCGGAAATTCGCCATTGAGCGCGATGACGCGCTTGGCGATATTTTTGGCGAGATCGCCGACGCGCTCAAGATCGTTGGCCAGGCGCAGGGCGCCGACGATGTCGCGCAGGTCGACCGCCATCGGCTGACGGCGAGCGATGGTTAGAACCGATTTTTCCTCGATCTCACGCTGCAACGCGTCGATCGTGACGTCGGCGGCGGTGACGCGCTGCGCCAACGCGCTATCGCGCTTGGCCAGCGCATCGACCGAATCGGCGACCTGCTTTTCCGCAAGCCCGCCCATCTCGGCGACCATGCGGGCAAGATCCTGGAGATCGGAATCGAATGCCTTGGCCGTATGCTGATCGTTCATCTGGATCATCCTTACTTCATTTTACGCGGTCAGCCGAAACGACCGGTGATGTAGTCTTGGGTGCGGCGATCGTCGGGCGTGGTGAATATCTTCGAGGTTTCGCCGAACTCGACCAGCTCACCGAGATACATGAAGGCGGTGTAGTCCGAGACGCGCGCCGCCTGCTGCATGTTGTGGGTGACGATCACCAGCGTGTAATCGTCTTTCAATTCATCGATCAGTTCTTCGATCTTGGCGGTGGAGATCGGGTCGAGCGCGGAGCACGGCTCGTCGAGCAGGATCACTTCGGGCCGCACCGCGACCGTGCGCGCGATGCACAGCCGCTGCTGCTGGCCGCCGGACAACGATTGACCGTTGGCGCCGAGCTTATCCTTGACCTCGCCCCATAGCGCAGCGCGCTCGAGCGCGCGCTGGACGCGGCCGTCCAGTTCCGACTTTGGCAGCTTTTCATAGAGACGGATGCCGAAGGCGATGTTCTCGTAGATGGTCATCGGGAACGGCGTCGGCTTCTGGAACACCATGCCGACCTTGGCGCGCAGCAGGTTGAGATCCTGCGACGGATCCAGGATGTTCTGGTTGTCGAGCCGTACCTCGCCGGTCGCGCGCTGGTTCGGATATAGGTCGTACATCCGGTTGAGGACGCGCAGCAGCGTGGATTTCCCGCAGCCGGACGGGCCGATAAAGGCGGTCACCTTGCCCTGATACAGCGACACATTGATGTTCTTCAACGCGCGATTGTCGCCGTATAAGAAATCCAGGTTGCGGATCGTGACCTTGTCGGTGAGGTCGCCGGTTTGCGCGGTATGGGTAACGGTCGGTACGGTGAACGATGCGACGCTGTTCATGACGTTTTACTCTGGGCCCCGAGGAAACGGGCGGTGATGCTGAGTGCAAGCACCGCCAATGTGATGATCAGCGCGCCGGTCCAGGCCAGATCCTGCCAGTCCTTGTAGGGGCTGAGCGCGAACTGGAAGATGACGACGGGCAGGCTCGATACCGGAGCGTTCATGTCGAGGCTCCAGAACTGGTTATTGAGCGCAGTGAACAGCAGCGGCGCGGTTTCGCCGCTGATGCGCGCGATCGCCAGCAGCACACCGGTGATCATGCCGGCACGCGCGGCGCGGTAGGCGACGCGCCTGATCATCAGCGAGCGCGGCAGGCCGATCGAAGCCGCGGCTTCGCGCAACGTGTCGGGCACCAGGATCAGCATGTCCTCGGTGGTGCGCACCACCACCGGAACGACGATCACCGCCAGCGACATGGCGCCGGCCCATCCGGAAAAATGGCCCATCTGCGCGACCATAATCTCGTAGATGAACAAGCCGATGACGATCGACGGCGCGCTGAGAAGGATGTCGTTGATGAAGCGCACCACGGACGACAGTTTGTCGTAGCGGCCATACTCGGCCATGTAGGTGCCGGCCAGGATGCCGAGCGGCGTACCGACCATGACCGCCAGAAAGGTCATGATCAGGCTGCCGACGATCGGATTCAGCAATCCGCCGGTCGAGCCCGGCGGCGGCGTCATTTCGGTGAACACCGCCAGCGACAGGCCGCCGACGCCGTTCCACAACAGAACGGCGAGCACCAGCACCAGCCAAGTAAGGCCGAACGCGGTCGCGGCGAACGCCAGACCCATGGTGATGAAGTTCTTGCGGCGGCGTTTGGCGTAAAGCGGGGAAGAGGCGCCCGATAGCATCGTCATATCAGACTCCCACCCGCGCGTTGAGACGCATCAGCATCAAGCGCGCGAAGGCGAGCACGATGAACGTTATGACGAACAGGATGAGACCGAGTAAGACCAGCGACGACGTATAAATATCGCCGACGGCTTCGGTGAATTCGTTGGCGATGGTGGCAGAGATCGTGGTGCCGGGCGCCAGGATCGAACCGGATATGCGGTGCGCATTGCCGATCACGAAAGTGACCGCCATGGTTTCGCCGAGCGCGCGGCCGAGGCCGAGCATCACGCCGCCGATGACGCCAACGCGGGTATACGGCAGCACGACATAACGCGCCACCTCCCAGGTGGTGCAGCCCAGACCGTAGGCGGCTTCCTTGAGCACCGGCGGCACTGCTTCGAACACGTCGCGCGAAATCGAGGTGATGAAGGGCAACACCATGATCGCCAGGATCAGGCCGGCGGTCAGGATGCCGATGCCGTATGGCGGGCCGGCGAACAGATTGTTCAGGATCGGGATTGGACCGAACAGGTCGATCAGAAACGGCTGGACATGTTGCTGCAGGAACGGCGCGAATATGAACAGGCCCCAGATGCCGTAGATGATGGAAGGGATACCGGCGAGCAGTTCGATGGCGATGCCGATCGGGCGGCGCAGCCACATCGGGCAGAGCTCGGTCAGAAACAGCGCGATGAAAAGGCCGACCGGCACAGCGATCGCCATGGCGATCAGCGAGGTAACGACGGTGCCGTAGATTGGCGCGATGGCGCCGAATTTCTCGGTGACAGGGTTCCAGGATTCCTCATACAGAAAGCTGAACCCGAAGGCACGCATCGCCGGCCATGAACCGTAAACCAGCGAAAAAATGATGCCGCTGAGGATGATCAGAACCGAAACCGCGGCAGCGCGCGTGAGATGGCGGAACGCCATATCGCCCAATCGCAGACGCCGGAGGACCTTGGCCCTGTCGACTTGTTCGGTGGCCGACATGGCCCCGCCCTGAAACGCAATATCAACCACGGGTGGTCTCCCAGGGGACTGCATCCGACTCTCCATTGGGCTTTGCCGTTCGGGAGAGCCACTCAAGCGGCGTTGCGGCCGCAAAACAAGCCACCAACCGGTGGCAGTGGACAAGGAAAGGGCGCCCTTTGAAAGGCGCCCTTTCCCTGCATTTGGCGGGCTAGTTGGTCATCGCGAACAGCGGTTTGCCGCTCGCGTCTTTGACTTCCTTGGCCCAATACTTGTGGACGTCACTGACGACCTTTTCCGGCATCGGAACGTAGTGAAGTTCGTCGGCCATCTTGTCGCCCTTCTTGTAGGCCCAGGCGAAGAACTTCAGCGCCTCGCCCGTGGCGACCGCATCCGAAGGCTGCTTGTAGAGCATGATCCAGGTTGCAGCCGTCATCGGCCACGAATTCGCACCAGGCTGGTTGGCAAGGATCACGCCGAAGCCGGGCACTGAATTCCAGTCGGCATTGGCTGCCGCGGCCTGGAACGATTCCGAGGTCGGCGAAACGGTCTTGCCGTCCTTGTTGATCATCTTGGTGTGGGTCAGCTTATTCTGCAGAGCGTAGGCATACTCGACGTAGCCGATCGCGCCTTTGGTATTGCCGACGTTGTTGGCGACGCCTTCGTTGCCCTTGGCGCCGATGCCCGACGGCCACTGCACGGAGGTGTTGACGCCGACCTTCGACTTCCAATCCGGGCTCACTTCAGCGAGGTAGTAAGCGAAGTTGAAGGTGGTGCCGGACCCGTCCGAACGATGCACGATGGCGATCGCCTGGTCCGGCAGCTTGGCGCTCGGATTCAATTTCTGAATCGCGGCGTCATTCCACTTCTTGATTTCGCCGAGGAAAATCTTGGCCAGCGTCGGACCGTCGATGGTCATATCGCCCGGCTTGATGCCGTCGACGTTGATGACCGGCACGATGCCACCCATCACCATCGGGAACTGCACCAGACCCGACTCGTCGAGTTCTTTGCCGGTGAGCGGCGCGTCGGTGGCGCCGAAGGTGACGGTCTTGGCCTTGATCTGCTTGATGCCGCCGCCGGAACCGATCGACTGATAGTTCAGCCCGTTACCGGTTTCCTTTTTGTAGGCGTCGGCCCATTTGGCGTAGATCGGATAGGGGAATGTGGCACCGGCACCCGAGATGTCGATGGCGTTGGCCGGAACAATAGCGGCGACGGCGAACAAGCCGGCGGCTGCCAATGTGGTCCAATGTTTCAAAGGGATTCTCCATGTTTGCGGCCAAAGACGTACGCGTGCCCGAATGGCACACCGTCCGCTGCCTCCGCGCCCATTCGCTCGGGCGACCGCTGATGAACTAAAGACGCGCTCCACGACTGGCTTCGGACGAGTTTTTTTCGTTGCTTTAACGCGAGACTTTCCGAAGTCGTGTGCAGCCTTAGGCGTCCCATGTCACCGTTCTATAAATGTTAGGTGACAGTTACATGACAACGTAACCCAATGATTTTTAAGACAATTCGCTGGAGGGCGGGGAATCTCCGGTGCGTAACGGCAAATGCATTATGAAGGTGGCGCCCTGCCCCAAGATGCTCTCGATCGCGATCCTGCCGCCGTGCCGGTTGAGCACATGCTTGACCAGCGCCAGGCCGAGGCCGGTTCCGCCTTGGGCGCGGCTGTCGGCGACGTCGACCCGGTAGAACCGTTCGGTGAGGCGCGGCAAATGTTCCGGCGCGATGCCAGGCCCGTAGTCGCGTACCGCCACCCTCGCCTCCGGTCCGCCGGCGCGGGTCTGCGCCCGGGTCAGGGTGATGTCGACGCGCTTGCCGGCCTCGCCGTATTTCAGGGCGTTCTCCACCAGATTTTCCAGCGCGCGGATCAACTCGTCGCGGTCGCCGAGCACGATGAGAGCGTCCTGCGGCGTGGTGACGTTGATCTCGACGGCGCGGTCGCGCGCCAGCGTCTGCAAACCGTCGGCGACCTGACGCACGATCGGCGCCAGATCGACGGCTAAGTTCGGCTGCAGATGCGCATTGAGTTCGATGCGCGATAGCGACAGCAGATCGTCAATCAGCCGCGCCATGCGGGTCGCCTGGCCTTGCATGATGGCGAGAAATTTTTCGCGCGCCGCCGGATCGTTCTTGGCGGGCCCTTGCAAGGTTTCGATGAACCCGAGCAACGCGGCCAGCGGCGTGCGCAGTTCGTGGCTGGCATTGGCGACAAAGTCGGCGCGCATTTCCTCGACCCGGCGCAGCGGCGACAGATCGTTGAACGTCATCAGCAGAATGTCGGACGGGCCACGATCGCCGCTAAGCCTGACCGGCACCACGAAAGCCTCGAACCAGCGGTCGAGCGGTACGCGCTCGAAGAATTCCACCCGCTGCGGTTCACGCCTTTTGCCGGCGCGGCGGATCGCATCGACCAGTTCCGGCATGCGCAGGCTGATCAAGGCCGGCTCGCCACGGCGCAAGGCCGGCGCCAAAATGGTCGCCGCTTCGTTGAAGGCAATGACGCTGCCATCACGATCGAGCACGATGGCAGGCCCCGGCAAGCCGCCGATCAGCGATTCAATCAATCGCGCTTGCGGGTGGGGAGCACCGCGGCCGATATACGGCACCACGCCGCCGGTGCCGTTGCCGCCGCCAGCCCCGCCGGACAATGCCAGCCACGCGCCGCGCAACCGGCTCGGCCAATTCAAGTGGCGGACATCGTCTGTCGGCATTCGTTAACCGGCGTCGGTTTTTTTAGCGTCTATCTCCGTGCGGATCGGGGCGGTCACCGTTGTCACCGCCGTCAATTCCGCTTTGCTTCGCGTACCGTGCATGCTGAGCATGATTTCGCGGATGCCCAGAAGGGTCAGCGCCAGCGCGAACGGCACCAGATAATAAAGTAGCCGGAACAAGAGCAGGCCGGCCAGCACCAATTCCTTGTCGAATTGCCACAGCGCCACCAGCATGGTGGCGTCGAACACGCCGAGCCCGCCGGGCGCGTGACTGGCGAAGCCGAGCAGCGTCGCCGACACGAAGATAACGGCAATCGTGATGAAGCCGACATTCGGCTCCGCGGGAAGCAGCATGTACATGGCAAGGGCGCAGAAACCGAGGTCGAAGATACCGATGACGATCTGCATCAGCGTCGTCGGTCCGTCCGGCAGCTTCACGTTCCATTCGCCGCGTCCGATCTCACGCGGCGCGACCCAGACCCAAGCCACGTAGATTGCAAGAATAGCCAGCAGCGTAAAGCCGATGATGCGGTTCGCCCAGACCGGCAGTTGATCGATCGCGCCGGCGGCTTCCGGGTGAATGGTGATGCCGATGCCGAGCATTGTGGCGTTGCCGAGCCAGAACGTCAGGCCGGCGATAAAGCAGATCTTGGCGACTTCGACGGCGTCCAGCCCATAAAATGAATAGATGCGGTAGCGCACGGCGCCGCCGCTAAACACCGTCGCGCCGATGTTGTGGCCGATGGAGTAGCTGGTGAACCCGGCGAGCGCGGCGATGCGATACGGGATATTTTTGCGGCCGATCGTGCGCAAGGCAAACCAGTCGTAGAAGGTCAATGTGAAATAGCCGCCGGCGACGAACAAGGCCGCGGCGGCGATATGGTACGGGTCGGTCGCGCGCAACCCGGCATAGACTTCTTCGATTCGGATATGGCGCAGCATGCGGACCAGCACCACCACCGCGATGGTGATGATGGTGATGCTCAACAGCAGCCCGATGCGATTCCAGCCGATTTTGTTCTGGATAAAGAGCGCGACGGCACGTAGCGACTTGAGCATCTTTCCTCCGAATTGACCCGCTGCCCCCGGCTCAGAGACCCACGGCGCCACGCGTCCACATACGCGATTTTTCCGCGATTTTTTATCAACTAGCAGAACTCTCAACGCCGCGCGAGTGGACTGCCCTCCGCCGAGGCGATTTGCTAGACTGCCGCATAATGCGCCGGCGGCTCTAACGAGAAAAGGGCCGTAGCTTATTCGGGCAAGCAAAATCCACTTCGGAGGTGACGTTCCATGAGCGAAACCGACCATGACAAGAACAAGACAATGGCGCGCCGCACCGTTCTCAAAGCTGCCGGAATTGGCGCCGGTCTGTTGTCCGGCGTGGTGACGCCGGCAGCGGCTGCGGAACCGGCCGGCGACATCTGGAGTTCGGAGTATTGGGCCAATAAAGGCGGCGTGAAGCTCAATCTCTGGCGTAAGCGCGTCGGCGCGCCGAAACCGGGCGAAGCCGCCAAGCCGGTTGTGTTCCTGGTGCACGGCTCGTCGAACTCGACGCGCTCGTCTTACGACCTCAGCGTGCCGGGCAAGGGCGAATACTCGTTCATGAACGTGCTGGCGCGCACCGGCTACGACGTCTGGACCATGGACCACGACGGCTACGGATATTCGGGTTCGTCCGGCAATAATTCCGATATCGCCAGCGGCGTCGAGGATCTTAAAGTGGCGATGCCGGTCGTGATGAACGAGACCGGACAGCAGAAGGCGCATTTCTACGGAACCTCGTCGGGCGGCATCCGCGCCGCCGCCTTTGCGCAGGCGCAGCCCGCAAGCGTCGGCCGGCTGGTGATTTCGGCGTTCACCTATAAAGGCGATGGCGCGGCCGAGATCGAACGGCGGCGCAAGCGCATCGGCGAGTTGCGCGCCAATACGCGCCGCAAACGCGACGCCGCGATGATCCGCTCGATCTTCACGCGCGACGGGCATGCCCAGACTTACGACCCGGCTGTGGCGGAGGCGGTGATCGCGGAGGAAATGAAATTCGGCGATCAGATTCCGACCGGCACCTATCTCGACATGGCGGCGAATTTGCCGATCGTGGACCCTAAGAAAGTATTGTCGCCGGTACTGATGCTGCGCGGCGAGTTCGACGGCAACTCGACCAACGAAGACCTGCTCGAGTTTTATCACCAGTTGCCGAACGGCGACCGCCAGTTCGTCATTCTACCGCAGACCGCGCACAGCCCGGGCTACGGCAAGAACCGCCATCTGCTGTATTACGCCGTGCACAATTTTCTGAGCGCGCCGGGTCCGGTTGGGGCATGACGCTTTCTCTTCACCTCTCCCATTGGGAGAGGTCGACGTGCAAAGCACGTCGGGTGAGGGGTTACGGTTTATCGAGAGTTAGACACCCTCACCCCAACTCTCTCCCCTCTGGGGAAGAAGGATCGCGCCGCGGCACGCACCTATTTCGCCGTAAAAAACTCTCTCAGCGCCGCGGTGGTTTCGGCCGGCGCTTCCTCGGACAGATAATGTCCGCTTGGTACTGTTTTAGCGGCAACAATGTTGGAGGCGTATTTCTTCCAGACTTCGCCGGGCGACGGCTTGGTGCGGCCGACGCCGCCGCTCGCGCCCCATAGAATGAGTGTCGGGCAATCGACCTTGCGCCCGGCGTCGAAATCCTTGCCGTCGTGAACGAGATCGATGCTGGCACCGGCGCGGTAATCCTCGCAGATCGCGTGGATGGTCTCGGGATTGCGGAAACAGCGCTTGTATTCGGCAAGCGTTTCGGGCGCGAAGAAACTCAGGCCCTGCTTGGTTTTCGACAGCTTCTTTTCGATGAACCAGTCGGGATCGGCGCCCATCATCTTCTCAGGCATCGGCGACGGCTGCAGGTTGAAGAACCAGTGCCAGGAAAACGTCGCCCATTCCTGCGTGATGTTGTTGTAGAGGTAATGCTGCGGGATGATGTCCATGATCGCCGCGCGCAACACCTTCCCGGCATGATCGAGGCACATGCGGTGCAGCACGCGTGCCCCTCGGTCATGACCGGCGGCGCAGAATTTATCGTGCCCAAGCGCCGCCATCACCTCGACCTGGTCTTGCGCCATGGCGCGGAACGAATAGCCTGAATGATCGTCGCCACCCGGCGGCTTTTCGGAATCGCCGTAGCCGCGCAGATCGGTCAGGACCACGCTGAATTCCTTGGCCAACGCCGGCGCGACCTTGGCCCAGTTGAGATGCGTGAACGGATTGCCGTGCATCATCAGCAGCGGCGGCCCGCTGCCACCGGTGACGGTTACGATCCGCGCGCCGCTGGTCTGGATATCCTGACGCTTGAAGCCGTCGAGCATCGTTCACCTTGTTCTTGTGTTTTTTGGCGCGACATAACATGCCGGATTCGCGCAAAAAGAAAGCCCCGGCGCCGCTGTTGCGAGGCCGGGGCAATCTCGAAGCCAAGGACTGCGGGATTAGCTGCAGACCAGGATGCGGCGGACGCGCGGGCCATAGGGCGTCTCGACGACGCGCTGGACGCGGTAGCAGGTCGGGGACGAGGCGATGTAGGTCGGGCCGTAGAAGCCGAACCCACCGTGCCAGCCGTGATGGCGGTGGCCGTGATGGCCGTAGCCCCAGGCGGAGGCGGCGGTGGGAGCGAGGGCTGCGGCGCCGAGGGCGGCAGTGGCGCTGAGGGCGAGGATCAATTTGCGGAACATGGCGGTCTCTCCTGTTTGATGGATGTGCGTTCTCACATCCTGCCCATGGGTCGCGGCCTGCCCCGGAAAGGTTCACGCCATCCCCGGAAATGTTCTCTTTGCATCGCCGACACTCATTTTTAGGCAAAAAGCCTCGAATACCGGGTATTCGGCCGGCTTCGGCTTGCCCCTCTGCGCCTTAACGGGGGAAACTAAGGAACCTGCCCAATGGCCGGGCCGGTCGGGCGAATTTCTTCGTTTTTGCTTGAACCACTCCGTCGTCCCGAACGACCTACTCACACGAGCCGATTAGCGTAGCGATGCAAACGACGACGGACGAAGTTCTCATCGTAAGGATCGCTGGCGGTGACCGGCTCGCCATGCAGGTGCTGTTCGCACGGCATCATGTTCGTGTGTACCGGTTCGTGTTGCGTCTGGTGCGAAACGAAGCGACGGCGGAGGACTTGATCAGCGAGGTGTTTCTCGATGTCTGGCGGCAAGCCGGAAAATTCGAGGGCCGCTCGGCTGTCTCCACCTGGATGTTGAGTATCGCCCGGTTCAAGGCGCTGTCGACGCTGCGGCGCCGGTCGGAAGCGGAATTGGACGACGAGACGGCGGAGCAGATCGAGGACGACTCCGACGATCCGGAAACCACGCTGGCGAAGAAGGACAAAGGCGCGCTGCTGCGCAAATGTCTGACCGCGTTGTCGGCCGAGCACCGCGAGATCATCGACCTCGTGTACTACCACGAGAAGTCGGTGGAAGAAGTGGCCGGGATCGTCGGTATCCCGGAAGCGACGGTGAAGACGCGCATGTTCTACGCGCGCAAGAAATTGTCCGAGCTGCTGAAAGAACAAGGGATCGATCGAGGTTGGCCATGAATACGATAGACAAAGAAACGCAAAGCGACATCGAAGAGCTGCTGCCGTGGCATGCAGCCGGCACCTTGAGCCGCAGCGATGCGCGGCGGGTCGAGGACGCGCTGGCCAGCGATCCCGAACTCGCCCGCCGTTACGCGCTGGTGCGCGATGAATTCGGCGAAACCATTCATCTCAACGAGACCTTGGGCGCGCCGTCGGCGCACGCCATGGAAAAGCTGTTCACCAAGATCGACGCCGAACCGGCGCGCACGCCCGGCATGTCGCTCAACCTCGGCGCGCGGGTGACGGAATTTTTCGCCGGCCTGTCGCCGCGCACGCTGGCTTACGCCGGTGGCGCCGCCGTGCTCGCCATCCTGCTGCAGGCCGGCATCATCGCCGGCGTGATGATCAAGGAAACTAATACCAGCGGCTATCAGACCGCGTCGACGTCTTCGAAAGACCCCGGCGTCGGCGCCTTCACGCTGATCCGCTTTGCCCCGCAGGCCAGCCAGGACGACGTCACCAAGTTCCTCGCCGCCAACAAACTGGCGATCGCCGACGGTCCGATGCCCGGCGGACTCTATAAGGTCCGTGTCTCGATGACGGGGGTGCCGAAAGCGGACCTAGCCGCGCTGGTCAAGAAACTTCAGGCGGACAAGATCGTCGGCTTCATCGCCACCACCGAGTGACAGTATCACATTCGGTTTGAACCGGAGACGCGTCATGCGCAAGCAGCTTGCTCTATCGGTGTTCGCCGCGACCGCGCTATCGGTCGCAATGCTCGCCGGCGCCTCGGCGCAGAACAACAATCCGAAGTTTCAAAGAATGACGCCCGCGGCCGGAAAAAATACGGTCGTGCCCGGCTTCGTGCCTAACGCCACGCGCATGACGCCGACCAACGTCAATCCCCGCTTCACACCGAACAATCCGCGCATGGCCAATCCGGGCCAGCCCACCGGTCCGCGCGGCGATGGCATGGCTGGCGGCGGCCGCAATGGCGGCGGTAATTCCGGCGGCGGCGGCTTCGGTGGCCATCGCGGTGGCGGAGGAGGTGGCGGCGGCGGATTCGGTGGTGGTTTTGGCGCCGGGCTCGGCGCGGCCGGTGTGCTTTTGGCGATCCCCGGCATGATCCCGCCTGCGGGCGGACAGGTTGTCGACGATCCCGTTATCGATATGCCCCGGCAGGGCCGGCAAGCCCCGCGGCAACAGCAACCGCAGCAACGCACGACGCGCAACCGTCCGAGCGGCGTGCCGCCGGCCGGCGAGCAGCGCATGGTGCCCGACGAAGTCGTGCTCGAAATTCCGACCAGCGTCAGCCCGGCGCAGATCAGCGCGTTGCAGACGCGCTTCCGCCTGACGCGGCTGGAATCGCAGCCCTTCCAACTAACCGGCACGACGCTGTATCGCTGGCGCGTGCCCAACGATATCACCGTACCCCGGGCCATACGCGCCATCGAAGGCGACGCGCGCGTCGCCTCGGCGCAACCGAATTATCTGTTCAAGTTGCAGCAGAGCGTGCCCGCGGCCGTTACCGACGACGATCCGCTGCAATACCAGCGCGCCAAGCTTCGGCTGACGCAGGCGCATGGCATAGCCAAAGGCGACAACGTCCTGGTCGCGGTGATCGATTCCGGTATCGACGTCACGCATCCCGACCTCGCTGGTTCAATCGCGCTCACCTATGACGCGACAGGCGCACCAATGACGGCGCACAAGCACGGCACCGCGATGGCCGGACTGATCGCGGCCCATGGCAAACTGATGGGCGCCGCTCCGGGTGCGCGTATTCTCGCGATCCGCGCCTTCAATCCCGCCGGCAAAACCGCCGAGGGATCGACGTTCAATATTCTCAAGAGCCTGGACTGGGCCGCGGCCAACGGCGCGCGCGTCATCAACATGAGCTTTGCCGGACCGTCCGATCCGGCCATCCGCCGCAGCCTCGAAGCCGCGCGTAAGAAAGGCATCGTGCTGGTGGCGGCCGCCGGCAATGAAGGCGCGAAATCGGCGCCGCTGTATCCTGCCGCCGATCCAAACGTGATCGCGGTGAGCGCGACCGACGCCGACGACAAATTGTTCGAGCAATCCAATCGCGGCAGCTACATCGCCGTGGCGGCGCCAGGCGCGCAGATCATGGTCGCGATCCCCGACGGCGGCTACGAAGTGTCGTCCGGCACGTCGCACGCCGCAGCCGTCGTCAGCGGCATCGTCGCGCTGATGCTCGAACGCACACCCGGCATGACGCCCGACCAGGCTCGCGGCGTTCTGCTGGCAACCGCCAAGGATCTCGGCGCACCGGGTCATGATCCCATGTTCGGCGCAGGCTTGGCCGATGCCTACGGTGCGCTCACGGCAAAGGAAGCGCCGGTTGCCGCGGCGACGGCACCGGCGCCGGTCGAACGCGCCAGCGGCGCGCGCTGATTGCGATGAGCGGATATGAATCGCCGCCAATGATGCCGTTGCGCGTGACGCGCCACGAGAAAATCGCCGACGGCATTCATCTGCTGGAATTCCGCGAACCCGGCGGGCAACAGCTTCCGCCGTTTACAGCCGGCGCGCACATCGCGATCCGAGTGCCGAACGGGCTCCTGCGAAAATACTCACTGTGCAACGATCCGGCCGAGCGCGACCGCTACACGATCGCGGTCAAGCGCGAGGCCAATGGCCGCGGCGGCTCCAGCAATCTTATCGACAATGTGAAAGCCGGCGACGAACTGACGGTGGCAGCACCCGTCAATGATTTCGAATTGCCGCCGCGTGCGCAGGATTTCCTGTTCGTGGCCGGCGGCATCGGCATCACGCCGATCATGGCGATGATCCGCCAGGTGCAGGCAGAGGCAAAACGCTTTCGCCTGTTCTATTGCTCACGCTCGCCGGAGACGACAGCATTTCGCAACGAACTCAGCTCCCCCGAATTCAAGGACAAGGTCACCATTCACTACGACTATGGCGATCCGGCACGCTCGCTCGATCTCAAGCCGATTCTGGCGGAGCGGAAAAACCGCGAGCATCTGTATTGCTGCGGGCCGCGGCCATTGATGGAAGCGGTGCGCATGATAACCGATCACTGGTCGTCGGCGGCGGTGCATTTCGAAGCCTTCAGCGATGCCGAAACGCACAAGCCGACCGACAGAGCGTTCAAGGTGAAGCTGGCGCGCTCAGGCGACGTCATCGATGTGCCGGTGACCAAGACGATTCTCGAGGCGTTGCGCGATCACGGCCTCGACGTACCGAGTTCATGCGAGACCGGCACATGCGGCACCTGCCGCACCAAGCTGCTGGCGGGCGAAGTAGATCATCGCGATCTGGTGCTGGCCGAGCACGAGAAGGCCGACACCATCATGATCTGCGTGTCGCGCGCCAAGGGCGATGAGATTGAGATCGACCGGTAGCGAACGCTAGCTCAATGAAACGAGCGCTCGGCTTCGCGCAGGATATCGAGCGCCTTCCACGGCTTCTGCAGGAACATGGCGCCGGCCGGTAGCGCGGGCGCATCGCTGCCGGACGTCACGATCACGGTCATGTCGGGGAATCGCGACTTGGCGAGCTCCGCGAGTTCCGCTCCGTTCATTTCGCCGGCCAGATTGACGTCGGTGAAGATCATCGAAAGATTCTCCCCGACTCTTTCCAGCACGGCTTCCGCCGATTCCGCCGTGTCGCATTGAATGACGGCCATGTCGCACTCTTCGAGGAGAGTGCTCACCAGCTCGCGCTGGTCTGCATCGTCCTCCACGACCAAAGCCGTGGGCTTTTGTGATTTTTGCATGGTCGCCTCCTGGAGAGTTAAAGCCCCAGTGCGACTAAAGTTTCAATTGAAAGCGCGCTATTCCTGGATCGAACGTAAATAGGCCACGACCGCGCGGGCATCGTCTTCATTGAACTTGAACGCCGGCATGTCGGGATGGCCGGTCAGCAGGCCGCCCATGAGATGCCGCTGAAACTGATCGAGGTCGAAGCTGTTGCTCAGCCTGCGGAACGCCGGCGCAGTGGGGCGCGGACTGTCACCGGCCTTGCCGATGGCGTGGCAGGTCGCGCAGTTTTCTTCGAGCAGCGCGCGGCCGCGCACCGCCGGCTCCTGCGCCAAGGCGGCGGAGGTGGCGGTGAGCAACCCCACGGCCATCAGCGTTGATTTCATCATCGGTCCGTCTCCGTAAAGCGCGCCGAAAGCAGAGACATCTCAGCCGTGAAACTTGTTCTTTTTGGGTTTCTTGCCGAACGCGGGTTTGAACGTGCCTTCACGACGCGGCGGCCCGCCATGCGCGGGCTTGTGGTCGGGACGATGTTTTTTGCCATGGAAGTCGCGCTTTTTCGCGTAGTCCGGTTTCTTCTTGAATCCCGGATTTTCGCGCGGGCCGCGATCGGGCGCCGCCGGGGGGCTCGCCTGATGCTCGACTGGCTTTGGCGATGCAGTCTCGCCTTGCGGGCCGCCGGGCAACGGTTCGATACGGGTGTTCTCTTCTTTGTCAGGCCGTTTAAGGCTGATTGAAAACTGCTCCGCCGCCTGCGCCGAAATCTCGAACTCGCTGTGGTCGCCGTAAATTCTGATCGCGCCGATGTCCTGCTTCGTGACGCCGCCGCGGCGGCAGATCATGGGCAACAGCCAACGCGCTTCGGCGTTCTTCTTGCGCCCGACGCCGATACGAAACCAGACGCTGCCCCCCGCCATGCTGTTGCGAAAGCCCGTCCGCTTCGCGCGCGAGTCCGGCGTGGCCGCACGATCATCGTCGCGCCCACGTTCGCCGCGATCGTCGCGCGACCGGCCTCGGTCGGAACCGGGATCGAGGATGTCTTCCGGCGACGGCAGCCGCGAGCGATAGAGCTTGGCTAGTGCCGCGGCGATATCCTCAGGCGACCGCTCGGCAAGCAAAGCGCGCGCCAGCGTCAGATCCTCTTCGGTCGACGGGTCGGTGAGCAGCGTGTCCTGCAGCATGCGCTGCTGATCGAGTTTGCGGATTTCTTCGGCCTGCGGCGCCGCGGCCCAGACGGCCTCGATGCCGGCCTGATCGAACATCATCTCGACGCGGCGGCGGCGCGAATTCGGCACCAGCAGAACGCTGACGCCTTTCTTGCCCGCCCGGCCGGT
>JANMSH010000379.1:0-3669 GCA_031389105.1 Hyphomicrobiales bacterium
GTCGCGCCGCCGGCCTCATAGGCCTTGGCAAGTTTCGGCGGATCGAATTCGGCGCGGATCAGGCCCTTCGACGGGCTGGCCTTCTTGATCTCGGCGATCAGCGCATAGTCGCCGCCCGACACCTTGTTCTCGATGGCCTTCAGGAAGCCGCGCGGCGGGGCCAAGGCTTTGGCCGCAGCCTCAAGATCGGCCAACGAGCGCACGCGCTTTGCCGCCGCGATCTCTTCGCGCTTGTAGGCTTCGATCTTTTTAAGAATGTCGCTCATCGTGTTTTCATGGCGCGCACGACACCGCAATCAGCCGGTCGAGTCTACCTTCGGCTTCACCGCTATCGATCGATTTGGCCGCCAGCGTGGCGCCGTCTTTCAAATCGCCGGCCTTGCCGGCAACGATCAAGGCCGCCGCGGCATTGAGGATAGCGACGTCGCGGAACGCGCTCTTCTTGCCCTTCAGCACGTTGAGCAGCGCCTTGGCGTTCTCGCTGGCATCGCCGCCTTTAAGCGCGTCGGGCTTGACGCGCGACAGCCCGGCGTCTTCCGGCGAAATCTCGAAGGTCCGCACCTTGCCATTCTTCAATTCCGCGACGCTGGTCGGCCCGGCGGTGGTGATCTCGTCGAGCCCGTCGGAGCCGTGCACGACCCAGACGCTTTCCGAGCCGAGATTGTTGAGCACCTGCGCCATCGGTTCGATCCAGTGTTTTGAAAACGTGCCGATCATCTGGCGCTTGACGCTGGCGGGATTGGACAAGGGCCCCAGCAGGTTGAAAATGGTGCGGGTGCCGAGCTCGACGCGGGTCGGGCCGACGTTCTTCATCGCCGGATGATGCGCGGGGGCGAACATGAAGCCGATGCCGGCCTCAATGATACAGCGTGAAACCTGCTCGGGCGTTTGGTCCATCTTGACGCCGAGCGCGCCAAGCACGTCGGCAGCGCCGGAACGCGACGACAGCGCGCGATTGCCGTGCTTGGCGACCGGCACGCCGGTGCCCGCAACGATGAAGGCCGCGCAGGTCGAGATGTTGTAGGAACCCGACGCATCGCCGCCGGTGCCGACCACGTCGATGGCATCGGCCGGCGCTTTCACGCCCAGCATCTTGGCGCGCATGGTGGTGACGGCGCCGGTGATCTCGTCGACGGTTTCGCCGCGCACGCGCAAGGCCATCAGCAAGCCGCCCATCTGCGACGGCGTGGCTTCGCCCGACATCATGCGGTCGAAGGCAGCGGCTGCTTCGTCGCGGGTGAGGGAAGCCCCGGTCGCGACCTTGGCGAAGAGCGCTTTGAAATCGTCGGCCATGGCCTCAACCGTTCGCGTGCGCGGGCGCGCGCTTTGGCGCCGGGCGCGGCGTCCGTCCTCGATGCGAATTCCATTGCACCGCCAGCTCGAGAAAATTCTTCAGCATCAGATGGCCGTGCTCGGAGGCGATGCTCTCGGGATGAAACTGCACGCCGTGCACCGGCAGGCTCTCATGCATCAGGCCCATCACCATGCCGTCATCGGTCTGCGCATTAGGGATCAGCGTGGCGGGCATGGTGGCGCGGTCGACGATCAGCGAATGATAACGCGTCGCCTTGAACGGCCCGTTGATGCCGTGGAAGACGCCCGAGTTCGAGTGGCTGATTTCGGACAGCTTGCCATGCACCGGCACCGGCGCGCGCACGACATGTCCGCCAAACGCTTGCCCGATGGCCTGATGGCCGAGACAGACACCGAGGATCGGCACGGTGCTCGCGGCCTTGACGATGAGATCGAGACAAATGCCGGCTTCGTTCGGGGTGCATGGACCGGGCGACAGCACGATGCCGTCCGGCTCCAGCGCCATCACTTCGGCCGGAGAAATCTTGTCGTTACGATGAACAACGACGTCCGCCCCCAAGCCGCCCAGGTAATGGACGAGGTTGAAGGTGAAACTGTCGTAATTGTCGATCAGAACGATCATGTCGGCCGTTTCTCTAGCACAATTCGGGTCTTAGAGGGGCCGGGAAAGGGGGTCAAGGCGAGGCGGAACCAGCGTTAGCGCGCTCAAGCCTTATGGATCGGGTCGATCCACCGCACGTTTTCGGGCTTCTCGATCGGCTCGATGTCGAGATTGACGACCACGGCCTCGTTGTCCGAACGCACCAGCACGCATTCCAGCACTTCGTCGCGGCTGGCGTTGATTTCCTGATGCGGCACATAAGGCGGGATGAAGATGAAATCACCGGGACCCGCCTCGGCGGTGAATTCGAGATGCTCGCCCCAGCGCATGCGCGCCTTGCCACACCACGAAGATCACGCTTTCCAGCGCGCCGTGATGGTGCGCGCCCGTCTTGGCGTCGGGATGAATGTGAACGGTACCGGCCCAGAGCTTCTGCGCGCCGACGCGGGCGGCGTTGATCGCGGCCTTGCGGTCCATGCCCGGCGTTTGCGCGGTGTTGGGATCGAGCGAGTTGCCGGGAATGACGCGCACGCCGTCGTGTTTCCACTTTGCGTCGTGCAAATGATCGTGATCGTGACCCATGCGGCGGTCTCCGCGTTACTGGCCGCGTTTGGCGGCGCTGGCAAATCTACGCGCTTCTTCGGCTGCGCGGAACAGCGCCTTGGCTTTGTTGACGCATTCCTGCTGCTCGCTGTCGGGGTTGGAATCCGCAACGATGCCGGCGCCGGCCTGCACATACATGGTGCCGTCTTTCACCAGCGCGGTGCGCAGCACGATGCAGGTATCCATCTCGCCGGCGGCGGAGAAGTAGCCGACGCAGCCGGCATAAAGCCCGCGCTTTTCCTTTTCCAGTTCGTCGATGATCTGCATGGCGCGCACTTTCGGCGCCCCCGACACGGTGCCGGCGGGAAATCCGGCGGCCAGCGCATCGAGCGCATCGCAATCGGGCCGCAGTCTGCCCTCGACGTTGGAGACGATGTGCATGACGTGGCTGTAGCGTTCGACGAAAAACTGATCGGTGACGGTGACAGTACCGATCCGCGCGACACGGCCGACATCGTTGCGGCCGAGATCGAGCAGCATCAGATGCTCGGCGCGTTCCTTCGGATCGGCGAGCAGTTCCACTTCGAGCGCCTTGTCCTCATGAGGCGTGGCGCCGCGCGCGCGCGTGCCGGCGATCGGGCGGATCGTCACCTTGTCGCCGGCCACCTTGACCAGAATTTCCGGGCTGGAGCCTGCGACGGCGAAGCTGCCGAAGTCGAGGAAGTAGAGATAAGGTGACGGATTGGTTCGCCGCAGCGCGCGATAGAGCGAGAACGGCGGCAGCGTGAACGGCGCCTCGAAGCGTTGCGCCAGTACGATCTGAAAGGCGTCGCCGGCCGCGATGTAGTCCTTGGCCTTGAGCACCATCGCTCTGTATTCGGCCGGCGGGGTGTTGGATTGAGGCTCCACGTCGAGCGGGCCTTCGTCGTATTCGGCCAGCGACTTGTCGAGCGGCCGGTCGAGGCTGTCGACGACGCCGGACAGGCGCTCGACGGCGCGCGTCAGCGCCGTCTTGGCGTCGACGCCGCTCTCAGACCGCACGGGCGTGACGATAGTGATGGAGTCCTTCACCGTGTCGAACACGACGATGATGGTCGGCCGCACCAGCACCGCGTCGGGAATGCCGATCGGATCGGGATTGGCCGGCGGCAGCTCTTCCATCAGCCGCACCATGTCGTAGCCGAGATAGCCGAATACGCCGGCCGCCATCG
>JANMSH010000259.1:0-5889 GCA_031389105.1 Hyphomicrobiales bacterium
GGCGGTGATGTCGGTAGCGCCGCCCGGCGCGTAAGGCACCAGCACCTTGATCGGGCGGCTGGGGTACTTGTCCTGCGCCGAAGCGGAGGCGATACCGGCGACAAGACCGGTCACGATGCAGGCGGCAGACAGCAGGCTCAGATGTTTCATTGTTTTCCTCCCAAGGAATGTTTCACGGCGGAGCTTCAGTGGCTCCGTTTCGCGGTTGATCAGGCGGCTTTGATACCTTGCAAGCCGTACGAGGCGTCTTTGCAGGTGAAGAACACGACATCGGCGTCAGGCGTCGCGCGGCCGTCATGCAGTGTGTTGGCGGGGATGTAGACGACCGAGCCGGCCGGGGCATCGCATTTCTTGCCGCCAATGGTGGCCTGGAAGGTGCCTTCCAGAATGTAGACCCATTGCTCATTCGGATGTGAATGCAGCACCGCGCCGGTACCGGCTTTCATGCGCATGAGGCCGACGATGATGCGGTCGCCCTCGACGCACGGCCCGTGCGCCGTCGAATAGTCGGGTCCGCCCTGAATTTTCTGAACGGTGCCGAGGTCGAACACGTACTCGCCTTCGGCGGCGCGAACGGCGCCCGGCGTGCGGGGGGCAGGAGTGGTAGACATGTGGCAGTCCTCCTTGGATGACGATTAATGGCTTGTTGTTGGCCGAATGTTAGTGGAGCAAAGCCGGGAGCGCCAGTGCATTGCCGGTCCCGATTCATCACCGTTCGGCCACGGTGTATTGCCAGCGTGTGGCGCCAAGTTCCTCGATTCGGAGACTGTAATGAAGCCAGCCCGCGCCTTTGGTTCCCTTGCCGGGCTGTCCGCTTTGTTCCTGCTCGCCGGTTGCGCCGGCATCGACAATACCGTGCCGAAGGAACAGCCGAGTTTCTATCGCAGTCTGGCGCAGCCCGGCGCGCGGCTCGACGATTCCGCCGCCGCCGCGATGATCTCGGAGTATCGCGGCAATAACAGGCTGCCCGCGGTGACGCTCGATCCGGAATTGACGCGGCTGGCCGCGGCGCAGGCCGAGGTGATGGCCAAGCGCGACAAGCTGGACCACAATGCGGGCAAGCCGTTTGTGGGGCGGCTGAGGGCCTCGGGCTACAACGCCAAGACCGCGGCCGAGAACATCAGCGCCGGTTATCACACCCTGGCCGAGGCGTTTTCCGGCTGGCGCGATTCGCCGCCGCACCGCGCCAACATGCAGCTCAAGGGCGCGACCCGCATGGGCATCGCCGCGGTCTATACGCCGGCGTCCAAGTACAAGGTTTATTGGGCACTGATTTTGGCCGAGCCGGAAGACGGCAAGCGTTAGCAAGGCTAGACCTCACGGCGTTGACTGACTAGCCTGCCGCCGCGATGCCGGGCAGAGTTCGCGACTACGATCAGCTTTATCGTCAGTTCCGCTGGAATATTCCGGCGCGCTACAACATTGGCGTCGACTGTTGCGACAAATGGGCCGCGCTCGACCCCAGCCGCCTCGCAATTCTGCACGTCCATGCGGATGGCCGCGAAGACAAGATCACCTTTGGCTGGCTGCGAGAGACCTCCAACAGGCTCGCCAACGTGCTGCGCGCGCACGGCGTTCGACCCGGCGACCGCGTCGCGATTTTCCTGCCGCAGGCGCCGGAAGTCGCGGCCGCTCATATCGCAATCTACAAGCTCGGCGCGATCGCGCTGCCGATCGCGATTTTGTTCGGGCCGGATGCCCTATCGTATCGCTTGCAGAATTCCGGCGCCAAGGCGCTGCTGACCAATGCCCAAGGCATCGCCAAGCTGGCCGAGGTGCGCGACCAGGCGCCGGACCTGACATGCGTGTTGTCGATTGATGGCCCTGCTGACGGCGCTGGCAGCTTTCCCGAATTATTGGCGCGCGCGTCTTCAGATTTAGCGGCTGTCGACACCGGCGCCGACGATCCGGCAATGATGATTTACACCTCTGGCACCACCGGGCAGCCGAAAGGCGCGCTGCACGGCCATCGCGTTTTGCTGGGCCATATCCCCGGCGCCGAACTGCCGCATTATCCGTTCCCGCAAAACGGCGACAGCTACTGGACGCCCGCCGACTGGGCCTGGGCGGGCGGATTGCTCGACGTGCTGCTGCCGAGCCTGCATCACGGCGTGCCGGTGGTGGCGCGCAAGTTCGACAAATTCGATCCGGATGAGGCTTTCGCATTGATGCAGGCGGCGAACGTCCGCAACGCGTTCATTCCGCCGACCGCGTTGCGGATGATGCGGGCGGCGCCGAGCCCGCGCGGCCGTTACGATTTCAAGCTGCGCAGCATCGCCTCGGGCGGCGAGTCGCTCGGCGTCGAGGCGCTGGAGTGGGGCAAGTCAGCGTTCGATCTGACGATCAATGAGTTCTACGGCCAGACCGAATGCAATCTTGTGGTCGGCGCCTGCGCCCAGCTCGGCATGTTGCGGGTCGGCTCCATGGGCAAGGCGGTGCCGGGGCATGTCGTCGCGGTCATCGGCGCGGACGGGGAGCGGTTGAAGCCCGGCGAGGTTGGGCAAATTGCCGTGCAAAGACCGGACCCGGTGATGTTCCTGAACTACTGGGGCAAGCCGGAAGCGACGCGCGACAAGTTCATCGGCGACTGGATGACCACCGGCGACCAGGGCGTGATGGATGATGAAGGTTATTTCACTTTCGTTGGCCGTGATGACGACGTGATCTCGTCATCGGGCTTTCGCATCGGCCCCGGCGAGATCGAGGATTGCTTGATCCGCCATCCGGCGGTGGCGCTCGCCGCCGCGGTCGGCAAGCCCGATCCGCTGCGCACCGAAATCGTCAAGGCGTTCATCGTGCTCAAGAAGGATTATGCGCCGTCCGATGCGCTCGCCGCCGAGATACAGACGTTTGTCAAGACGCGGCTGTCGGGCCACGAATATCCGCGCGAGGTCGCCTTCATCGACGATATGCCGATGACAACAACCGGCAAGGTGATCAGGCGGTTGTTACGGGAGAGGGCTTAAGCCCGCCCGCCGCCCATGATGAAGACGTGGAAGCCGAGGCGGCGTCTGGCGACCAGGTACAGCAGGATCGATTCGATCACCAGCGCGCTCGACGTGGCGACGCCGGCGCCTTCGATGCCCATGCGCGGGATCAGGATGATGCAGAGCACCAGGTTGATCGCGAAAGCCCCGGCGTAGATCGCGGCGCATTGCTTGCGTTCGCCCAGCATGTTCAGCAGCCTTTCCGCCGGCCCGACCGCGGCGCGCGCCATCATGCCGACCGACAGAATGAACATCACCGTATAACCCTGTCCGAAGTTATCGCCGAACAGACCGAGCAGCGGCTTGCCGAAAGCGAGGATGAGCGCGCAGACCAGCAGCGACGGCCAGAATGTCCACTTGACCGTCTCGGCGAAGAACGATGCCAGCCGTTTGCTGTCGCCGCTGATGTGATACTCGGTGAACTTATGGGTCGTCGCGCCGGCGATGGCGAAATAGACGAAAGCAACAATCGCCAGCAAGCGCGCGCCGGCATAGTAGACCGCGACTTCGTCGGGCGAGCGGTAATGCTCAAGCACGAGGATGTCGACATAGGTCAGCAGCAGGTAGAAGCCTTCGACGATAAAGATCGGGAACGAGGTCGCGATCCAGGCCTGCGGCTCGTAACGCTTCGGACCGGCGGGCACCTTCGCCTTTAGGCGGCGGTTGAGCACGATCATCTGCCCGAGCGTCACTCCCCAGGTCGTGACGGCGGCAATGATCATCGCGATCACCGCGCTGGTGGCCGCACCCATGAAATAGGCTGCGCCCATTAGCGCGGTCATGGCGAGCTGGCGCCAGACGAAGAACGGCATCAATGCGAGATTGGGCCATTCGTAGGACTGCGCGATGCCGGCTTGCGTTTGCACAAGACCGTAAATCGGAATCACCATGCAGGCGAGGTAGAGCGGCGCCACGGAGTACTGATCGAGATGCGCCGACAGTAGCCAGACGCCGAGCGCGCCAATCGCGCCAATCGCCGTCGCGATGGCAAACGACAGCCAACGCGAGCCGGAGAGAAAGCCGCGCAGACGGTCGAAAGCCTTGTGCTCGGCATATTCGGGAATGAAGCGCCGCGCCGCCGACGAGAGGCCGAGGTCGGACAGCGCGCCGATCATCAGCACCCAGGTCCAGGCATAGATGAAGATGCCGAATTCGAAAGAACCCATCCAGCGGGCGAGGAGCACTTGGGAGACGAGTGCGAGGCCCGCGCTGGCAACGCGCACGAGGAAGGCTTTGCCGGCGAGCAGTTGCGCCAGCCGCGAGTCGCTTTTGTTGGCGAGGATGGCCTTGATGCGCGCCCACGCGCGCGCCAGTGGAGATGCCGCGGCGTTCCCGGAACCGTCCACGGGTTCGTCCGCCGGCGGCGGGGATGCGAGCGACGGCAAGGCCATCGCGCCCAATTAGCAAGGAATCGTTAACATTAGGTGGCCGGTGGTACCGCGGGCCTTACGGCAGCGCGGCCAGAATAGCCTCGACCGCCTTGCGGTCCTCGGCGCTCAAGGTTGCCTGCGGCGGCACTGGATCGCCGACGTCGTAGCCCTGGATCTGCAAGCCGGCCTTGATGCACGCTGCGAGATTGAAGCGGGCGAAGGCCTCATTGATGCGCCAAAGTTCACGTTGAAGCTTCATCGCTTCCGGCCACTTCTGCGCACGGCACAGATCGTAAAGCCGCACGCTCTGTCGCGGCACGATATTGGCGGGGCCAGCCATCCAGCCGACGCCGCCGATCAGCATCACGGCAGCCGGAATATGCGCCGAGGCCGAGAACACCTTCATGTTCGGTGCGCGATTCATGATCGACAGCAGCCGGCCGGTATTGGTCGAGGCGTCCTTGATGTAGCGGATGCGCGGATGCTCGCTGAGCCGTGCGATCACGTCGAGCGTCAGATCGCTGCGCTGAAAATTCGGATTGGTGTAGAGTACGACCGGAATATCGACCGCATCGGCGATGGCGCGGAAGTAGCTTTCGACCTGTCCGTCCTTGAGCGGGAAGTACGCCTCGCAGATGGCGAGGATGCCGTCGGCACCGAGCTTCTGATAATTCTTCGCTTGCTCGACAGCATCGGCGGTCGATGTCGATGCCAAGCCGGCGATGACCGGCACGCGCCTGTTGGCGGCCTCGATGGTCGTCTGCACCACGGTCTGCCGTTGCTCGCGGTTGAGATAAGCGAACTCGCCGGTCGAGCCGAGCGGCGTCAGTCCATGCACGCCGGCCTTGATGAGATCGTTGGACAGCCGGCCGAGCACATCGGTGAGGATGCGGCCTTGTGTGTCGATCGGGGAGACGAGATAGGGAAAGACGCCGTGCAGGTCGGACATGAATCAAAACACCCAGAGCGCCTCTTTCGGAAATTCGACATAGTGGTCGCCGGGCTGAAGCGGCGCCGCAGCGTAAGTCCGCACTGTAAGATGCTCGCGGGTGAACACAAGCTCCCAGCGCTCGCCGAGATACATCGGCGCCTTGAGCTCCATTTTCAGCCGGTTGGGCCCGGGTCCGGACGCGCAGCGCATCTTCTCGATCCGAGCGATGCCGACGGCTTTGGCGCCGGCTGACGATGTCGTGCGCGCCAGGCCGGTGATTCGTTCGCCGAACACTTCCAGAGTGGCGTAGCCGCCCGACATGTCGAGCAGCGGGCCGTCGAGCCGGTTGTTAGTACCCATGAACTCGGCCGTGAACAAAGTTGCCGGCTCGTTGTAGAGCGCCGTCGGCGGGCCTTTCTGCGCCACGACGCCGCCGTCGAGCAGCACGACGCGGTCGGCGATCGCCATCGCCTCGACCTGGTCGTGGGTGACGTGGATCGCCGAAAGGCCCAACGTGACAATGAGCGTGCGCAGCCACGCGCGGGCTTCCTCGCGCAATTTAGCATCGAGATTGGACAGAGGCTCGTCGAGCAGCAGCACC